>NZ_JBFWZI010000224.1:0-10059 GCF_050185545.1 Reyranella sp. | reverse complement strand
TTCACCGAGCGATTGGCGAACGGCGGCATAGCGCGCTGCCGACCGTTGGTAGGCCCAGATGAACAGATCGCGCAGCATCTCGGTGCGCTTCAGCTCGTAAACACCCAGCATGGCATGCGTGTAGGAATCGCGCGGCATGCCTTCGAACGATAGCGGCGCCAGATTGCGCTTGATGAGCGGGATGTTCGCGGCCAGGCGCGATACGCGCTAGACGAATTCGTTCCTGCATCGTCAGGTAGAAGCTGTCATTAGGACGATAGGAATCCAGGAAGTCCCGGTCGTATCCGACAGGCTTGCGGGCCGCGACGGGCGCACGAACGCAATTCTGGATGGCGGACGCGTGCCTGGAGAGCGGCAGCACGATCGCTTCACTTATGGCCCCCGATCGACTGGTGGCGACTGCGGTGCCCACCGCCTCGGCGATACGAGGCAAGGCATAGCGCGCTCCGCGGCGCACCCCCTCACTGAACAGGCGCTTGTGATCGATGAGATGCTTGAGTCGATACTGCAAAGCCCGGGGCGGGACCGGCGAGTCCGAAGCTGCAGCGATCTGCGAAGCGGTCAGGCCGTCGGGGCCATGACGGCGGACTGCCTCTTCGATTTCCTCCAAGCCTTGCTCGTTGATTGTCTTGACCAAGGGCGCACCTTAATTGCGCAAAACATCCCATTGCGCAATTATGGGAAAGATTGCCCAATTAAAAGGGCAAAATCGCGCAATAATTCCCGATCAGTGCGGGAGCACGAACCGCACGCCCGGCCGTGCATGCCCGCCGCCAAGGGCAACGGCCCCGCCGTCGGCGCGCCAGCAGGCGGCGCCGGTCATGCTGCCGTCGTCGTGGAACTGGATGGCGTTCATGCCGCCAGCCACGGTCGGCACCACCTGCACCTTGTGGCCGCGCGCGGCGACGGCAGCGCGCACCGGCTCAGCGATGCCGTGCTCGATCTCGAGCACCGGCCCTTCGGTCCATACGCGCGGCGCCTCGACCGCCTCCTGCAGGGTCATGCCGTGGTCGACCAAGTTCAGCAGGGCCTGCAAGGCCGAGGGAAAGATCTTGCGGCCGCCCGGCAGGCCCAAGGCATAGACCACGCGGCCGTTGCGGAGCGCCATTACCGGCGACATCGAGGTGGTGACCCGCTTGCCCGGTGCAATCGACAGCGCGTTGCCCGGCCGCGGATCGAAGTTCGACATGTAGTCGTTGGGCACCATGCCGGTGCCGGGAATGATGAAGCGTGCGCCGAACAGGCTGTTGATGGTCTGGGTCGTCGTGATGACGTTGCCCTCGCCGTCGGCGACGGTGAGGTGCGTGGTGTCGGCGCCCTCCCGGGCGAGCAGGCCGCCGGTCCACTGCCGGGCGCGAGCGAGGTCGAGGTTGGCGCGGCGCTCGTCGGCATAAGCCTTGGAGGTGATGCGCTCGACCGGCACGCGCACGAAGTCCGGATCGCCGCTTGCCTCGGCGCGGTCGGCGAACGCGATTTTCAGCACCTCGGCCAGGAGATGGACGCCATCCGCCGTGCCGAATCCCAGACCGGCGACGTCGAAGCCCTCCAGGATGTTCAGCATCTGGGCGATGTGCACGCCGGACGCCGCCGGCGGCGGCGGGCCGAGGATTTCCCAGCCGCGATAGTGGCCGCGGATCGGCGCGCGCTCGACCACGCGATAGTCGACGAGGTCGCGGCGCGAGACGTAGCCGCCGGCCTTCTCCATGCACTCGACCACGCGATCGCCGAGTGGCCCGCCATGCAGCGCACCCTCGCCCTGCTTGGCGATCAGGCTGAGCGCCTCGCCGTAGTCGGCCTGGATCAGCCGTGCGCCGGGCTTGATTGGCGCGCCGCCAGGCAGAAGCCGTGCCGCCGCGAGCTTGTCCCTGGCGAGGTCCGGCGCGGCGCTGTCGATGCACTCCGAGAGGTAAGGCGTCACGGTGAAGCCCCGCAGGGCGAAGCGGATCGCCGGCTGCATCACGTCGGCGAGCGGCATCGTGCCGAAGCGGCGGAGCGCCAGGCACCAGGTGCGCAACGATCCGGGTGCGGCGACCGCCTTGGGACCGACCTGGTTCTCCCGGCCGATCGTGTCGAACACCTCCGGCGCTGCGCCGGGCACCGGGCGGAACATGTCGGGACGACCGGCCGAAGGGACCGCGCTCATGCCGTCGAGGATGGTGTGGCTGCCATCGGCCAGCCGGATGTGCGAGGTCGTACCACCGATCAGGCCGACCATCATCGGCTCGACCACGGTCAGGGCGAACTGGCAGGCGACGGCCGCATCGATGGCGTTGCCGCCGGCGGCCAGCATCTCCATGCCGGCGGCCGACGCCAGCGGATGGTTGGTCACCACCATGCCGTTGCGCCCCTGCGCCGACTGCTTCTCGCAGGTGAAATGCGTGCCGGCGCGCTCGCGCCAATTGCCCATGCCCACGCCGCTCTCCCCCACTGGTTGGTCAGCGCCGACCTTGGCATCTTGGCCGTGCCAACGCCATCGGGGCGGCTCAGTGCGCAATGCGGGGCTGCTATTCCTTGACGATCTCGACCCGGCGGTTCTTGGCGCGACCGGATTCGTCGTCGTTGCTGGCCACCGGGGCGATCAGGCCGGCGCCCACCGGCTTCAGGCGGTCGGCGACGATGCCGTGTTGCTGCACCAGCCGGTCGACGACCGATTTCGCGCGGCGCTGCGAGAGTCCCATGTTGTAGTCGTACCCGCCGACATTGTCGGTGTGGCCGACGATGAAGACCTTCAGGCCGGGCTGGCCCTTGAGCAGCTTGGCGATCTCGGCGAGCGACGGCGCCGATTCGGCCTTGAGCTCGGCCTTGTCGGTATCGAAGTAGAGGCCGTAGAGCGCCACCTTGCCGGTCGCTGCGATGTCCTTGGCCATGGCGGTGGCGTCGACCGTCACCATCTTCGAGTCCATGGGCCTGGTCTCGACGACGTCGAGCAGGACGGCGGCGCGGTCCTTGGTCTGCGGAAAGGCGTCGCCACGCTCGACCGCGACATAGAGCGACACGAAGACGTCGCCCTCCGGCCGCGCCAGGGTGGCGGCGAGATAGCGCGGCTCGGCCGGCACGTTGAAGGCGACCTTGGACAGCTCGTTGTTCTGCAGCGCGCCGGTCGGCGGATAGAGCACGCGATAGATCTCGGTGCCGAACGATTCACATTCGTCCTCGCCCGAGCACTTGAACAGCACGGTGAAGCCCTTGGCGGCGAGGTCGGCCTCGTAGTTGCGGAACACTTCCAGCGAACTGCGCTGCGGCGGCGCCAGGTACAGAAGCCTGGTGTGCTTGCCCTCGATCGTGCGGCCGGCATCGACCGCCGCCTGGCCGTTGTCGCCGAGCTTCAGCTTGCCGAGCAGCAGCTTGAAGGAGGTGAACGCCTTGGTCTCGTAGCCGACCAGGCGGGAGCCCTCGTAGCGCTTGATCAGGGGAAAGTCGCGTCCGCCGGGCACCTCCGGCTGCGCCCGCGCGCCGGCCGACAGCACCACGGCACAGAGGGCGATCAGGCCGGCCAGGCAGAGGCGGGTTGCGGAGCGAAGACCGGGCACGTTTTCGACCGGGAACATCAAAACCCTCCAGGACATGAGCGGCGCTGCCGTGATCGTGCGCGCAACCTCCGGCAAAGAAAAGCGTCACTGTATTGCGCGCACTTCTCATCGACTCGATCCCTCCCCCGTAATCGGACGTAATCGGGGGAGGAAATGAGTTGTGTCCACGATCGGCATCGCCGAGCCACGCGTTACCGCCCCACGGCGGCGGGCGTCGCCTTGATGCCCGGGTTCGGCTAGTCTCACAATGGCCCGGGAGGTCGAACGAACAGGCGGACATGGACGTCATTCTGCTCATCTGCGGCATCATCGTCCTGTTCGTCGCGCTGTCCTTCGTGGCGGTGTACTCGCACGATCGTTTCCTCAAGCGATCCCGCGCCAAGCCCTCCTTTGCCCTGCCGGTCGCGCCGTCGGACACGGTGCTCGACCGCGCGGTCGGCGCCCTCATGTCAAGAGGCGTCGCCCGCAATGGTCTCGCCATGGTGGCGGACAATTTCGACGCCTTCGCCATTCGCGCGCTCACGGCGCGCGATGCCCGGCGCAGTCTCGACGTGATGTCCTACATCTGGCGACGCGACCTGACCGGCCGCCTGCTGGCGCACGAGATCATCGCCGCCGCCGACCGCGGCGTGCGCGTGCGCATCCTGATCGACGACATCAATACGCGTGGCAGCGACCGCGTTTTCCTGGCGCTCGATGCCCATCGCAACGTCGAGCTCAGGTTGTTCAATCCCGGCCGCATGCGCGAGGGCGCCATCGTGCGCACACTCGAGCTGATGCTGCGGGCCTTCCGTGCCACGCGCCGCATGCACAACAAGGCATGGATCGCCGACGGCCGGTTGGCAATCGTCGGCGGCCGCAATATCGGTGACGAGTACTTCGATGCCGCCAAGTCCGCCAACTTCCACGATCTCGATCTCCTGCTGATGGGCGACGTGGTCGGGCAGTCGGAGCGCATCTTCGATTCGTTCTGGAACAGCGCCGCGACGCTGCCGATCCGCGCCCTGGCCATGCGACGGCGGCGCAGCCTGCGCCGCCTGCGACGCCAGACTGCCCGGCTGGTCGGCAGCCCGAGCGCTGCACCATTCCTCGAAGGGGTGCGCGAGCGGCTGTCGTTCGAGGCGATGCTGGGCGACGGCGAGTCGATCCATTGGACCGACCAGGCGACCGTCGTGTCCGATCCGCCGCAGAAGGCGCGCGGAGAGGGTGGCATCCGGTGGCTCACGACGACGCTCTATCCGCTGATCCGCAATGCCCGGGGATCGGTGCAGATCATCTCGCCGTACTTTGTCCCGAGCGAGGACGGCAGGGCCGCCCTCGTCGAGCTCGCCGCCCGCGGCGTCGATGTCGCGATCCTCACCAACTCGCTCGCCGCCACCGATGTCGCGGTCGTTCACGGCGCCTATGCCCCCTGCCGACTGCCGTTGCTCCAGGCTGGCGTCAAGCTGTTCGAGCTGCAGCCGCGCGCCCGGCGATCCGGCCGCTCGCCGCTGGGCTCGAGCGGCGCCAGCCTTCACACCAAGGCCTTCAGCGTCGACGGTCGCGTGGGCTTCGTCGGCTCCTTCAACTTCGACCCCCGTTCGGCCGCGCTGAACACCGAAATGGGCGTGGTGTTCGAGGACCCGGGCCTGGTCGCCGAGCTAATGGCGGTGTTCCTGCGCGATACCGGGCCACAGGCGAGCTATCGCCTGTTCGCCGGAGAGGACAGGAGCCTGCGCTGGCGCGGCGAGGTGCGCGGCCGCGAGGTCACCTTCGATCGCGAGCCCGAGGTCGGCTTCTACCGATTGCTGCTCGCACGACTGGTCGGCCTGCTGCCCGTCCAGTCGCAGTTGTGAACCGATTTTGCATCGCCTGGCGGCCACCCTGTCTTTGGCGACTGCTGTCGCTGCACTATGCTCCCCCCGAATCGGCTGCACCATCGGGAGCGTCATGATCGTCGACCGCATCGACCCCATTGCCCTCAAACTTCCCTTCCAGCGACCGGACGGCGCCGATGCGCTCTACCTGGTGTTGTGCCGGGTGACCACGCGCTCGGGCACAGTCGGCTACGGCGAGTGCCTGTGCCTTCGGCCGGCGCTGCAACGCAGCCTCATGGCGACGATCCGCGACGCGATCGCGCCGCTCTATCTCGGCAAGCCGGCGGCGGATCGCGAGCGTCTGAATCGCGACGTGCGCTTGCGTCTCACCGCCTTCGGGCGCTCGGGAACCGTCCTCAATGCCCTGGCTGCGGTCGACACGGCGCTCTGGGACATCGCGGGAAAGGAGGCCGGACAACCTCTCTCGGCCTTGCTGGGCGGCGCCAGGCGCGACCGCGTCCCTGTGATGGCGAGCCTCGACCGCTACAACGACGCGCGCACGGTCGCGGCGCGAATCGAGCGCGCGCTGGCCGGCAACGTCGCCGCGGTGAAAGTGCACGAGTTCGACCTCGACATCATCGAAGGGGCCCGCAAGGTGATCGGGCCTGCAATGCCGTTCGTCGCCGACTGCAACCATATGCACTCGCCGTCCGACGTTCAGGCGAACCTCGCGCGCTGGCAGGCGCTCGACCTGTTGTTCCTCGAGGACCCTGCCTGGCCACCGGAAACCTGGCTCGACTCCCCGGCACTGCCGCAGGTGACGATCGGGCTCGGTGCCGATCTCGGATCGGCCGAGCAGATGGCGGTGTACGGCCGGGCGCCGGCCGTGGGCGTGCTGCAGCCCGACGTCTGCATGATCGGCGGCGTCACCGAGAAGCGACGGGCGCTCGCGCTGATCGAGCCCCTCGGCGTGTCGGTCGCGCCGCATTCACCCTTCATCGGCCCAGCCGGCCTGGCGACGCTGCACTTCCTCGCCACGATGAAGCAGCCCACCTGCTACGCGGTGGTCGAGGCCGAACCGCACATGGACATGTACGGCAACGGCCTGACGCGCTGGCAACCCGACCTTGCCGTACCGACCGCGCCAGGCCTGGGCTTCGATCCCGACCCCGACTACCTGGATCGCCACGCCATCTCGTTGTGACGCTGCCTTTCGCTCCCTGCCCGCAATGGCGTGTCACTATTTTGTACCGATCGATCCAGAATTCTGCTCTTATGGCGATGCACATGAAGCTCGCCGACGACTCGCGAGGACCTCGGCCAAAGGAGCAGGCAATGTCACTGGAGGAAAAACTGGCGGCAACCCGCGCCGCGAGCGCCGGACGCATCCCACCGGATCGGCAGGCGATCATGCATCGGGCGACGGACGATCTCCGAAAGTCCGGAATCCTCGACCGGATTGTGGCGGTCGGCAAGCCGGCGCCGGCCTTCGCGCTGGCCAATCACGACGGGCGCCACGTCTTGTCGGCCGAGCTTTTCGCTGCCGGACCATTGGTCGTCTCGTTCTTCCGAGGGTCATGGTGACCCTATTGCCGGCATGAGCTGGACGCTCTGCAGACAGTCTACGTCGACATCAAGAGCCTCGGTTGCTCGCTGATCGTGATCTCGCCCGAGCTGCCGGAACGCACGGCGGACATGGCCGCCAAGCAGAAGCTCACTTTCCCGATCCTGTGGGACCGGAACTGCGAGATCGCCGAAGCGTTCGGCCTCGCCTTTACCCTGCCCGAGGATCTCAGGGCAGTCTATCTCGGCTTCGGCATCGATCTCGCGATCCGCAACGGCGATCCGTCGTGGCGCTTGCCCGTTCCATCGCGCTTCGTGATCGACCGCGGCGGCATCGTGCGCCTGGTGCAAGCCGATCCCGACTACACGCATCGTCCCGAGCCGGAATCGACGCTTGCGGCGCTGCGCGAGATCGTCGCAAGGTCGCGCGCCGCGTAACGTCGCGGTGAAGCAACCGATCGTGAAGGGTGCGTGAGGAGGCTCACGCGCTATCGTGCCGCCGGTGAAGCAGCGGAGAGGCGAACATGAGTCGGATCGCGACCCTGGCAGTCGGCATCATCGCGTTGGCCAACCCGGCTTCGGCGAGCGGAACCGATGCTTCGGGGCGAGACTATTCCGGTGACTACCGGATGACCGGCAAGGGCTTCGGGGCACATGACAGCGCCTATGCCGGGACGTGCCGGATAAGAGCCGCAGAGCAGGGCTATGACGTCTCCTGCTATAACGCCGACACACGCCATACCTACGTCGGCAGGGGCTTGGCCGAGGATGACGTCCTCGCCGTGTTCATCGGCGACACCTTGCGCGGCGACCACAACGCCGTCTTCGCGGGCGAGTACCTGGTTGTCTACCGCGCCCGCCCGGACGGCGTCCTCGAGGGCACCTGGGTCCATGCCGCCAGCCGGGCGGCAGGCGCCGAAACGCTGGCGCCGATGCGCTGAGCTGAGAGAGCAGCTCCGCTGCCAGGCGGATGCGCTACCGGTTGGCGCGGGCGACGGTGGCGTTCAGCAGGAGGTTGGCGCCCGGCACCGAGCGCGCGAGCTCGATCGCCTCGTTGACGTTGTGGCTGATGCCCTGATGGCAGGGCGTGAAGATCATCGCCGTCGGCGCCATCGTCGCCACGGCATAGGCATCGTGGCCAGCCTGGCTGCGCATCTCGCGATAGGGCAGGCCGAGCTCGCGGGCGGTCGACTTCAGGAGCTCGATGCACTCTGGCGCGAACAGCTCGGTACCCCAGCTCCAGCCTTCGGCGACATCGATGTCGACATTGGCCTTCTTCGCCGCTGCGGCGATCGCGGCATCGACGTCGCGCCGCATCGCCTCGAAGCGCGCCGCATCGATGTGGCGGAAATCGATCGTGAGCCTGACCTGCTCGGCATAGGTACCGGGCAGGTTGGGGAAACTTTCGATGCGCGTCGTCGTGGTGCGGCCTTCGTCGACCGCATAGGCGAGGCCGATGTCGTTTACCGCGGCGATGACGTAGCCGGCGCCGACCAGGGCATTGCGGCGCATCGCCATCGGCGTGCCGCCGGCATGCCCGGTGTCGCCGCTGATGGTCAGCCGCAGCGCCTGGGTCTTGTAGCCGCCAACCACGATACCGATGTCGCAGCCATCGCGGTCGAGCACCGGCGCCTGCTCGATATGCAGCTCGAGATAGGCATCGAAGGCGCGCTGGCCGAGCGGCGCCGGGCCGGCATAGCCGATCGCATCCAGCGCCTGGCTCACCGTGACACCGGAGTCGTCGGTGGTCGACAGCACGGTCTCGAGCGGCAATACCTTGGCGAAGGCCATCGAGCCCATCATCGGCGGGCTGAAGCGCGCGCCCTCCTCGTTGGTCCAGCAGATCACCTCGATGCCGCGCTTGGTGGCCAGGCCGCGATCGTTCAGCGTGCGCACGACTTCCAGGCCGCACAGCACGCCCAGGATGCCGTCGTAGCGGCCGCCGCAGATCTGCGTGTCGAGATGGCTGCCGATCGCCACCGGCGGCAGCGACGGATCACTGCCGGCGCGGCGGGCGAAGATGTTGCCCAGGCGGTCGACCTCGACCGTGCAGCCGGCCTCGCGCACCCAGCCGACGAACAGGTCGCGCATCTCCTTGTCCTCGGATGAAAGAGCGAGGCGGCGCAGGCCGACATCGCGAAAGCGGCCGATCTCGGCGGAGCGCTCGAGACTGTCCCACAGCCGCTCGGCATTGATTTCCAGCACATTGGTGGCCACGGGCATGCTCCTTTTTCTTGCGCCGCTCGGGCGGCGTCGTGCCATTCTACCAGCAAGCATGCCAGCCGCGAGGAAAGGGGATCCCATCGTGACCGCGCCGACGCCCAAGTACCGCTTCCTGCTGATCAACGCCTTCAGCCTGGCACCCGGCAACGACTTCCAGATGCGCTCCTTCACCGGGCCCAAGGAGACGCAGCTTTACAATTACCAGGACGTGAAGCCGTTCCTGGAGGAAATCGAGTGGGATCTCCACCCGGGCGCGCCGACCACGCACGGCAACTTCCCGGTGACGACCAAGGAAGCGTTCATGTCGGTCGGCAACAACCGCCTGCCGCTGGTGCGCGAGGCCTGCCAGAGCGGCAAGTACAACGCCATCGTGCTGCTGGGCGGCGGCGATCCGGGATACCTGGAGGCGCGCGAGATCTGCCATCAGCATCGCATGCCGGTCTCGGCATGCGCGCATTCACAGATGCACATGGCGGGCCTGCTCGGTAACAAGTTCAGCATCGTCGACATCGCCGAGACGCACAACATGCAGATGTATCACCTGGTGCTGCAGTACCGGATGACCGAGCGCTGCGCCTCGATCCGCAATGTCAACTTTCCGCTGCCCAGCCCCAGCCACGCCAACGATCGGCCGATCCAGGCCGAGCGCGACCGCACCCTGCAGTGCGGCTCGTCCGACATGCTGGACGCAGCGGTGCAGGAATCGATCGCCGCCATCGAGGAGGACGGCGCCGAGGTGATCGTGCTCGGCTGCTCGGCTGCCTACTGGCTGCAGCCTTTCCTGCAGAAGCGCCTGCGCGAGATCGGTTGGGACGTGCCGGTACTGGAAGGCTTCCGCTGCGCCATAGCGGTCGCCAAGGGCCTGGTCGATCTCGGCGTCGACGCCAGCGGCCTCGCCTACCCGCCCGAGCATCCGGCAAAATGGCGGCGGAAGAAGGTGTTTTAGG
>NZ_JBFWZI010000223.1:7095-10078 GCF_050185545.1 Reyranella sp. | reverse complement strand
ATGGCCGGCGTCGGTCGAAATCTCTGGCTTGCGGCCGCGATGGCCGGCCTGCTCGCGGCAGCCGCCATGCTGCTGCCGTCAGCGGTGTGGACCTGCCTGGTGGCGGCCGTGCTCGGCCTGACCGGGGTCGTGCTGTTCCGCGGCAACCGCTGGCGCAGCGGCGCCCTGCTGGTGGGGGCGATGGCTTTGGGCCTCGCCCTGCTCGACGCCTTCGCCGGGCTGCTGACGCCGGCGCCGATGGGCCAGGGGCTGGTGCGCAAGACCGAGCCGCGCTGGTGGCCTCAGCCCGATCCGATCATGGGCTTCCGGCCGCTGCCCAATTCCGAGGCGATCGCGACCGCGACCTGGAACGGCGAGATGATCTACCGCCGCACCTATCACTTCGACGCCGAGGCGGCGCGGGTGACGCCGCCGGCACCGGCCGATGCCGATACCTACCTGTTCCTGGGCGATTCCTTCATCTTCGGTCAGGGCCTGCTCGACGAGGAGGCGCTGGCGGCGCAGTTCGCCAAGGCCAGCAACTTCAAGGTGCGCGCGGTCAATCTCGGCGTGCCGGGCTATGGCCCCAACCACCTGCTGCGTCTGTTCGACAGCGGCCTGCTCGACCGCTACGCCAAGAACCCCGTCAGGGCGGTGGTGACCTGGATCATTCCGGCCCAGCTCGCCCGTGTTACCGGCGACGGCTCGTGGCTCGGCTCCTCGCCGCGCTATGTGCTGGAGAACGGGGTGCCGCGCCATACCGGCTCGTTCAACGAATACCGCCTGCTCAATCCGATCGCCGGCGCGCGCTACCTGCTGGGCGAGCAGTTCGCCTTCGTCGACGCGATCGGACGCAAGCAGCGCCAGGACGAGCAGATGGAGCTGTTCGTGGCGATCATGGCCCGCCTGCAGCACTATGCGCGCGAGAAGTTCAACGCGCCGCTGATCGTAGTCTATTCCTGGCCCGACGAGCACGCCAACGCCGGTTCCTGGGCCGGCGCGGGAATGAGCCAGCCCGAGCTGGTCTCGGTGCTGAGCCGGCTGCGCCGCCAGGGCATGCCGCTGCTCGCCGTCGACCGCCTGACCTGGATGTACGACGTCTCGAAGATCCTCATTCCGCACGACGGTCATCCCAACGCCTTCAGCAACGAGCTGATTGCCGGCGAGCTGAAGAAGCGGCTGATCGGGTCTTAGTCTTGCGGACCGCGGGCGTCCCGCCCGCTCGTGATCATGAGCGGCGCAAATGAATGCCGCGGTCCGGAAGAGAATGAGCAGCCTTGCGCGGCGACGGCAATCCCGGCAGCTTGAGCCCAACGAGTCCCGCAGCGAACGGGCAGGGGCTGAGAGGGTTCGGGAGGGATCGAGCGGGTGAGTCACGTCGCCCCCATGCGCGTGCTGAATCGGCCCAGGCCGGCGGTGTCGGTCGA
The DNA here is from genome assembly GCF_050185545.1 of Reyranella sp. Taxonomy (GTDB): domain Bacteria; phylum Pseudomonadota; class Alphaproteobacteria; order Reyranellales; family Reyranellaceae; genus Reyranella. The sequence continues at coordinate 8,672 of NZ_JBFWZI010000223.1, read as the reverse complement.
GCGGCGGGCGGATGGCACACTCGTGCTGACCGCGGGACGCGAATTGCCGACCGACCTGCCGCTGGTCATCGACCTGCTGCAGCGCGCCGCCCTGCGCCGGCCCGAGGTCACCTTCCTCGCCGAGCGTCGCGGGCCCGGCCGGGCCTGGCAGCGGCTCACCTATGCCGAGGCGTGGGCGAGGAGCGGCGCCGTCGCCTCGTGGCTGATCGCCCTGGGCTTCGGGCCGGGCGGCGCGCCGATCGCCATCCTGTCGGACAACAGCCTTGAGCAGGGCCTGCTGATGCTGGGCGCGCTGCGCGCCGGCGCGCTGCTGGCGCCGCTGTCGCCCGGCCTGTCGCGCTCGGCCGATCCGGCGCGACTGGAGCAGGCGCTGGCGCTGGTCGAGCCGGCGCTGGTGTTCGCGCAGGATTCCAGGATTTACGGCGCCGCCCTTGCGCGGGCGGCGGCGCGCGGCGCGCGCGTGGTCACGGTCGATGGCCGCTACGATGACGGAAGGGGGCTCGCCTTCGCCGCCCTCGCCAATGCCTCGATCGACGCCGCGGTCGCCGAGCGGCGGCTTCATCTCGGGCCCGACACGCCGGCCAAGATCCTGTTCACGTCAGGCTCGTCCGGGCCGCCCAAGGGCGCGGTGAACACCCACGGCAACCTCGCCGCCGCTGTCGAGATGAACCGCGCGCTCGGCGAGCCGCTCGACGAGAACCGGGTCGGCATCTCGCTCGATTGGCTGCCGTGGCACCACACCTGGGGCGGCAATTCCAACTTCAACGGCGCCATCCGATCTGCGAGCTCGCTCTATATCGATGGCGGCCGGCCGCTGCCGGGCCGCTTCGACGAGACGCTGGAGAACCTGCGCGAGCTCTCGCCGTCGGGCTTCGCCACCGTGCCGGCGGCCTATCCAATGCTGCTCGAGGCGCTCGAACGCGACGCCGACCTGCGGCAAAAATTCTTCAGGAACCTGCGCGGGCTGGGCTACGGCGGGGCGCTCCTGCCGCAAGAGAGTTTCGACCGGCTGCAGGCGCTGGCGGTCGGCGAGCTCGGCGAGCGCCTGCCGTTCGGCTGCGGCTGGGGAATGACCGAAACCACCAGCGTCGGGCTGATGGTCTACTGGAACGTCGATCGCTCGGGCCTGCTCGGCCTGCCACCGCCCGGCGCCGCGGCCAAGCTGGTGCCGGCAGGCGACCGCTACGAGTTGCGCGTAAAGGGCCCGCAGGTCATGGCCGGCTACTGGCGCGATGCCGAGGCGACCCGCGCGGCGTTCGACGACGAAGGCTTCTTCCGCACCGGTGACGCGGCGCGCTGGGCCGATCAGGACAACCCGCTGGCCGGCATTGCCTTCGCCGGCCGGCTGTCGGAGGAGTTCAAGCTCGCCTCCGGCACCTGGGTGCGCGCCACCACGCTGCGCAGCCAGCTGATCGATGCGCTGCAGCCCTATGTCCGCGACCTGGTGATCGCCGCTCCCGACCGGCCGTTCCTCGGCGCGCTGCTCTGGCTCGATGCGACGGCGTGCGCCGAGGCAGGCGGCTCCGCGGCATGGCGCCCGGCGCTGCAGCGCCTGCTCGCCGCCTTCAACGGCCGGC
>NZ_JBFWZI010000223.1:1302-6995 GCF_050185545.1 Reyranella sp. | reverse complement strand
CGGTCCGGAAGATGATGAACGCGTCGGGCGGAAGGAGCGGCTGATGCAGGCCTATGTCATCCGACGGGTGCTGGCGCTGGTGCCGACCCTGATCTTCGCCAGCCTGATCGTGTTCATCACGGTGCGCCTGATCCCGGGCGACGTCATCGACCTGATGCTGTCGACCAACGACATCGGCGCCGACAAGAAGAGCCGGGTCCAGCTCGAGGCGGCGCTCGGCCTCGACCAGCCGATGTTCACCCAGTACTTCCGCTGGATCGGCGCGATCCTGCTCGAGGGCAGCCTCGGCAAGTCGCTGTGGCAGAACACGCCGGTGATGGAGGAGATCCTGCACCGCCTGCCGCTCACCTTCGAGCTCGGCGCAATGGCGCTGATCGTGGCGCTGATCGTCGGCATCCCGATCGGGGTCTACTCGGCGGTCTCCCAGGACACGATCGGCGACTACGTCACGCGCTCCTTCGCCATCCTGGCGTTGGCGCTGCCCGGCTTCTGGGTCGGCACTCTCGTCATGGTGTTCCCCTCGATCTGGTGGGGCTGGTCGCCCGACGTCAAGCTGACGCCGTTCAGCGAGGACCCGCTGCGCCAGATCGGCCAGATGGCCATTCCGGCGCTGATCCTGGGCAAGGCCTTCTCGGCCGTCGTCATGCGCCTCACCCGCACCATGATGCTGGAGGTGATGCGCCAGGACTACATCCGCACGGCGATGGCCAAGGGGCTGGCGACCCGCACCACCATCCTGCGCCACGCGCTGCGCAACGCCCTGATCCCGGTGGTCACCCTGGTCGGGCTGCAGGCGCCGGTGCTGTTCGGCGGTGCCGTCATCCTGGAGCAGATCTTCGTCATTCCCGGCATGGGCCTGCTGCTGCTCGAGGCGGTGAGCCAGCGCGACTATCCGATCATTACCGGCGTGTTCCTGATCGTCGGCGTCGCCGTGGTGTTCATCAACCTGCTGGTCGACCTCAGCTACGGCCTCCTCGATCCCAAAGTGAGGTACCGCTGATGGTCGCGATCACCGACACCGCATCGGCGCCGCGGCCGGCGCGGCCGCCGTCAGGCACGCTGCACTTCATCGGCCGGCTGTTCCGCGACAAGCCGCTCGGCGCCTTCGGCTTCGTGATCTGCGTCCTCTTCCTGTTCGCCGGCGTGTTCGCCGACGTGCTGGCGCCCTACGGCTACAACCAGATCAGCCCGCTCAACCGGCTGAAGCCGCCGAGCGCGCAGTTCTGGCTGGGCACCGACAATCTCGGCCGCGACATGCTCTCGCGCTGCCTCTACGGCGCGCAGATCTCGGTGATCATCGGCCTGTCGGCGGCCGGGCTCGCCACCGTGGTCTCGGTCTTCATCGGCATCGTGTCGGGCTATCTCGGCGGCAAGCTCGACATGATCATGCAGCGCTTCGTCGATGCCTGGATGAGCTTCCCCGACCTGATCATCCTGATCGTCGTGGTGTCGGTGGTCGGACCGGGCATGGGGCCGGTGATCGTGATCCTCGGCCTGCTCTACGGTGTCGGCGGCAGCCGCATCATCCGCGGCGCCGTGCTGTCGGTGCGCGAGAACGCCTATGTCCACGCCGCGCAATCGACCGGCGCCTCGCTGCCGCGCATCCTGTGGCGCCACATCCTGCCCAACGTGATGGCGCCGGTGATCGTCCTGTTCACCACGCGCGTCGGCGCGGTGATCCTGGCCGAATCGGGCCTCGCCTTCCTAGGGCTCGGCGTGCCGCCGCCGGCGCCGACCTGGGGCGGCATGCTGTCGGGCTCGGGCCGCTCGTTCATGTACCTGGCGCCATGGCTCGCGCTGGCGCCCGGCCTCTGCATCACCATCGTGGTCTACGCCATCAACGTGTTCGGCGACGCCCTGCGCGACCTGCTCGATCCGCGCAGGCGGGGCTCGCGGTGTGGGGTCATGTTCTTGCGGACCGCGGGCGTCCCGCCCGCTCTTGGATCATGAGCGGGCGGGACGCCCGCGGTCCGGAAGAAGAGAAGAGGAGGAAGCGATGAAGTCATTCAAGGGAGCATTGCTCGCCGGCGCCATGACGCTGGCGGCGCCGGCCGTCCTGGCCAACGATGAGAAGCCGAAATACGGCGGCAGCGTCGAGATCGGCACCGTCTATGTCACGCTGTCGGCGCTGTCGTGGGACGCCCAGGATTTCAACTGGAAGCACAACCACGACACCGGCCTGGTTTACGAGCAGCTGTTCGTCGCCGACCTCACCAAGAGCGTCAAGGCGGGCGGCAAGCATCCCTTCATCGCCGACGCCTGGCTGCCGTCGGACGCCATGAAGGGCGAGCTGGCCGAGAGCTGGGAGTGGAAGCAGAACCCGCTCAGGGTCGAGATCAAGCTGCGCAAGGGCATCATGTGGCCGGAGAAGCCCGGCGTCATGAAGAGCCGCGAGTTCGTCGCCGACGACGTTCTGTTCGCCTATTCGCGGCTCGACAACAGCCCGCGCAAGATCAAGGGCTACTTCGACCACATAACCAAGGCCCACGCGCCGGACAAGCACACGGTGGTGTTCGAGTTCAAGGACTACTTCGCCGAATGGGACTACCGCTTCGGCTACGGCTACTTCTCCGGCATCTACCCGAAGGAGGTCGTCGAGGCGGGCGCCGGCAACTGGAAGAACGTCAACGGCACCGGGCCGTACATGCTGACCGACTTCGTCGCCGGCAATTCCAACACCTACACCAAGAATCCCGACTACTGGGACAAGGACAAGATCGGCGGCCAGGAATACAAGCTGCCCTTCATCGACAAGATCGTCTATCGCACGATCAAGGACGAGGCGACCTACATCACCGCGCTGCGCACCGGTAAGCTCGACATCCTCGAGACGATCCGCTGGCAGAACGTCGACTCGCTGAAGAAGAGCGCGCCGCAGCTCAAGTGGAACCGCTGGCTCAACATGAGCGGCACCTTCCTGTCGTTCCGCGTCGACGTCGACAGCCCGTTCAAGGACGTCCGCGTGCGCCGCGCCATGAACATGGCCGTCAACAAGGAGGAGATCGTCAAGGCTTACTACAACGGCAACGCCGAGCTGTTCGCCTATCCCATGCATCCCGACTACATCGGCTACTTCCAACCGCTGAAGGAAATGCCGGCCTCGGTGCAGGAGCTGTTCAAGTACGACCCGGCCAAGGCCAAGAAGCTCCTGGCGGAAGCCGGTCACGCCAAGGGGTTCACCTTCAAGGTCCAGGTCTGCTCGTGCAACCCGGACCACATGGACCTGCTGCCGCTGATCGCCGCCTATCTCGAGCAGGTCGGCGTGAAGATGGAGATCCAGCCGATGGAGTACGGCGCCTTCCTGAGCGCCATGACCTCGCGGACGATGACCGTCGGCTACATGATGAACAACGGCCATACCAATCCGACCACGACGATCCGCAAGAGCTTCACCACCGGACAGCAGTGGAATCCGTCGGGTTGGTCGGATCCCAAGTTCGACGCCCGCATGGACGAGGTCTACCGCACGCCGGACGAGGCCACGCGCATCAAGATGCTGCGCGAGATGACCGTCGAGATTCTCGACCTCGCGCCCTACATCTGGCTGCCGACGCCCTACGTCTACACGGCGTGGTGGCCGTGGGTGAAGAACTACGCCGGCGAGCTGCGCGCCGGCTCGGTCCGGCCCGGCCCGATCTACGCCCGCATGTGGCTCGACCAGGAGATGAAGAAGAAGATGGGCCACTGAGCATGGCGCGTCGCGTCAGGACCAAATGCCTCGCGGGGCGGGCCTGATGGCCCGCCCCCTGCTCAGCGTCAGGAACCTGTCGACCGAGTTCCGCACCGAGCGCGGCACGGTCAAGGCGGTCGACGACGTGTCCTTCGACCTCGCCGCCGGCGAGACCCTGGCGATCGTCGGCGAATCCGGCTCGGGCAAGAGCGTCACGGCGATGTCGCTCCTGCGCCTGATCCCCGATCCGCCGGGCCGCATCACCGCAGGCGAGGTGGTGTTCGACGGCCAGGACCTGCTGAAGCTCGACGATGCGGCGATCCGCGCCATCCGCGGCGATCGCATCGCCATGATCTTCCAGGAGCCGATGAGCTCGCTCAACCCGTCGCTCACCGTCGGCCTGCAGATCGCCGAGCCGATCAACCTGCACCGCAAGACGCCGTGGGCCAAGGCGATGGACATGGCGGCCGAGCTGCTGGCCCGCGTGCGCCTGCCCGACGCCAGGAGTCGCGTGCGTTCCTATCCGCACCAGTTCTCCGGCGGCATGCGCCAGCGCGCCATGATCGCCATGGCGCTGGCCTGCCAGCCGCAGCTGATCATCGCCGACGAGCCGACGACGGCGCTCGACGTCACCGTGCAGGCGCAGATTCTGGCCCTGCTCAAGGAGGTGACGCGGGCGGCGAACTCGGCGCTGATCTTGATCACCCACGATCTCGGCGTGGTGGCGCGCTACGCCGACCGGGTGTGCGTGATGTATGGCGGGCGCATCGTCGAGACCGGGCCGGCGCGCGAGATCTACGCCCGGCCGCGCCATCCCTACACGATCGGCCTGATGGCCTCGGTGCCGCGGCTCGACCAGGCGGCCGGCACGCGGCTGGTGCCGATCGAGGGCCAGCCGCCCAACCTCGCCCTGCTGCCGCCGGGCTGCGCCTTTGCAGCCCGTTGCCGGCGAGCCGTCGAGCGCTGCCAGACCGAGCGGCCGCCGCTGGTGAAGAGCGCCACCGACCACCTTTCAGCCTGCCATTTCCATGACCAGCTCAGCGCCTGACACCGTGCTTCCCGATACCGTGCGCTCCGATGCCGTGGCGCCTGACACGGTGCTCGAGGTCCGCGACCTGAAAGTCCATTTTCCGGTGATGGCGGGCGCCGTGCTGCGCAAGCAGGTCGGCAGCGTCAAGGCGGTCGATGGCGTGTCGTTCACGGTGAAGCGTGGCGAGACGCTCGGCCTGGTGGGCGAATCGGGCTGCGGCAAGAGCACCACGGGGCTCGCCGTGCTCAAGATGATCGACATCACCGCGGGCCAGGTCGTGTTCGAGGGCGAGGACATCACCGGCCACGACCGCAACCGCATGCGGCCGATCCGGCGGCGCATGCAGATGGTCTACCAGGACCCGTTCGGCTCGCTCAATCCGCGCATGAAGGTGTCGGAGATCGTCGGCGAGCCGCTCGAGGTGCATGGCCTGGCGGGCGACCGCACGGCGTGGCGCAAGCGGGTCGCCGACCTTCTGGACATGGTCGGCCTGCTGCCCGACATGGCCGACCGCTATCCGCACGAGTTCTCCGGCGGCCAGCGCCAGCGGATCGGCATCGCCCGTGCGCTGGCGCTCGAGCCGTCACTGATCATCTGCGACGAGCCGGTGTCGGCGCTCGACGTGTCGATCCAGGCGCAGGTCGTCAACCTGTTCCAGGAGCTGCAGGAGCGGCTCGGGCTGACCTACATCTTCATCGCCCACGACCTCGCCGTGGTGCGCCACATCAGCCATCGCATCGCCGTGATGTATCTCGGCCGCATCGTCGAGATCGCCACGCGCGGCGAGCTCTACGCCAAGCCGCTGCATCCCTACACCCAGGCCCTGCTGGCCGCGATCCCGATCCCCGACCCGGAGATCGAGGCCGGCCGGCCGCAGCAGATCATCACCGGCGAGGTCCCGTCGGCGATGCGCCCGCCGCCCGGCTGCCGCTTCCACACGCGCTGCCCGCAGGCGATGGAAACCTGCAAGTCGGTCGACCCGCCGCTGCGCAC
>NZ_JBFWZI010000223.1:0-1202 GCF_050185545.1 Reyranella sp. | reverse complement strand
GCCGCGCACGCGTTGACAAGGCCGCGCACGATGGCGACGGTGCCGGCCCATGACGGACATCATCCTGCACCACTATGCGGTGTCGCCCTTCGCCGAGAAGGCGCGCATCGCTCTCGGGCTGAAGCGCGCGGCGTGGCAGTCGGTCGACATCCCCAGCATCATGCCCAAGCCCGACCTGATGCCGCTGACCGGCGGCTATCGCAAGACGCCGGTGATGCAGATCGGCGCCGACATCTACTGCGACACCCAATTGATCCTGATGGAGCTGGAGCGCCGCCTGCCGACGCCCAGCTTCCTGCCCAAGGGGCGCGAAGGCGAGGCGCGGGCGCTGGCGCTGTGGATCGACCGCTCGATCTTCGGACCCGCGGTCGGCGTGGTGATGAGCCAGGTGCCGGTCGACGAACGTTTCGGCCCGGCCTTCAAGAAGGACCGCAGCGAGTTCTCAGGCCGCAACTTCGATCCCGAGCGCCTGCGCGCGGCGCTGCCCGTCGTGCGCGACCAGACCTATGCCCTGATGTCTATTGCCGAAAGCATGCTCTCCGACGGCCGCCCGTTCCTGCTGGGCGACGCGCCCTCGCTGCCCGACTGCGCGCTCTACAATCCGGTGTGGTTCATCCAGCAGCAGCTCGCGCCGACGGCGAGCCCGCTCGACCGCCTGCCGCGCATCGTCGACTGGGCGGCGCGCATGACGGAAGCCGGCAAGGGCGGCAGCCGCCGCGAGCTCGCGGCAGCGGACGCACTCGCCATCGCCAGGGCGGCGAAGCCCGAGCCGACCAGCGTCGCCGCCGACGATCCGAGCGGGCTCAAGGCCGGCCAGACCCTGAGCGTCACGCCCGACGACACCGGCCGCGTGCCGGTAGCCGGCACCCTGGTCGGCCTGACGGCCGACCGGATCTCGCTCGCCCGCCACGACGAGCGGGCAGGCGACGTCGTCGTCCACTTCCCGCGCGCCGGCTTCTTCGTAGCGGCGGCCTAGGGAATTTGGAGCGAGATATTTGATACCGCACTCTTGTCTGCTGACTAACCTTCATGGATGAAACTCATGGCTGGGAGCGCGCCACTCCGAGGGCGCTCATGAGTTCTGGGATCGAGAGGTTGATCGCCATCGGAGTGGCGCGCTCCCAGCAGAAGAGTCTGCTTGTTGTTAGTTCCGTCACGATCTGCCTCGTAGTCTTGCCAGGGATGGCGAGTCCGGCAGCGAT
>NZ_JBFWZI010000222.1:0-10124 GCF_050185545.1 Reyranella sp. | reverse complement strand
CACATGACGCCCGCGGTCCACATGACGCCCGCGGTCCACATGACGCCCGCGGTCCACATGACGCCCGCGGTCCACATGACGCCCGCGGTCCACATGACGCCCGCGGTCCACATGACGCCCGCGGTCCACATGACGCCCGCGGTCCGGCAAGAAACGTCGCGCCGGCAAGTCGGCCGAGCGGCGACGGCCCGCGCCGTGGTGGGGCGATCGCGCTTCGCAATTCATCAGCCGTGTCGTATAGCCGATTCATGATGCTCCAACTCGCAGCGTTGTCGCCGCGTGCCGTTCCATATGGAATGGCCGTGCGTCGTGTGCAGCCGGCGAGCGGCCAGGTGCCTGGTTTTGGCGGCGCCCGGCCGCCAGTGTGGACTGCGGCAGAGTGACCAACGTCGAGACCAGCGACTACGGCGACGTCGTCCTGTTCCTGATCACTGCCGGCTTCGTCGTTCCGCTGTTCCGGCAGTGGAAGCTCAGCCCCATTCTCGGCTTTTTGGCGGCCGGTGTCCTGCTCGGTCCGTCGGGCCTGGGCGCGCTGCAGGATGTCGTGCCGTGGCTCAGCTACTTCACGATCAAGAATGCCACGAGCGTGGCGCAGCTCGCCGACCTCGGCGTCGTCTTCCTCCTTTTCAGCATCGGCCTCGAGCTCTCCTGGGAGCGCCTGAAGACGCTGAGCCGCCTGGTGTTCGGCCTGGGCGGGCTGCAGGTCGCGATCTGCACCGCCGTGATCGCCGCCGCCGCCATCGCGCTGGGGCAGGACGTGACCGCGGCCGCCCTGGTCGGCATGTCGCTGGCCTTCTCGTCGACCGCCATCGTCATGCCGCTGCTCGCCGACCAGAAGCGCCAGTTCACGCCGTCCGGGCGGGCGACCTTCGCCATCCTGCTGCTGCAGGATCTCGCGGTCGCGCCCCTGCTGGTGACCATCGCCTTCCTCGGCTACCGCATGGGAGAGACCTTCTCGCCCCGCCTGCTGCTGGCCTTCGCGCCGGCCGCCGTCGGCCTGGTGGCGCTGGTCGTGCTGGGCCGCCTGGCGCTCCGGCCGCTGATGGCCCTGGTGGCCCGGGCGAAGAGCGAGGAGCTGTTCGTCGCCGCCTGCCTGCTGGTCGTGGTCGGCGCCGGGCTGGTGGCGGCGATCAGCGGCCTGTCGATGTCGCTCGGCGCCTTCGTCGCCGGCCTGCTGCTCGCCGAGACCGAGTATCGCAAGGAGGTCGAGACCACCGTCGAACCCTTCAAGGGGCTGCTGCTCGGCCTGTTCTTCGTCTCGGTCGGCATCGGCCTTGACCTGTCGCTGCTGGTCGCCAAGCCGCTGCAGATCCTCGGCATGCTGGTGGGCCTCATGGTGCTGAACGGCGGCGTCATCTTCGTGCTGGCGCGGCTCTTCGGCTTCGCCGCCGCCGCGGCGGCGGAGATCGCGCTGCTGCTCGCCGCGGGCGGCGAGTTCTCCTTCGTCGTGCTCCATTCGGCGATGGCGGAGGGCCTGGTCGAGCCGGCGCTCGGCAACGCGATCGTGGTCTCGTCGACGCTCTCGATGTTCTGCATTCCCGTGCTCGCGGCCGCCGGTGCCGCGCTGGCCCGGCGCGCGGCGGCCTCGGCCGAGCATCCGTCCATCCCGCACGATCCGACCATGACGCCGCGGGTGCTGGTGGTCGGCTACGGCCGCGTCGGCCACCTCGTCGCCGAGATGCTGACGGCGCACGGCATCCCCTGGCTCGCCGTCGATCGCACGCCGAGGCAGGTGGAGGAGGCGCGGCTCGCCGGCCACGAGGTGCTCTACGGCGATGCCTCGCGGCCCGAGTTCCTGCAGCGCTGCGGCCTCGAGACCGCGCTCGCGGTGGTGGTGACCATGGATTCGCCCGACGGCACCGAGGCCGTGGTGGCGACGGCGCGGCAGATCAACCGCGACCTGCCGATCGTCGTGCGGGCGCGCGATGCCCGCCAGGCCAAGCGGCTCTACAGCCTCGGCGCGTCCGATGCCGTGCCCGAGACGGTCGAGGCCTCGCTGCAGCTTTCCGAGTCGCTGCTGGTCGGCCTCGGCGTGCCGATGGGCCTGGTGATCGCCTCGATCCATCAGCGCCGCGAGGACTACCGCAAGGAGCTGAACGACCCCAACGCGCTGGGCGGCCGCGCCCGCAGCCTGCGGGGGGAGTAGCTGCTGGGAGCGCGCCACTAATGGCCGAGTAACCTCCGCCAATGGCGGAGTAACCTCGGCCAATGGCGGAGTAACCTCCGCCACGATGGTGCTCTTTCGCTGGGAGCGCGCCACTCCGATGGCGCTCTTCTTTTTGATTACACACCCCATGAGCGCCATCGTGGCGGAGGTTACTCCGCCATTAGTGGCGCGCTCCCAGCGCATGACCTCCTCCATCAAGTCAGCGCCTATGGGGTCGCCGCCAGCACGCGCAGCGCGTCGATGATGTGATAGAACGAGCTGCCCGGCGCCGGCTCGTCGACCCAGGTGCCGTCGCCGGCGAGCTTGTCGCGCCACAGGCCGGACACCGGCGTCTCGAGGTAGCGCAGCAGCGCCCGCGCCGCCGACGCCGCATCGCTGCGGTAGGCGCGCCGCACCTCGGCATCCTCCTCCGCGTTGGCCAGGATGAGCGCGGCCTTCAGCCATTCGGTCTGCGACCACAGCCGTGCCTTGGCATCGTGGACCGACATGTCGTCGAGCAGCTCGAAGACGGCGACGCTGCGCACCGGATCGATGCCGTGGTCTGCGCCGGTGCGGTAGAGGCGCCGCGCCATCCGCCGCGCGTCGTCGCGTCCGCGCGCGCGGCCCCAGCGTTCGAGAAGGCCGGCCCATTCGAACTGGTGGCCCGGCCAGACCAGCCGGCCCGCGAGGCCGGCGGCGGGCGACCAGTCGGCGTTGAAGTATTCGAGCAGGTGGCCGCCTCCGGGGACCACGAAGCGGCGCATGCCGAGCTCCGCGACCTCGTCGGCCAGCGCCCGCCAGCGCGGGTCGGGCGCCACCTGGTCCCAGGCGAGCGCGGCCTCGAGCAGGTGCATGTGCGGATCGGACTGGTAGACCGCGTCGTCGACGAAGCCGGTGAAACCGCCGGCCGGGTTGCGCCGCTCGGCCAGCAGCCGCTCGACGATCGTGACGGCGATCGGTTCGAGCGCGCGATCGGCGGTCGCGCCGGTGGCGGTCGCGAGGGCGAGCAGGGCGAAGGCCTGCTCGTAGAGGTGCGGCGCCTTCTCGACCGGCCGTCCGTCGCGCGCCAGGGCATTCCAGAACAGGCCGTCGGCGCGCCGGTAGCGATCGAGATAGTAGTCGAGACCGTGCCCGACGGCGTGCTGCCACGGCCCAGACCAGCCGAGCCCGCCGCCCACGGCGTAGGAAAAGATCTGCCGCGCCTGGACGCGCGCGCGACGTTCGCCGAGGACTGGCCGCCCCGAAAGATCGATCGCCTCGTGAAAGCCCCCGGCCGTCCGATCCGCGCCGATCTCCCACCACGTCGGCAAGGCATCGGCGAGCAGCCACTGCAGCAGGCGTTCGCGCAAGTCCGGCAGGTCGGCGTCGCTCACGTGGTCATCGACTGTCATGTTCCTCCGCCTGTGGTGCCGTAAACAGCGCCTGATCGCAGGCCATTCGCAGGACGTTCATACGGACCGCGGGCGTCTCGCCCGCTCATGATCATGATCATGAGCGGGCGAGACGCCCGCGGTCCGTAGAGGGAAACTTTTCACGGTCCGATTTTGCGTCATTTGCGTCATTTGCGTCAGTGCCCTTTGGAATCAAGCACTTGCGACTGACGCACATGAACATGTCGAGCTCGTTTTGCGTCAGTCGGCCGTTTTGTGTCCGTCGGGCGTGCTGCGGCGGAAAGCGACCCCGGCCACACCCTCGCGCTTGCGCATGATCCATCCTCCTTGATGCCGCGCCGTCGCCGGCAACGAGTCGTCGCCAGCCTCTGCCACGCTAGGCGAGATTTGCGCGACGTCAATCGGGCCCAGCAGAATGGCGGCAGGAATCTCCCCGTTTAGAGGGTTCATCGTCTTCCGGACCGCGGGCGTCCCGCCCGCTCGTCATCATCACCATCATGATCATGAGCGGGCGGGAGGCCCGCGGTCTGGGGAAGACCATGACCCCTCTGGCCCGTATGACGGGGCACCTTTCCAGCGAAGTTGGGGAGAAGGGCAAGAAAGTCGTTCACCATTGCTCACACCAGTTCGCTGTAGGGCACGAAGTCGACCTCGGTGCCCGACGCGAGCCGCGTCAGCTCTTCTGGCAGTTCGACCAGGCCATCGGTCTCGGTGAGCGAGGTCAGCATGCCCGCACCTTCCTTGGGGAAGCGCGTCGCCGTTGCGAGCCCGGCGGCGGGGCGGTCGAGCGAGACGCGCACGAACTCGCGGCGGCCGGCCTTCTTCCTGTAGTCGAAGGCGCTTCTGACGCGGAAGCGGCGGGCGATGTGCGGGTCGGTGCCGGACAGGGCCTCGATCATCGGCCGGGCCACCAGGGCGAAGGTGAGCAGGGCGGCGACCGGGTTGCCGGGCAGGCCGGCGAGCGGCGTGGCGCCGATCTGGCCCATCGCCACCGGCCGGCCGGGCTTGATCGCCAACCGCCAGAAATAGAGCGAGCCGTGATTGGCGATGGCCGAGCGGACGTGATCCTCCTCGCCGGTCGAGACGCCGCCCGAGGTGACGATCAGGTCGCTCGCCGCGGCAGCCTCGCGCAGCACATCGCCCAGGCTCGCGGCGTCGTCGCGCACGATGCCGAGATCGGACACGTCGACGTCGAGCCGCTCCAGCATGCCGGCCAGCATGTAGCGGTTGGCGTCGTGGACCTGGCCCTGCCGCAGCGCCTTGCCGGGCTCGCGCACCTCGTCGCCGGTCGACAGCAGCGCGACCGACAGGCGCCGGCGCACCGGCACCTCGACGAAGCCGAGCGCCGCCAGCAGGCCGAGATCGGCCGGCCCCAGTCGCCGGCCGGCGCCGAGCGCCCGCGAGTTGCGGGCGACATCCTCGCCGGCGCGCCGCAGGTTGGCGCCACGCTTGATGCCGGGCCGGATGGTCACCTGGTCGGCTTCGCGCAGGCAGTCCTCCTGCATGATCACGACGTCGGCGCCGTCCGGCAGCATGGCGCCGGTGAAGATGCGGATGGCCTCGCCCGGCCCGAGCGCCATCGTGGCGCCGTGACCGGCCGCGGCGCGGTCGACGCAGCGCAGCACCGTCTCGTGCGCCGGATCGAGATCGTCGAAGCGCACCGCATAGCCGTCGACCGCCGAGTTGTCGTAGCCCGGCACGTCGATCGGCGCGGCGATGTCCTGGGCCAGCGTTCGCCCGAGCGCGCGGCGCAGCGGCACCGGCTCGACGCCGGCGACCGGCGTCACCCGCTCGAAGATCATTTTACGCACGGCGTCGATGCCTAAAAGGGCACCGCCGAAGGCAAAGCAATCGTCGGAGAGCTGCGCCATGCGACCACACCTCCGTCAGATGCCCGGGAGCGCGCCACTCCGATGGCGCTCATGGGGTGTGTGTCCGACACGAAGAGCGCCATCGGAGTGGCGCGCTCCCGGCGGAAGAGCGCCATCGGAGTGGCGCGCTCCCGGCGGAAGAGCGCCATCGGAGTGGCGCGCTCCCGGCGGAAGAGCGCCATCGGAGTGGCGCGCTCCCGGCGGAAGAGCGCCATCGGAGTGGCGCGCTCCCGGCGGAAGAGGTTGTTTCTTGCTGGTCTGAAGCCCCTTTGTCACGCGCGCCCCTTACTCCGCCGCCTCGGCGACGGCGGCGAGCGGCTCGACCTGGGCGGCGCAGAACTTGAACTCGGGAATCTTGCCGAACGGGTCGAGCGCCGGGTTGGTCAGGATGTTGGCCGCCGCCTCGGCGTAGCAGAACGGGATGAACACCATGCCGGTCGGCACGTCGGGGTCGACGCGCACCTTGAGCTCGATGGCGCCGCGCCGCGTCGACACGCGGATCATGTCGCCGCGCCCGATGCCGAGCTTCTCGACGTCGCGCGGGCACAGGAACGCCATCGCCTCGGGCTCGAGCTCGTCGAGCACGGCGGAGCGCCGCGTCATCGCGCCGGTATGCCAGTGCTCGAGCACGCGGCCGGTCGACAGCACGTAGGGATACTGCTCGTCCGGAACCTCGTCGGGCGGCCGCACGTGCGCCGGCACGATCCGCCCGCGCCCGCTCGCCGTCGGGAATCCGGTGTTGAACAGGATCTCGTTGCCGGGTTTGTCGGCGGCGTCGGCCGGATAGGTCACCGCGCCCTCGCGCTGCAGCCGCTCCCAGCTGATGTTCTTCAGCGACGGCATGGTGCCCGCCATCTCGGTGTAGACGTCGCCCACACCCGAGTAGCTCCAGCCGCAGCCCAGCCGGTTGGCGAGATCGATGATGATGTCGAGATCGACGCGCGCCTGGCCGGGCAGCGGCAGCGCCGTGCGCCCGAGCTGGATGCGGCGATCGGTGTTGGTGTAGGTGCCGGTCTTCTCCGGGAACACCGACGCCGGCAGCACGACGTCGGCATGCCAGGCGGTCTCGGTCAGGAAGATGTCCTGCACCACGAGGTGCCTGAGCTTGGCCAGCGCCTGGCGGGCGTGATGGACGTCGGGGTCCGACATCGCGGGATTCTCGCCCATGATGTACATGCCCTCGATCTGGCCGGCGTGGATCGCGTTCATGATCTCGACCACGGTGAGGCCGCGCTTGGGATCGAGCGGCACGCCCCACGTCGCCTGGAAGTAGTCGTGCGCGCTCGCCAGCTCGACCGGTCGATAGTCGGTGAAGAACATCGGGATCAGGCCGGCGTCCGACGCGCCCTGCACGTTGTTCTGGCCGCGCAGCGGATGCAGGCCGGTGCCCGGCCGCGCGATTTGGCCGGTGACCAGGGCGAGCGCGATCAGGCAGCGCGCATTGTCGGTGCCGTGCACGTGCTGGGAGATGCCCATGCCCCAGAAGATGATCGAGCTCTTCGAGCGCGCGTACATGCGCGCCACGGTGCGGATGGTCTCGGCCGGCACGCCGCACACCGGTTCCATCGCCTCGGGCGAGAAGCCGCCGATGCGTTCGACCAGGTCGGGGAAACCTTCGGTGAAGCCCGCGATGTACTGCCGGTCGGTCAGGTTCTCGGTGATGATGGTGTGCAGCATCGCGTTCAGCAGCGCCACGTCGCTGCCCGGCTTGAAGCGCAGGTCGATCGTGGCGTGACGCGACAGGCCCTGCCCGCGCGGGTCGGCGACGATCAGCCTGGCGCCCTTCTTGACGGCGTTCTTGATGAAGGTCGCGGCGACCGGATGGTTTGCCGTCGGGTTGGCGCCGATCACGATGATGGTCTCGGCGTCGAGCGCCGCGGAGAACGGCGCCGTCACCGCGCCCGAGCCGATGCCCTCGAACAGCGCGGCGACCGACGAGGCATGGCAGAGCCGCGTGCAGTGATCGACGTTGTTGGTGCCGAAGCCGGTGCGCACCAGCTTCTGGAAGAGATAGGCCTCCTCGTTGGAGCCCTTGGCCGAGCCGAAGCCCGCCAGGCCGGGCCCGCCGCGCCGTTCGCGGATCTCGATCAGGCCCTGGGCGGCGCGTGTCATCGCCTCTTCCCAGGTGGCCTCGCGGAAATGCGTCCACGGATTGGATGGATCGACCTCGTCGTCGGCCGATTTCGGCACGCCGTCCTTGCGGATCAGCGGCACGGTGAGGCGGTCGGGATGGCTCGCATAGTCGTAGCCGAAGCGGCCCTTTACGCACAGCCGCGCGTGGTTGGCCGGACCGTCCTTGCCGGTGACGTGCAGGATGCGGTCGTCCTTGATGTGATAGGTGAGCTGGCAGCCGACGCCGCAGAACGGGCACAGGCTGTCGACCGTGCGGTCGGCCCATTGGGTGCGCGTCTGGCTGGCGTCGAGCAGGGTGGCCGGCATCAGCGCGCCGGTCGGGCAGGCCTGCACGCACTCGCCGCAGGCGACGCACGAGCTCTCGCCCATCGGGTCGCCGAAATCGAACACGATCGTCTCGCGATGGCCGCGGCCGGCCATGCCGATCACGTCGTTGACCTGCACCTCGCGGCAGGCGCGGACGCAGAGGGTGCAGTTGATGCAGGCGTCGAGATTGACCGCCATCGCCGGATGGCTGACGTCGCGCGCCGGCCGCACGTCGGCGGGGAAGCGGCTGGTGGTGACGCCGACCGCATCGGCCCAGTTCCAGAAGCGCGAATCCGGATCGCGCGACGTGGCGCGCGCCGGCTGGTCGGCGACCAGGAGCTCGAAGACCATGCGGCGCGAGGCTTCGGCGCGCGGCGTGGCGACGCCCACCTTCATGCCGGCCGTCGGCTTGCGCAGGCAGGAGGCGGCCAGCACGCGCTCGCCCTCGATTTCGACCATGCAGGCGCGGCAGTTGCCGTCGGGCCGATAGTCCGGCGCCGTCGACCAGCAGAGATGGGGGATGCCGACTCCGTTGCGCTCCGCGACCTGCCAGATGGTCTCGCCGTCCCGCGCCTCGACCTCGACGCCGTCGATCGTGAACTTGATGGAACTCATCGCACGATTCCCGTAGGTGGAAGAGACGACTCATGCGCTGGGAGCGCGCCACTCCGATGGCGCTCATGGGGTGTGTAATCCACAAGAAGAGCGCCATCGGAGTGGCGCGCTCCCAGCGCATGAACGCCTATGCGCACGCCCCTCATCGCACGATCCCCACATCGGCCGGGAAATGCTTCATCACCGTGCTCAGCGCATTCGGCGCGGCCTGACCGAGCCCGCAGATCGAGGCATCGCGCATCGCCACCGAGAGCTCGCCCAGGAGCTTCTCGTCCCAGCCCGTCCTCAGCATCAGCTTGACCGCCTTCTCGGTGCCGACCCGGCAGGGCGTGCACTGGCCGCAGCTCTCGTCCTCGAAGAAGCGCATCAGATTGACCGCGGCAGCGCGGATGTCGTCCCTGTCCGACAGGATGACGACGGCGGCCGAGCCGATGAAGCTGCCGTGCGGCTCCAGCGTGCCGAAATCGAGCGGCACGTCGCCCAGCGAGGCCGGCAGGATGCCGCTCGACGGCCCGCCCGGCACGTAAGCCTTGAAACTATGGCCGGGCAGCATGCCGCCGCAGAACTCGTCGATCAGCTCGCGCACCGTCACCCCGGCGGGCGCGATCTTGACGCCCGGATCGGCGACGCGCCCGGACACCGAATAAACGTGCAGGCCCTTGCGGCCGTTGCGTCCCTGGCCGAGCCACCATTCAGGCCCGCGTTGGACGATGTCGCGCACCCAGTACAGCGTCTCGACATTGTTGATCAGGGTCGGCCGGCCGAAGATGCCGACCTGGAAGGGCAGCGGCGGCTTGTGGCGCGGCAGGCCGCGCTTGCCCTCGATGCTCTCGATCATCGCCGACTCTTCGCCGCAGATATAGGCGCCGGCGCCGCGCCGTAGATGGACCCGCACGCCGGCCAGCAGGCCGGCCGCGTCGAGCCGGGCGATCTCGCGCTTCAGGATCGCGTGGCAGGCGGGATACTCGTCGCGCAGATAGAAGTAGATGCCCGCCGCCTCGACCAGGTGCGCGCCCATCAGCATGCCTTCCAGCACGCGATGCGGATCGGTCTCGAGGAAATGGCGATCCTTGAACGTGCCGGGCTCGCCTTCGTCGGCGTTGACCGCCATCAGGCGCGGCCCCGGCTCGCCCAGCACCGAGCGCCATTTGCGCGCCGTCGGGAAGCCGGCGCCGCCGCAGCCGCGCAGGCCGGCCTTGTCGACGATCTCGACCAGCGCCTCGCGCGTCAGCGCGCCGCTGCGCAGGCGGGCCAGGGTCTGGTAGCCACCGGCGGCGCGGTAGGCGTCGAGATCGATGTAGTCGGGGATCGCCGCATGGTGACGATGCTCGCGCACCGCCTCGCCGACTGACGCGGCATCGGCGTGATCGATGAAGTTGTGGCCGACCTCGGCAACCGGCGCGGTATGGCAGTGCCCGACGCACGGCGCACGAACCACGCGGACATCGGACCCCTGGCCCGCCTTGAGCGTCGCCAGCAACTCTTCGGCGCCGGCCAGCGCGCACGACAGGCTGTCGCACACCCGGATGGTGGTTGCCGGCGGCGGCGTCTCGCCCTCGCGCACGACGTCGAAATGGGCATAGAAGGTGGCGACCTCGTAGACCTCGGCCTGCGCCATGCGCAGCTCGTCGGCCAGGGCCATCAGGTGGGCGGCGGAGATGT
>NZ_JBFWZI010000221.1:0-10146 GCF_050185545.1 Reyranella sp. | reverse complement strand
TCGGCCCGATGGTCGTCACCCAGGCGATCGGCCGGGGCAGCACGAAGGAGATCAGAAGCTTGTAGCGTTCGTGCGGACTCAACTCGGAAGCGGCGTATTGCATCTCTCGAATCCTCTAGTTGCTCGGCTCGACCTTTACGCCGGTGCGCTCGACGATGAGCTTGTAGTGCTCGGGCCGCCGGTGCCTGGCGAAGTTGAACGTGGTGTTGCGGATGTACTCGCCGAGCTCCATGTCGCAGTCGTACGACACGACCTCGTCCTCCTCGGTCGTCGACTTGGCGACGATCTCGCCGGTCGGTGCGACGATTGCCGAGCCGCCGTGCAGCCAGAACCCGTCTTCCTTGCCGGCCTTGGCCGTCGCCACGACCCAGATGCCGTTCTGGTAGGCGGCCGCCTGAATCGAAAGGTTGTGATGGAAAACGCGCAGGTACGGCGGCTCCTTGGGGGCATAGACGTTGTCGGTCGGCGTGTTGTAGCCCAGCACCACCATCTCGGCGCCCTTCAGACCCATGACGCGAAACGTCTCGGGCCAGCGCCGGTCGTTGCAGATGCATTGCCCGACGATGATGTCGTCCTTGAACATCTTCCAGACGTTGAAGCCTAGATCGCCGACCTCGAAGTACTTCTTCTCGAGATGCTGGTAGGGCGCCGCCGGACGATGCTCGGCGTGGCCCGGCAGATGGACCTTGCGGTACTTGCCGACGGTGCGGCCGTCCGGCCCGACAAGGATCGAGGTGTTGAAGCGGTGCGGGCCGCCCGCCTCCTCGGTCAGCTCGGCATAGCCCAGGTAGAACCCGATGCCCTTGGAGCGCGCCAGCTCAAACAGCGGCATCGTCTCCGGACTCGGCATCTGCGCCTCGAAGTACCTGTCGACCTCGGCCTGGTCCTCCATCCACCAGCGCGGGAAGAAGGTGGTGAGCGCGAGCTCGGGAAACACGACGAACTTCGAGCCGCGGGAATCGGCCTCTTTGAGCATCTCGATCAACCGGCTGACGACACTCGTGCGGCTGTCGGTTCGATTGATCGGGCCAAGCTGGGCGGCAGAGACCTTTAGACGACGGGACACGATGGACTCCTTCCGGTTCGATCAGCATAGCAAACTTCATGCGGTCAGCCCGGCATCATCGGCAGATCCGTGTCTGCCGGCTTTTTGCCCGCTTGCGTCAGCATGCAATGAATCTGCCCGCGATGGTGGGTTTGATGATTGAAGAAGTGCGACACGAGCAGCCAGCGTGGCGCCGACATCTCGCGCCTCAGACTCGGCGAGAAGTGCGTGTGCCTTCCGGCCAACCAGTCCGAAGCGAGCCTCTCCGCCCAACCGACGATCTCCGCATCGGTTTCGCGCCGTCGGCTCTTCAGCGACGTCCAATCGTGATACTGCGCGGTCAGTTCCGCCAGCGGCACCGGCGGTAGCGCGCCGGAGAATCGGCTTAGCCATGTCTGGTCCGCCCAGAGGAGGTGGCACATGGTCCCGTGGATCGACCCGAAAAAGGCACCGCGCTCGCGATGGCGCTCTTCGTCCGTGAGCCCGTCGGCGGTGCCATAGAGATTCTCGTTCTGCCAGTGGTTGTACCGGGCTAGGCGGCACACATAGTCCGCACTGATCATCAGAATAGCGGCTTTGCGCCGAATCGGCTCATCGCCTGCAATTCCGGCGCGGTCTGCCCCAACGGCTTCGCCGAATCCGGCGACGCGCAAGGCAGGAACTGGCCCGAGCCCCGCGCGGCGTTGAGCTTGCCGTCCTCGACGACGACCCGGCCGCGGCTCACCACGGTAATCGGCCAGCCTCTGATCTGGCGGCCCTCGTAGGGGCTGTAGCCGACATTGTCGTGCAGATCCTTCCAGTGGATGGTCACGTCTTTGTCGGGATCCCAGATGGCGAAATCGGCATCCGAGCCGACGGCGATCGTGCCCTTGCGCGGATAGAGACCATAGAGCTTGGCGTGGTTGGCGGACGTCAGGGCAACGAACTGCTGCAGCGTGATGCGCCCCTTCTGGACGCCTTCCGAGAACAGCAGCGGCAGGCGGATCTCGAGGCCCGGCACGCCGTTGGCCATCTCCTTGAAGGTCGTCCTGTCGCCCTTCGGAATCTTGCCCTTCTCGTTGAACTGGTAGGGCGCATGGTCCGACGAAAAGGTCTGGAACGTGCCGTCCTTGAGGGCGGCCCACACCGCATCCTGTGCCGCCGAATCGCGTGGCGGCGGGCTGCAGCACCACATCGCGCCTTCGACGCCCGGCTTGTCCATGTCTTCCGCCGTCAGCCCGATATACTGCGGGCAAGTCTCGCCGAAGATTTTGAGCCCCTTCTTCTGGGCCTGGCGCAGGGTCTCGATCGCCTCGATCTCGGACATGTGCACGAGCAACAGCGGCGCATCGACCAGCCGTGCCAGCGAGATCGCGCGGTTGGTCGCCTCGGCTTCGGCGACTCGCGCGTGGGCGATGGCGTGGAACTTCGGCGCGACGTGGCCCTGGTCGACCAGGTGGTGCGCCAGCCACTGGATCATGTCGTGGTTCTCGGCGTGGACCATGACCAGCGCACCCTCGCGCCGCGCCAGCGCCAGGATGTCGAGCATCTGGTAGTCGCTCACCTTGAGCGCGTCGTAGGTCATGTAGATCTTGAACGACGTGTAGCCGTCCTTGATCAGCGCCGGCAGCTCCTGGCCCAGCACCTGTTCCGTCGGGTCGGAGATGATTAGGTGGAAGGCGTAGTCGATCACCGCCTTGGGCGTAGCCGCCTCATGATAGTCCTTGACGACCTGGCGCAGCGACATGCCGCGGTGCTGGGCAGCGAAGGGAATGACGGTCGTCGTGCCGCCGAAGGCTGCCGACACCGTGCCGGTATAGAAATCGTCGGCGCACATCACGCCCATACCGGAGCGCTGCTCGATGTGACAGTGGCTGTCGACGCCGCCCGGCAGCACGAACTTCCCCGCCGCATCGATCTCACGCGCAGCGGTCCCCTTCAAATCGTGGCCTTGCCCGGCAACCTTGCCATCCTTGACGGCGATATCCCCTTCCGTCTGGCGTTCGGCAGTGACGATACGCGCGTTGCGCACGATGAGATCGAAATCCGGCATCTCTGACCCTTTACCACGTCCTGATCACGATACGCACGATAGCGGTTTGGCTGGTCGCGCGTCGCCTATTCTGCCGCCAGCCTGGGCGCCTGCCCGGCCGCCGCGAGCCGGCGCTCCAGGCGCGCGATCAGGCTGTCGAGCTCGGCGCGATCCGTCGCCGTCAGGGACGATCCCGGCGCCCGCTGCTTCGGACTCTGGATGGCGCCGCGGCGGAACAGAACCTCCTTGCGCAAGGCGAGCCCGATCGACGGCTGCTGCTCGTGCCGCACAAGCGGAAGGTAGAGATCGAAGAGGTCCTCGGCCTCGCTGGCCTTGCCGGCGGCAAACAGGTCGTAGACCTGCACCAGCATCTCCGGCCAGGCGAACCCGGTCATGGCGCCGTCGGCGCCGCGCTGCATCTCCTGCGGATAGTAGAGGCCACCATTGCCGACCAGGATCGATACGCGCCGGCGACCCGGCCGCTTCTCGCCTTCGCGGACACGGGTCAGCTTGGCCAGCCCCGGCGCATCCTCGTGCTTCAGCATCACCAGCTGCTTGAAGTCGTCGACCAGCCGCTCGAACACCGGCGGCGCGAGGTAGACTCCCGTGCTCTGCGGATAGTCCTGATAGACGACCGGGATGTCAGGGCCGAGCTCCTTGAAGACCTGGGCATAGTAGTTGTAGACGCCATCGTCACCCTTGAGGCCCGGCGGCGGCGCCACCATGACGCCGGCAGCGCCAGCGACCATGGCTTCGTGCGCAAGGCGCCGCACGTTTTCGAGCCCGGCATGGCTCGCCCCGACGATCACCTGACGCCCTTGCGCGCGCGCGCGATCACGCGATTGACCACAGTGAGCGATTCTTCGGCAGTGAGCTTGTGCGCCTCCCCCATCATGCCCAGCAGGGTGAAGCCATGTACGCCGCACCTCAAATAAAAATCGGTCAATGAATCGAGGCTGTAGAGATCGAGGGCGCCATCGTCGGTGAAAGGCGTCGCGGCGATGATGAAAACGCCCTTTGCCTGCTCGTTCAGTTTTCCTTGGCTCATGGACCACGCTCCCCGGCGCATTTCTTGCTGCGATCATGGCAGCCGCGCGGCTCTTGTCGAGCATCGCGGCCTCAGTCAGTGTCGAAACCGGAAGGGAGCAATACTGCATATCATGGCGCGACACATCGCCCATCGATTGATGATTTCGCTGCCGGTCCTGTTGGGTGTGCTGTTGATCGGCTTCCTGCTGCTGCAGGTCGTGCCGACCGATCCGGCGACAGTGCTGGCCGGTCCGACGGCCACGGCCGACGAAGTTGCGGCGATCCGCCAGCAGCTCGGCCTCGACCAGCCCCTGTGGGTCCAGTTCGCACGCTATCTCGGCCGCGTGCTGCAGCTCGATCTCGGCCGGTCGATGATCTCCAACCGGCCCGTCTCCGAAGAAATCGCCCTCACCTTCTGGCCGACCGTCGAGCTGATGCTGGCCTGCCTGGTCTGGGCGGTGCCGCTCGGCATCGCGCTTGGCACCCTGGCCGCGCGGCGACGCGGCACGCTGGTCGACCGCGCCATCATGGCGCTGTCGGTGATGGGCGTGTCGGTACCGGTATTCTGGGTCGGCCTGCTGCTGATCCAGCACGTCGGCGGTGCCGGCCTGCTGCCCTTCCAGGGTCGCAACGGTCCGATCTGGAGCGGCGCTGGACTGCTCAGCCTGATCCTGCCGGCGGTGACGCTGGGCGCGGTGTTCGTCGGCCCGGTGGCGCGCATGACCCGCACATCGCTGCTCGAGACGCTGGGCGCCGACTATGTCCGCACGGCGCGCGCCAAGGGCGCCTCCGACTGGCGGGTGACGATCCACCACGCTTTGCGCAACGCCATGATCCCCGTCGTCACCCTGGTCGGCCTGCAGATCGGTTTCCTGCTCGGCGGCTCCATCGTCACCGAGACCATGTTCGCCTGGCCCGGCGTGGGACGAATGGCCGTGGGTGCCATCACCTCGAGCGATTTTCCGCTGGCGCAGGGCGCCATCCTGGTGCTCGCCGTCGGCTTCATGATCGTCAATCTGATCGTCGACGTGCTCTACGCCTACCTCGATCCGCGGATTGCGCGGTCATGACGGCTCTCGTGCTCTCTTGGACCGCGGGCGTCTCGCCCGCTCTTCCTCTTCATCATGATCATGACCATGAGCGGGCAAGATGCCCGCGGTCCGGAAGAGCATGACCGACGCTGCTTTGACTCTCCAAAGCGAGGCGGACCAGAAGGCGATCGCGGCACTGCGGCGCAAGAATGCCGTGTGGCGGCGCATCCTGCGCGATCCGCCGGCGGCGGCCGCGACGCTGTTCCTGCTGCTCGTCGTGCTGGCAGCAATCTTCGCACCATGGGTCGCGCCGTTCGATCCCTACGCCAACAACATGCGACTGCGCCTCTGCCCACCGGGCGGCGAGCGCTGTGCGTCGTTCCTGCTGGGGGCCGACAACCAGGGCCGCGACATGCTGAGCCGCATCGTGTTCGGCCTGCGTGCGACGCTCGGCATGGGCGTCGTGGCGGTCGCCGTCGGCGGCGGGCTGGGCGCCCTGATCGGCTTGAGCGCCGCCTACTTCAAGCGCCTCGACACGCCATTGATGCGGTTGGTCGATGTACTGCTGTCCTTCCCCTCGATCCTGTTCGGACTCGCCATCGCTGCAGTGATGGGAACCGGCCTCGTGTCGCTGGTGATCGCGCTCAGCGTCGCCGCCATCCCGTCGATCGCCCGGATCGCCCGAGGCGCCGCCCAATCGATCATACAGCAGGAATACATGGAAGCCGGACGCGCCGTCGGGCTGGGCGACGGCGCCCTGCTGTGGCGCTACCTCGCGCTCAACTGCTGGCCGACGATTCTGATCTACATGACGCTGCAGCTCGGCCAGGCGATCCTGCTCGGCGCCGCCCTGTCCTTCCTTGGACTCGGCGCGCAGCCGCCGACGGCGGAGCTGGGCAGCATGGCCGCCGATGGCCGCAAGTTCCTGCAGATCGCGCCCTGGGTCTCGACGCTCCCCTGCGCCGCGATCTTCCTCGTCGTTCTCGCATTCAACGTCCTGGGTGACGCCTTGCGCGACGCTCTCGATCCCAAGCTCAGGCAATAGGAGGTGTGTACATGACCAACCGGATGACGTGCAACCGCGTGACATGGGCGGCGGCGCTGCTCGCTGCGTCGGCAATCGGCGCGGCAGCGACGCCGGCCATGGCGCAGAAGACCGTGACGGTGGTGCGCGAGATCGACACCGATCGCTACGACCCGCACAAGTCGACATCCCGATCGGGCGCCGAGGTCATGTACATGATCGGCGACACCATGGTGACTCTCGACTACGACATGAAGACGCTCAAGCCGGGCCTGGCGACGAGCTGGACGGTGTCGCCCGACGGTCTCACCTACGTCTTCAAGCTGCGCGACGACGTCACCTTCTGCAGCGGCAAGAAGATGACCGCCAAGGACGTGGTGGCGACCTACGCGCGCTGGGCCGATCCGGAAACCAAGGGCCTCGTAAAATGGCGCATGGGCGACGTCGACAAGGTCACCGCACTCGACGACTACACGGTCGAGTACAAGCTCAAGAAGCCGTTCTCCGAGCTGCTCTACCAGATGACCCAGTACTTCCACACGATCCTCAATGTTGACCAGGCCAGGCAGCTCGGCGCCGACTTCGGTATCAAGGGGATCGACGGCACGGGTCCGTTCTGCTTCGAGAGCTGGACGCCGCGCGATTCGACGGTTCTCGGCAAGCACAAGGGCTACAAATGGGGTCCCCCGATCTACGACGCCACCGAAGCGCAGGTCGACAGGCTGATCTGGAAGGTCGTACCCGAGGAGAACACGCGCGTCACGGCCTTGGAAGCCGGTCAGGCCGACGCCAGCCAGTACGTCCCCTACTGGTCGATCAAGCAGCTGATGGCCAACAAGTCGCTGTCGGTCAGCAGAGCCGAGAACTACTTCTGGACCTATTTCATCGGCTTCAAGGTCGACAAGGAGTTGATGAACGATGTGCGCGTCCGCCGGGCGATGAACCTCGCGGTCGACCAGAAAGCCATCGCCGACGCCGTGACGTTCGGCTTGGCCGAACCGGCTTCGACGATGCTGATGCCGGGCGTGCTCGACTTCAATCCCAACGTCGATCGTGCGATCTACGGCGAAAGCGTCAAGGAGGCCGAGCGGCTGCTTGACGAAGCCGGCTGGAAGAAGGGCTCCGACGGCTTCCGCTACAAGGACGGCAAGAAGCTGGCCCCGATCGTCTACGGCATCAACGGCGCCTTCAAGGAGATCGCCGAGGCGGTGCAGGGCGACCTCCGAAAGGTCGGCATCGACCTGCAGATCCAGCTCTTCGATTCGACCGTCGCCTGGGGCAAGCTCGCCACGCAGGAGTTCGATGCGTTCGGCATGAGCTTCCCCTATGTGAGCGCCGGCGATGCCCTCAACCTGTACTTCCGCTCGGCCAACACGCCGACGCCAAATCGCATGAACTGGAAGGACAAGGAGACCGACGAGCTTCTCGACAAGGGCTCGACGGCGACCGACCCCAAAGTGCGCACCGAGGCCTATGCGACCGTCCAGAAGAAGGTGCACGACGCCGCCGTCTGGATCCCGTTGTTTCACGAGCCGCTGTTCGTCGTGGCGGGTTCGAAGCTGAAGCCGATCAAGGCGCACGGCAACTACGGCTGCGGCCTCTACAAGGGCCTGGGGATCGCGTTCAAGTAGGCCTCATTCTCGTGCGGACCGCGGGCGTCTCGCCCGCTCATGAAAAGAGCGGGCGAGACGCCCGCGGTCCGGAAGAAACGCCTCATCAACACGGGACTCTCACCATGACAAAAACCACCAGAATCGCCGGACTCGATCACGTCGTCGCCTGGGACGAAGCCGAGCAGCGTCACGTCTATCTCGATGACAGCGATCTCGTGTTTCGCGGCAGCGAGGTGATCCATGTCGGCCCGGCTTACACCGGCCCGGTCGACGTCACGCTCGAGGGCGCGGGGTTCATGGCGATCCCGGGCTTCGTCAACGTCCACAGCCACCCCTTCTCCGAACCGGCCAACAAAGGCCTCACCGAGGAATACGGCAGCGACAAGCTGGGCCAAAGCTCGCTCTACGAGTATCTGCCGGTCTTCGGCCTCGACCCGGAGGATGCCGGCCCGTCGACCATGGTGGCGATGTCGGAGCTGCTGAAGAGCGGCGTCACCACGATCTCCGATCTGTCGATGAGCCGCGACGGCTGGGTCGACGATCTCGCGGCAACCGGCATCCGGGCCGTCGTCTGCCCGATGATGCGCCAAGGCCACTGGTACACGAAGAACGGCCACACAGTGGAATATGCCTGGGACGAGAAGGCCGGCGAGAAGGCCTTCTCGGCCGCCATGAAGACCATCGACGAGGCGATGAACCATCCGAGCGGCCGCATCTCCGCCATGGTCGGCCCGTCGCAGATCGATACCTGCCGCGAAGGCTACTTCAAGGAGGCGCACCAGGAGGCGAAGCGACGCAACATCCCGATGCAGACGCACGCCTGCCAGGCCGTCGTCGAGTTCTACGAAATGGTGCATCGCCACGGCAAGACGCCCATCGAATGGCTCGACTCGATCGGCGTGCTCGGGCCCGACCTTGTGATCGGCCACGGCATCTTCCTGAACGACCATCCGCAGATCCACTATCCACACACCAATGACTTCGAGACGCTGAGAGGCTCGGGTGCGTCCGTAGCCCACTGCCCGACAGTGTTCGCGCGACGCGGCATGGTCCTGAACTCGATCGGCCGCTACATGAATGCCGGCATCACGGTCGGAATCGGCACCGACACCTTCCCGCATAACATGGTCGATGAGATCAGGCTTGCCTGCTACGTCGCCCGCGTGTTCACCAGCAACTACAAGATGGGCACGACCAGGCATGCCTTCGAGGCCGCAACCATCGGCGGCGCCAAGATCCTGCGCCGCCCGGACCTCGGCCGGCTCGCTCCGGGCAGCAAGGCCGACTTCTCGCTGGTCGACCTCGATCATCCCTACATGCAGCCCGCGCACGAGCCGGTGCGCAGCCTGATCTACTCGGCGAGCGAGCGCGCCATCCGTCATGTCTATGTCGACGGCGCGCAGGTCGTAAGGGACGGCAAGGTGCTGACGGTCGATGTCGAGGCGGCGACCGCCGGCCTGATCGAGGGCCAGCGCAAGCGCCTGGCGACCGTCAGCAAGCGCGACTGGGCCGGCCGCACCGCCGATCAGCTCGCTCCGCCGGTGTACGGAAAGAAGGACCGCCTGCCGCAGTCGAGGCCGGTGACGTGATGGCCTTCATGCTCTTCCGGACCGCGGGCGTCTCGCCCGCTCTTGATCTGGGGGGGGCGAGACGCCCGCGGTCCGGAAGACGATGACCCCCCTCCTCGAAATTCGCGACCTGCGCACCGAGTTCCGTTCCGGCGGCAGCGTGTTCGCGGCCGTCGACGGTGTGAGCTTCTCCCTGGCCGAAGGCGAGACCCTTGGCATCGTCGGCGAGTCTGGTTGCGGCAAGTCGGTGACGTCGCTCTCCATCATGCGGCTGGTGCCGTCGCCGCCCGGCCGCATCGCGTCAGGCGAGATCAGGCTGCAGGGCCGCAATCTCCTCGACCTGCCCGAACGCGACATGCGCGCCGTGCGCGGCGATTCCGTGTCGATGATCTTTCAGGAGCCGATGACCAGCCTCAACCCGGTGCAGACGGTCGGCGAGCAGATCATCGAGGCGATCCGTCTGCATCGCCCGGTGGCGCCAGCCGCGGCGCGGGGGCGCGCACTCGAGATGCTGAAGCTGGTGCGCATCCCATCGCCGGAAACAAGGCTCGACGAATATCCGCACCAGCTTTCCGGCGGTATGCGCCAGCGCGTCATGATCGCCATGGCGCTGGCCTGCGATCCCAAGATCCTGATCGCCGACGAGCCGACCACCGCGCTCGACGTCACAATCCAGGCCCAGATCCTCGACCTGTTGCGCGACCTGCGCGAGCGCACCGGCACGGCGATCATGCTGATCACCCACGACCTCGGCGTGGTCGCCGAACTCGCCCACCGCGTGATCGTCATGTATGCCGGCCGCATCGTCGAGGAGGCGCCGGTCGG
>NZ_JBFWZI010000220.1:0-10188 GCF_050185545.1 Reyranella sp. | reverse complement strand
GACATCGATCCGTCGGTCTATCCGACCATCGTCTCGCTGCTCGAGGAGAGCTTCCAGAAGTTCCGTGACCGCAAGGCCTATGTCTGCATGGACAAGGCCATCACCTTCGGTGAGCTCGACGCGCTCTCCAACGCGCTGGCGGCGTGGCTGCAGGGCAGGGGCCTGAAGAAGGGCGCGCGGGTGGCGATCATGATGCCCAACGTGCTGCAGTATCCGGTCGCCGTGGCCGCCGTGCTGCGCGCGGGCTTCGTCGCCGTCAACGTCAACCCACTCTACACGGCGCGCGAGCTCGAGCACCAGCTCGGCGACTCGGGTGCCGAAGCGGTGATCGTGCTGGAGAACTTCGCCAGCACGCTGCAGCAGGCACTGGCCGGCGGAAAGCACCCGATCCAGCACATCGTCGTTGCTGCGATGGGCGATCTGATGGGCTTCCCGAAGGGACTTATCGTGAACTTCGTCGTGCGCCGGCTGCGCAAGATGGTGCCGGCCTGGTCGTTGCCCGGGCACACGCCCTTCAAGGCCGCCATCTCCACCGGCCGATCGATGGGCTACGCCCGGCCGAAGCTCCAGCCGGACGACGTCGCGGTGCTGCAGTACACCGGCGGCACGACCGGTGTGGCCAAGGGCGCCACGCTGCTCCATCGCACCATCGTCGCCAACCTGCTCGCGTCGGAAGCCTGGATGCAGCCCGGCCTGAAACGCAAGCAGCTCAGCGGACAGTTCACCATCGTCTGCGCGCTGCCGCTCTATCATGTCTTCGCGTTCATTACCTGCGGGCTGCTCGGCATGCGCACCGGCGCGCTCAACATCCTGATCCCCAATCCGCGCGACATGAAGGGCACGGTGGCCGAGCTTGCCAAGTACCGCATCAACATCTTCCCGGGCGTCAACACTCTGTTCAACGGATTGGCCAACCAGCCCGACTTCGCCAGGCTCGACTTCTCGCAACTCGCCATCTCCAACGGTGGCGGCATGGCGGTGCAGGAGGCGGTGGCCAAGAAATGGCTGGCGATCACCGGTTGCCCGATCGTCGAAGGCTACGGTCTCAGCGAGACCTCGGCGGGCGTCACCTGCAATCCGACCGATTCCGAGGCCTATACCGGCTCGATCGGCCTGCCGCTGCCCAATGTCGAGATCCGCATCCTCGACGACCAGGGCCAGGACGTGCCGATGGGCGAGGCGGGCGAGATCGCCATCCGCGGCCCGCAGGTCATGCAGGGCTACTGGCAAAGGGCGGACGAAACGGCGCTGGTCATGACGCCGGACGGCTTCTTCAAGTCGGGCGACATCGGGGAGATGGACGCGCGCGGCTACATCCGCATCGTCGATCGCAAGAAGGACATGATCGTCGTCTCGGGCTTCAAGGTCTTCCCCAACGAGATCGAGGCAGTGGTCGCCAATCACCCGGGCGTGCTGGAATGCGCCGTCGTCGGCGTGCCCGACAAGGCCTCGGGCGAGGCGGTGACGCTGTTCGTGGTGAGGAAGGATCCGGCGCTGACCAAGGAGGCGCTGGCGGCCTACTGCGCCGAGCAGTTCACCGGCTACAAACGACCGAAAATCATCGAGTTCCGCGACGATCTGCCCAAGACCAACGTCGGCAAGATCCTGCGCCGCGAGCTGCGCGACAGCGTCCTGAAGAAAGTCGCCTGACAAGTGCACGCGGCGTGCGGCGGCGGGCCACTTTCGCCCCATGGCCTCGATCCGCTATGATATAATTAGTAAATCTGCAGCGGGGGACGGTGGATTGATGGAAGCGAGAGTTCTGACGGCTGCGGCGCTGGCTGGCCTGGCGCTCGCGGCATGCGATCCGCTGCCGCGTCCCGACTATGTCGATGTCAAGCAGCCGGCGTCCTATCGCGTCGAGCCGGGCGGCACGCGCATCGACAACGCCAACTACAAGCTCGACAACCAGGGCTATCGACTGGACGACCAGGGCGAGCGGGTCGGCATGGTCGACGTACCGGAGAAGACCGAGGGCGACAATTCCAATGCCGTCGCCGGCTACTACATCAGCACGACCGGCACGACGGCGCCCGGCCGCGTCGCCTCGACCAGCGATATCGTGCCGACGGTGAGCACCGAGCCTTTGCCGTCGCAGATGCCGCAGCAGGTGCCGATCACGCCGACCCCCGGCAACGTCCCGCCGCCGCCGGGCTACGGCACGCCTCGTAACTGATATTGGCTGGCATGAGCCAGCCGGTTTCGTCCGTCGTTCGCTTCGCGCCCAGCTCTGGCGCAGACGCCGGTCCTGGAGGACGCGGACTTTCTGGCCGAAGCCTCGATTCGGCTGCCGCCCGAGTCATGGACCGCCACGACCTGGAAGGAGTGGACGTCGGCGTTCGGGCCGGCGACCGGCCGCAGGGGCCGCGCGCTCTTCCATCCGTTGCGGCTGGCGCTGACCGGGTAAAGCCGTTGTCCCTGATCGGGCGCGACAGGACCGCCACCGCCGCCCGGCTCACGGGGCGGACGGCATAGCCAAGGCGGCGAGGCCAAGCGCGACGAACAACGCGGCGGCGACGGCGCGCACGATCCTGAGCGGAAGGCGACGGGCAATGGCGTCGCCGAACAGCACTACTGGCACGTTGGCCAGCATCATGCCCGCGGTCGTGCCCGCTGTGACGGAGACCAGTGCGTTGAAGCGCGCGGCGAGCGCCACGGTGGCGATCTGCGTCTTGTCGCCGATCTCGACGATGAAGAAGGCGACCAGGGTGGCGAGGAAAGCGCCGGCCTGTTTGGCGGCCTGCGGTCCATCGTCCGGCTTGTCCGGGATGAGGCACCAGCCGGCCATGACGATGAACGTGCCGCCCAGGATCCAGCGCATCGCGTCGGCGCCGACCCAGGCCGCGACCATGGCGCCGATCCAGGCGGCAAGCGCATGATTCGCGAGCGTGGCGCACAGGATGCCGAGCACGATCGGCCACGGCTTGCGGTAGCGCGCCGCCAGCACCAGGGCCAGGAGCTGGGTCTTGTCGCCGATCTCGGCGATGGCAACGAGGCCGGTCGAGACGAGAAACGCTTCCATTGGGGCGCATTTGCACGCAAAGAACCGGTCGGATACACTGCTTTTATGTCGCTCCCCGCATTCCCGGGCGCCCTCACGGCGCGATGTAACTGAGGTTTCCGCTGCTGCCGTGATCGGCTGTGGCGTGTCGACCTTTGCAGCAATCTGATCGGGAGTAGGGGACCATGTCCCTCGTCGTCTACAACACGCTGTCGCGCGAAAAAGAGCCGTTCGTTCCCATCGATGCGGGCCACGTGCGTCTCTATGTCTGCGGCCCGACCGTCTACGACTACGTCCACATCGGCAATGCCCGCCCGGTGGTGGCGTTCGACGTGCTCTATCGCCTGCTCAAGCGGCGCTATCCGCGCGTCACCTACGTGCGCAATATCACCGACATCGACGACCGCATCATGGTGCGGGCGGCCGACAACCGCGAGACCATCGACGCGCTGACCACGCGCACCGCCAGCGCCTACCAGAGCGACATGCGGCGGCTCGGCGCGCTCACGCCCGACTTCGAGCCGCGCGCCACGCAGTATGTCGGCGAGATGGTCGAGATGATCGGCCGTCTGGTCGACAAGGGCCATGCCTATGCCGCCGAGGGCCACGTGCTGTTCAGCGTGCCGAGCATGGCCGACTACGGCCGCCTGTCGCGGCGCACGCGCGACGAGCTGGTCGCCGGCGCGCGGGTCGAGGTGGCACCCTACAAGAAGGATCCGGCCGACTTCGTGCTGTGGAAGCCGTCGACGGCCGAGCAGCCGGGCTGGCCGAGCCCGTGGGGCCGCGGGCGGCCGGGCTGGCACATCGAATGCTCGGCGATGAGCGCCCGGCATCTCGGCGAGACCTTCGACATCCATGCCGGCGGGCTCGATCTCATCTTCCCGCACCACGAGAACGAGATCGCGCAAAGCCGCTGCGCCTTCGGCCATGGGCTGATGGCGAAGTACTGGATGCACAACGGGTTCCTCAACATCTCCGGCGAGAAGATGAGCAAGTCGCTCGGCAACTTCTTCACCGTGCACGAGCTGCTCGACCAGTATCCCGGCGAGGTGATCCGGCTGCTGCTGCTGTCGGCGCATTACCGCCAGCCGCTCGACTTCACCCACGAAGGCCTGGTCCAGGCCAAGGCGACGCTCGACCGCTGGTACGGCATCCTGCGCGGCCGCGATGCCGCGCCGGCTGAGCCGGTGCCGCAGACGGTGGAGGAGGCGTTGTCGGACGACCTCAACACGCCGCTGGCGATCAGCGCCGTGCACCAGCTCGGCGATCCTGCAGCGCTGCGCGCCGGCGCCAATGCGCTCGGCCTCCTGCAGCAGGACGCCGAGGCGTGGTTCCGCTGGACCCCGGCCGGCGCCGCCGGACCGACCGACGCCGAGATCGAGGCGGCGATCGCCGCCCGCCAGGCCGCCCGCAAGGCCAGGGACTTCAAGGAGTCCGACCGCATCCGCGACGACCTCAAGGCCAAGGGCGTGATTCTGGAGGACGGCCCGAAGGGCACGACTTGGAAGCGCGGGTGAGGATGGAGGGACGTGACCCGTCGTGTGCTCGTCGCTGGGAGCGCGTCCCGGCAAGAACCAGACTCTTCCGCTGGGAGCGCGCCACTCCGATGGCGCTCATGGGATGTGTAATCAGCAAGAATAGCGCCAAAGGAGTGGCGCGCTCCCAGCAAAGAGTTGCTCGCGCTCCAGGCGAACGACTATGCCGCGCTCGGCATCTTACGTTAGGGGCCGAGGACGTTGCACGTCACGCAGACGCTCCTGGGCTGCAGCTCGCGCAGCGCCTTCAGGAACGTCGCCATGTGCGGCGTGGCGAAATGGTCCTTGAGCGCCTGTTCGTCGCGCCACAGCTCGCGCGCGCGCATCAGGTCGGGCTCTACCAGGTCGAAGGCGTAGTCGTAGCCGGCGCAGCCCGGCTCGGCGCGCGACGCCTCGATCATCGGGCGGGCCACGGCGCGCACGCGATCGGCGTCCTTGGGATCGAAGCGCGCGTCGGCGAGAACGACGAGCATGGCGGCCTCCTCGGCGTTTCCCGAACTGGATGGTTTGCACACCCCGGGACCTGGAGGGCGACGAGCAGAATCTGCCCTGGCCGAGGACCCGGGTGAAGCGCCACGCCCCGTATCCGGGCCCGGCGTCGCCCCTGGAGTCGCGGGCCGTCGGCACCATATAATCGACTCCTGCAGCTCTCCAACGAGAGGATCCGACGGATGACCCAGACGATGCACCGCACGGCGACCTGGCGCGGCATGACGATTGCCAAGAGCGACCATACGGTCGAGGTCGGCGGCTACATCTACTTCCCGCGAGACACGGTGCGTATGGACCTGCTCGAGAGCACGGCCAAGACGCCGCACGATCTCGAGTGCCCGCACGGCGTGCAGTTCTACGATGTCGTCGAAGGCGGGATGCGCAGCCCGCGGGCGGCGTGGTCCTACGAGGCGCCGCAGGCCAAGATGAAGCCGGTCGACCACTGGATCGGCTTCTGGGAGGACGTCGACGTCAAGTGAACGCCGAGGTCAGGTGAGAAAAACGGGCCGCGCCCGCGGCCCGGCCTCGCTTACTTGACCGGCGAGATCGCCGTGACCATCAGGGGGGTGGTGAGGCCGATCACGACGTCGCCGACCTTGATCTTCTTCAGCATGTCCTGCTTGGCGATGGTGTCGGCCCGGTAGGTCTGCACCGGGCCACCGCGCCCGTCGATCACCGACACCGTGTTGTTCGGCAGGTCGACGCCGACCACCGTCATGGTGAAGCGCCCGACCTGGATGTCAGTCGCATCGGGAGGCGACATCTGCTCGCGCCGGGCCTCGCGCGAGCCCGGTCCCTTCTGGCGCAGGTTCAGCAGCGTCACGACCTGGTTGTAGGTGATGTTGGCGTTCGAGCCGTCGGCCAGCGTCGCCAGGCTGCCGATGAGCGAGCTCGCGACCGGGCAGACCACGAACTGGCCGTTGGGCAGCCTGAACGCAATGGTGCCGCCTTCGGGATCGGCCGACTCGATCGTGACCTGCCGCGTGACAGTCTGGTTGAAGGCGACGCCGACGCGCGGCACCGCCGTCACCTGCGCCGTCACCTGCCGTTCGGTCAGCGTCACGCCTATTGCCAGCACCGCCGCGAAAAGCGAAACGCCCGCGGCCTTCTTCATCGAACGGATCATCATCGGCGAATCCCTCGCAAACCTTAACGCGCTGGACAATAGCGATCCGAGACGACGGTGCAACCACAACTCAAGTGCTCCTCCCCAGCTCTGCTGGGGAGGTGTCGCCGTGTTACGGCGACGGAGGGGTCATTGCCCTCATGGTCGGGAGCACGCCACTCCGTGGCGCTCATGGGGCGTCAGCTTCAGAAGAGATGTGCGCCACGGAATGGAGCGCTCCCGGCCATGACCACTCCGTCCCGTATGACGGGGCGCCTCCCCACTTCGTGGGGAGGTGAGCTAAGAGAGATGCGCCAGGGCTGCCTTCGAGACCGCGTCGGGCTGGTCGAGATAGGCGAGGTGGCCGGCGCCGGTAACGGTCTCGACGCGCGCCGAGCGGCCGATCCCGCTCACGAACTTTTGCGCATAGCCCTGCGGCAGGATGGCGTCGGCCTCGCCCCAGACAATCAGGGTGGGCGCCTCGATCAGGCCGAGGCGCTTTTCGAGGCGTGTATTGCCGAGCGGCCAGAAGGCGCGCGCCGCTGCTTCCGAGGCGCGTGTCATCTCGATTGGCCATTCGGTCGAGTTGGCGCCTTCCGGCGGCGCGACCAGCTCGCTCCATTTCGCCGCATTGGCGCACATCAGGCCGGGCAGCACGTCCTTGCGCTGCGCCCACGGATCGGTCGCCGGCTCCTTGTCGTCGAACAGGCCGAACGGCGCGATCAGCACCAGCTTGCGGACGTAACCGGGAAAGATCGCCGCCATCTCGGCGGCGAAGGCGCCGCCGACCGAAGCGCCGATCAGGTCGGCGCCGGCCAGCCCCGTCTTGTCGATCAGCTGACGCACCGCCAGCACCCAGTCGAGATGGCTGTCGAGCTCCGTGTGCCCGGTGGCGCCGGGATAGCCGGGCAGCGACGGCGCGATCACCGTGCGCGTCTCGGCCAGCTTGTCGAGGAACGGCAGCCAACGCGGCAGCCCGCCCAGGCCAGCGAGAAAGCCGACCTTGCGGCCGCTGCCCTTGCTCCAGACGCGACACGGGAAACCATTGACCTCGACGGTGGTCGTCTTCGGCTGCGACACGCGACTACTCCGCGGCGACGAGCTTGGGCTGAAAATTCGGTACCGCCGCACGCTGGCCCCTGGCCAGCGGCTTGGGCCACCACTTGTCCTCCCACTCGCCGAACAGGTCCTTGACCTTGGGCATCACCTTCTCCGCGAACAGGCGCGTGTTGTACTTGGTGGTGTCCTTGCTCATGTTGCCGTACTGCAGCAGCAGCATCAGATGGCCGACATTGAGACTGGTCGCGACGTGGCGGATCTGCTCCACCACCTCGTCGGGCGAGCCGATGATGACGTAGCCGCCGTCGACGATGTCCTTCATGTTGGTCGCCTTGAGGCTGAGCTTGCTCTGGTAGCTCGCCGTGTTGGCGGCCTTGGACACCATGCTCTCGATGCCGGCACGCTGCGTCGCCTCCGTCGTGTAGCCCGGTGGCGTGGCGAAGCGTGCGTCGACGTGCAGGCAGCGGCCATAGAAGTACTCGGCCGGCTCGGTGTAGAGGTCGAGCGCCTGCTGGCGGCTCTCGGCCACGCCGACGAACTGCAGGAAGCCGGCGCGGTAGGGATTGCGGTCCTTGCCGAGCTTGGCCATCTCGTTCCAGAAGCCCTGCATGGTCGTGAGCCCGGCCTTGTAGCCGTAGTACGACAGGTAGCAGTAGACGTAGTCCATCTCGGCGCACCAGCGCCACGTCTCGATCGAGCCGCCGCCCGGGATCCAGATCGGCGGATGCGGATCGTCCTGGATCGGCCGCGGCCAGATGTTGACGTAGCGCTGCTGGTTGAAGCGGCCGGAGAAGGCGAAGGTCTCCTTCTCGGTCCACGCCTTCTTCACCAGGTCGTGCGCCTCGTAGTAGCGCTCGCGCAGCATGCTGGGGTTCTGGCCGTAGGCGAAGCAGGTATCCATCGGCGAGCCGACCGGGAAGCCGGCGATCAGCCGGCCGCCCGAGATGCAATCGATCATGGCGAACTCTTCGGCCACCCGGGTCGGCGGATTGTAGAGCGCCAGCGAGTTGCCCATGACGCAGAGCGCGGTGTCGGTCGTGCGCCGGGCCAGCGAGCTCGCGATCAGGTTGGGCGAGGGCATCAGCCCGTAGCCGTTGGAATGGTGCTCGTTCACGCAGACCGCATCGAAGCCCACTTCGGCTGCGAACTCGAGCTCGTCCATGAAGTCGTTGTACATGTGATGGGCGCGGCGCGGGTCGAACAGCGACGAATGGATGTCGACCCAGACCGAGGGGTGCTTCTTGTTGAAGTCGTCGGGAAGCTCCGTGTAGGGCATCAGGTGAAACCACATGAGCTTCATGGCGCGCTCTCCCGGGCTTGAAATGGATCGGTAAACGGTCGTTTACCCCGGTGCCGACTTGGCTTCAATGTGTGGCTTCCGCAGGGTGAGGGTAATTTTATTGTTATTGCCTCGGGGCAATCGCAACGATCCGCAATTTGTGCGTTGCAATCTCGCGTCCGCAACAATAACTTTCGCTGCATTGCAGGAGGCATCGTCATGTCCGTTGTTGCTTTCGCGGCCCGCCCGCATCCGACGGCCAACCAGCCGAGGAAGGATCTCTACGAGATCGGCGAGATCCCGCCGCTCGGCCATGTCCCGAAGAACATGTACGCCTGGGTCATCCGGCGCGACCGCCATGGCCCGCCCGAGCAGTCGATGCAGCTCGAGGTCGTGCCGACGCACACGATCGGCGAGGACGAGGTGCTGGTCCTCGTGATGGCTGCCGGCGTCAACTACAACGGCGTGTGGGCCGGTCTCGGTATCCCGATCTCGCCGTTCGACGTCCACAAGCAGCCCTTCCACATCGCCGGCTCGGATGCCGCGGGCATCGTCTGGGCGGTCGGCGCCAAGGTGAAGCGCTGGAAGGTCGGCGACGAGGTCGTCGTCCACTGCAACCAGGACGACGGCGACGACGAGGAGTGCAATGGCGGCGACCCGATGTTCTCGACCAGCCAGCGCATCTGGGGCTACGAGACGCCGGACGGCTCGTTCGCGCAATTCTGCAAGGTGCAGGCGCGCCAGCTGATGAAGCGCGCCCAGCACCTCACCTGGGAGGAGAGCGCCTGCTACACGCTGACGCTGGCCACCGCCTATCGCATGCTCTTCGGCCATCGTCCGCACATCCTGCGGCCCGGCCACAACGTGCTGGTGTGGGGCTCCGCGGGCGGCATCGGCTCGATGGCCGTGCAGCTGATCGCCACGGCCGGCGCCAACGCGATCGGCGTGATCTCCGATCCGTCGAAGAAGGATTTCGTGATGTCGCTCGGCGCCAAGGGCGTCATCAACCGCAACGACTTCGATTGCTGGGGCCAGCTGCCCGACGTCGACGACCAGAAGGGCTACGCCGAGTACATGAAGAAGTGCCGCAAGTTCGGCGCGGCGATCTGGGAGCATACCGGCAAGGGCAACGACGTCGACTTCGTGTTCGAGCATCCCGGCGAGCAGACCTTCCCGGTCTCGTGCTTCATCGTGAAGCGCGGCGGCATGGTCGTCTTCTGCGCCGGCACGACCGGCTACAACCTCACCATGGACGCCCGCTTCGTGTGGATGCGCCAGAAGCGCATCCAGGGCAGCCACTTCGCCAACCTGCTGCAGGCGAGCCAGGCCAACCAGCTGGTGATCGAGCGCCGCATCGATCCGTGCATGAGCGAGGTCTTCGACTGGGCCGACATCCCCAAGGCCCATACCAAGATGTGGAAGAACCAGCACAAGCCCGGAAACATGGCCGTGCTGGTCTCCGCCAAGCGCTCCGGCCTGCGCACCCTGGAAGACGCGCTGGAGGATTGAGGGCGAGGCCAAGAAGAAGTCGCTCATGGCTGGGAGCGCGCCACTCCGTGGCGCTCATGATTCTTCTCGCGGACCGCGGGCGTCTCGTCCACTCATCGATCATGAGCGGGCGAGACGCCCGCGGTCCTCATGAGCGCCAGAGAGTGGCGCGCTCCCGGCAAAGACCCTTCGCTTCGCGACCGCATTGCTCCGTATGCCGCTATCGAGA
>NZ_JBFWZI010000219.1:0-10392 GCF_050185545.1 Reyranella sp. | reverse complement strand
TCGCTCCGCCCGTCTTCGCCAGGATCTTCGTGATCGCCGCCGTCAGAGACGTCTTGCCATGGTCGACGTGGCCGATCGTGCCGATGTTGCAGTGCGGCTTGTTCCGCTCGAATTTCGCCTTGCCCATAGTTTCACGACCCTCGTGCTGCTTTCAGCCTTCGACAAACACGGGTCCACCGGACCTCGTCAGATCTGGAGCGGGTGACGGGAATCGAACCCGCATAGCCAGCTTGGAAGGCTGGAGCTCTGCCATTGAGCTACACCCGCAATCTCTGAAAAGGCTCTCTCGCTGCGGTGCCCGCTGGTGGAGGGGGAAGGATTCGAACCTTCGTAGACGCGAAGTCGGCAGATTTACAGTCTGCTGCCATTGACCGCTCGGCCACCCCTCCGAACCTGCGTCAACGCGGCGCGAGATTAGCCTCTTCAGCCCGTTGAGCGGGCGGGCGTTGCTCGCAAATCCAATGGGTTGCGTCAAGACCGAAATCCGTGACGCCGGCCGATTTGCCGCCCGCCGCGACGCACCATACAAGTCTCGGCCATGGGCTCCCGACCTCGCCATCGGCCGCCACGCCCGACGCGCGGCGGCCATCAAGCGGTGTGGCTGTACGGCCGCCACGCCGTCCTGGCGGCGCTCGCCAATCCCGAGCGCCGGGTCGAACGGGTGCTGGCGACGCGCGAGACTGCCGAGCGGCTGGAGGCCGAGCTTGGCAGGCTCGCGATCCGGACCGAGCTCCTGGCCCGCGAGGAGCTGGCGCAGCGCCTGCCAGCCGGCGCCGTCCACCAGGGCCTCGCCGCCCTGGTGGGGCCGCTGGAGGAGGCCGCGCTCGAGGACCTTCTGGCGCGCTGCGGCGAGCACGCCCTCGTCCTGGCGCTCGACCAGGTGACCGATCCGCACAATGTCGGGGCGATCCTGCGCACGGCCGCAGCCTTCGGCGTCTCGGGCGTGCTCGTCACCGAGCGCCACGCGCCGGCCGATACCGGCGTGCTGGCCAAAGCGGCCTCGGGCGCGCTCGAGCTCGTGCCGCTGGTCCGTGCCGTCAATCTCGCGCGCGCGCTCGAACAGCTGAAGGAAGCCGGCTTCTGGCTGTACGGCCTCGACGAGCGCGGCGATGTCGGCATCATGAGTCTCGACCTCGCCGGCCGAGCCGCGATCGTCCTCGGCGCCGAGGGCGAGGGCCTGCGCCGCCTGACCGCCGAGAAGTGCGACCGGCTGGTCACCATCCCGACCGCCCCCCAGCTCGCCGCCCTCAACGTCTCCAACGCCGCCGCCGTCGCGGCCTACGAATGGGCGCGGCAGGGGGCGGAACGACGCCGCCCCCATTCGCCTCCCCTGTCATCGGGGGAGGCGCCCCCGTAGAGGGCGGCGGGGTGAAGGCCCCGGTGGGGATGCTTGGGTGTCCGATGTCGGGGCCGGGAAGGTCTCGACCGAGGCCTTCCCCCTCCGCCCCGTATGAGACCGGCCCCCTACTCCGGTGGGCCGCTTCCTGCGTCACGGCGGGTGAATTGGGGATCGCCCGTCACCGCTCCCGCAGCTTGGGATCAAGTGCGTCGCGCAGCGCGTCGCCGAACAGGCTGATGCCGAGTACGGTGAGCATGATGGCGAGTCCCGGGAAGACAGCAATCCAGGGCGCGGTCGTGGCATATTCCTCGGCGCCGCCCTGCAGCATCAGGCCCCACGCCGGCACCGGCTCCTGCACGCCAAGCCCCAGATACGAAAGCGAGGCCTCGGCGAGGATCGCCTGTCCGACAAAAGCGGACAACAGGATCAGAAATGGCGCCACGACATTGGGCACCATGTGGCGCAACACGATGCGGATGTGGCCAAAGCCCAGGGCTCGCGCCGCGTCGACATAGGGGATCTCACGAATCGCCAGCGCACTGGCTCGTACTACGCGCCCACAGCGCGGCACCAGCGGAATGGTGATGGCGATGATGACGTTGACCACGCCGGTGCCGAACACCGCGACCACCGCCAAGGCCAGGATTATCAGCGGAAAGGCCATCAGCACGTCGAGCACGCGCTGGAACACGAGATCGAACCAACCGCCGAAATACGCCGAAGCGACGCCCAGCACCAGGCCGATCAGGCCGCCGACCACCGCCGAGGTGAATCCCACGAGCATCGCAGTGCGCGCTCCGAACACCAGCCGCGAAAAGATGTCCCGGCCGAACTGGTCGGTACCCAGCAAATGGGCCCAGCTCGGCGCCTCCATCATGGCGCTGAAGTCGTTGGCCTCCGGATCGTACGGCGCGATCCAGTCGGCCAGCACGCCGGCAGCGAACATGACCAGCACGATTACCAGGCCCACGGTGCCCAGCGGCTGGCGGCGGACGAAGGCCCGGGTCGAGCCGAGCACGGACCGTCGAAGCTCGGGCAGCTCGTCGGCGGCTGGCGCGGCGGCGCCAACCGGCGCGCGGTTGGGGACAGTTACGGTCATGAGTAGCGGATCCTGGGATCGAGCCAAGCGTAGAGCACGTCGACCACGAGATTGACGAAAACGAACACGGCGACGACGAGCATCACCAGCGCCTGGGCCAGCACATTGTCCTGATTCTGCACCGCCTGCACGAGCAGGCGGCCGATGCCGTTCAGGTTGAACACCTGCTCGGTGACCACCAGACCGCCGATCAGAAAGGCGAACTCGATGCCGATCAGCGTGACCACGGGCAGCAGCGCATTCTTGAGGGCATGGCGGTTGACGATGATCTGCTCGAGCAGGCCCTTGGCGCGTGCGGTGCGAATGTAGTCTTCGCGCATCACCTCGAGCATGGCAGAGCGCGTGAGTCGCATGGTCACCGCCGAATAGCGATAGCCGACGGTGATGGCGGGCAGCAGCACCACGGCGAGGTTGTGCAGAGGATCCTCCCAGAATGGCACGTAAGTGATCGGCGGCAGCCACGCCCTGCCGCTGGCCAGGTAGGTGATATCGAGCACCAGCACCAGCGACATGATGCCGAGCCAGAACGACGGCGTGGCGATACCCGCGATTGCGACCACCCGCACGAAGTGGTCGAGCCCGCTATTCTCCTTCAGCGCCGAGATCGTCCCCAGCGGGATGGCGATGGCGATGGCGATCACCGTCGCCATGACGGCGATCTGCAGCGACACCGGCAATCGGATGGCAATCTCGTGCACGACCGAATTACCCGACCACATCGAGACGCCGAAATCGAAGGTGGCGTAGTCCCAAAGGAAATGCAGGAACTGCACGATCAGCGGCTCGTTCAGACCGAGCTCCGCACGGCAGGCTGCGAGAGATGCCGGATCGACGTGGGCCCCGCCGGAGCCCAGCCGAATGACGCAGACATCACCCGGGATCAGGCGCATCAGCACGAACACCAATGCTGCCGCTCCTGCCAGCGTCGGGACAGCCAGCAGGAGCCGGGTTACGATGTAACGGTACACGAGCCTTGCTCCGTCGGCCGGCTACTTGTCCAGCCAGACGTTGGCGAGATCCTGGTTCAGATAGTGGCTCGGGCTGACCTTCCAGCCTTTCACGTAAGACCGCGCCAGGATGATGCGGTACCAGTAGGGCAGCACGATCTCGTACGCCTTTGTATCGAGTATGTACTTCTCGTAGGCCCGCATGGCAACGCGCTGAGCCTTGGGATCGGTCTCGGTCCGCATCTTCTCGTAGAGCTCGATGACCTTGGGATCATCGTAACCGCCATAGTTGTCCGGGAAGACCGTGTGCGGCAGATACTTGCCGGTATCGAGCACCGGATTGACCACGCTCTGGCAGTTGGCCTCCATGGCGACGTCGAACGTGCCCGCCCGCATGTTGGAAAACCACGGACCGGTGGGCACGACCTTCTGCTCGACGTTCAGGCCGATCTTCTTCCATTCGGCGACCGCCCAGGTGCCGACGAACTTGTAGGGCTGGTCGACGCTACGGTTGAGCAGCTCGAACTTCAGTCCCTCGGCGCCCGCCTCCTTCAGGAGCCTCTTGGCCTCTGCGCGCGACTTCGCCATGTCGGGCCAGAAGCCCGCGATCTGCTGCAGCTCCTCCTTGGTGGCGGCAAGCGGCGAACCCGGGAAGACGATGCCGCCGACGCTGCGTACGATCGCGATCTTGGACAGCGCCGGCGCGCCGCCCCACTGGTCGATCGCGAGCGCCAGCGCGCGGCGCACCCGTACGTCGTCGAACGGCTTCTTCTTGGAGTTGGGCGTGAGGATGTTGCCGCAATTCCAGTCGCTGTCCTGCACCACGATATCCTTGCCCGCCTCCTTGACGAGCTGGTCGCGCGCCGACGGCGGCAGACCGCGGAACTCGATGGCCGCCCGGTCGCCGCGCAAGGCCTCGACACGGACCGACTGCTTGTTGGCGAAGATGCCTTCGATGGCGTCGAGGTAGGGCAGGCCCTTGTGATAGTAGTCGGGATTGCGCACGCCCTTGATGCTCTGACCGACCTCGTAGGAGACGAACTTGAACGGGCCGGAGCCCAGGATGTTCTTCTCGTACCAGCGCGGATCCTTCTCCAGCGTCTCCTTCTTGTAGATCCAGGTGTAGGGATCGGCCAGCGCCGGAAGGAACGCCGTCGTGGCACGCTTCAGCCGGAAGATCACGGTCGCATCGTCCGGCGCCTCGATCTTGTCGATCATCTCGTAGAAGCTGACGCGCGCGCTGTTCACCCCCTTTGGCGGGAACACGATGTACTGCCAGCTCGTCGCAACGTCCTGGGCGGTGAGCTTCGTGCCGTCGTGGAACTTCACGTCCTGGCGGATCTTGAAGGTGTAGGTCTTGCCGCCGTCCGTCGGCTTCGGCATCTCGGTGCAGAGATCGCAAACGAACTCCGTCGTGGAGGCCGGATTGTCCGGCGGCACGCGGATCAGCACGCTGTAGTAGGGGGCCGCGGCATGAACCGTGGCGTAGGTCGTTTCCCGGTGGCCGTCGAAGCTCGGCGGCGCGTCAGCCGGGATCAGATAGGTCAGCGTGCCGCCACGCTTGGGCGTTTGCGCGCCCGCTGGGCCTGCCGCCAGCAATCCGGCGGCCAAGGCAACGCATAGAGTCGAAACACCTGAT
Source organism: Reyranella sp. (assembly GCF_050185545.1). Lineage (GTDB taxonomy): Bacteria > Pseudomonadota > Alphaproteobacteria > Reyranellales > Reyranellaceae > Reyranella. The sequence goes on along the minus strand of NZ_JBFWZI010000219.1, from coordinate 5,368 downwards.
CGCATTTGCATCGTTTCCTCCCTTACTCTTGCTGCACACCTCTCCCTGAACTCTTCATCACCGTCAGTGCGCCTCGCTGCAGGCAACCCAGTGGCCGGGCCGCAATTCCCGCAAGGCCGGTCGCGACTGGCTGCAGCCCGGCACCGCCATCGGGCAGCGCGGATGGAACACGCAGCCGGACGGCGGGTTGATCGGGCTCGGTACCTCGCCCTTGGTCACCCGGAAGGCCCGCGCGGCCTCGACGCGCGGATCGGGGATCGGCACCGCCGACAGCAGCGCCTGGGTGTAGGGATGAAGCGGATTATCGAACAGCTCGTCGGAATCGGCCGTCTCGACGATGCGGCCGAGATACATCACGGCGACGCGCTGGCAGAGATGGCGCACGACCGAGAGATCGTGGGCGATGAACAGGTAGGTCAGGCGGAAGCGCTCGCGCAGTTCCTCGAGCAGGTTGACGACCTGGGCCTGGATCGACACGTCGAGCGCCGACACCGCCTCGTCGCAGACGATGAATTCGGGATCGAGCGCCAGCGCCCGCGCGATGCCGACGCGCTGGCGCTGGCCGCCCGACATCTCGTGGGGATAGCGGTCGGCGAATTTCGGGTCGAGGCCGCACACCGAGAGCAGGTCGCGCACGCGGTCCCGACGCCGCCGCGCGTCGGGCTCGACCCCGTGCACCTTGATCGGCTCACCGATGATGTCGCCCACCTTCATACGCGGATTGAGCGAGCTGTAGGGGTCCTGGAAGATCACCTGCATGCGCCGCCGCAGAGCCGTGAGCTCGCCGCGCTCCATGCGGGCGACGTCGCGGCCGTCGTAAAGGACCTGCCCCGCCGTCGGCTTCTCCAGGCGCAGGATACAGCGGCCGGTCGTCGTCTTGCCACAGCCGCTCTCGCCGACCAGGCCCAGCGTCTCGCCGCGCCCGATGGTGAAATCGACCCCGTCGACCGCCTTGACGTCGCCGACCTTGCGCGACAGCACGATGCCTTCGGTGATCGGGAAGTGCATGGTGAGGCCACGCACGTCCAGCAGCGGGGTCTCGGTCGCCACCGCGCTCATGCCGCGACCTCGCGTGCAGCGCCGAGCTCGGTGCTGCGGAAGCAGGCCGAGAGATGGCTCCCCGTCCCGGCCGGCGCCAGCGGCGGGCGTGCCTCGGCGCAACGCTCGACGGCGAAACGGCAGCGCGGCCGGAAGGCGCAGCCGCCGTCCAGCCGGGTGAGATCAGGCGGCTGGCCTTCCACCGGATCGAGCCGCGTCCGCCGCGGCTGGTCGAGCCGCGGCACCGAGCCGAGGAGCGCGATCGTGTAGGGATGGCGCGGATCGTGGTAGATGGCGTCGGCCTCGCCTGCCTCGACGATGCGGCCGGCGTACATCACGTTGACCCGGCTGGCGTAGCGGGCAACCACACCGAGATTGTGGGTGATGATGATCTGGGCGACGCCGAGCTCTTGCGTCAGCGACTTCATCAGCTCGAGGATCTGGGCCTGGATGGTGACGTCGAGCGCGGTCGTCGGCTCGTCGGCGATGATCAGCTTTGGATTGCAGGCGAGCGCCACGGCGATCATCACCCTCTGGCGCATGCCGCCCGACAGCTGATGCGGGTACTGCTTGAGCCGGCGCGCGGGGTCGGCGATGCCGACCATCTGGAGCAGCTCGAGGGCGCGCCGCTCCGCGGTGTCGCGATCGGCGCCCTGATGCTGCTCCAGCGTCTCGGTGATCTGCCGACTGATCGTCAGCACGGGATTGAGCGAGGTCATCGGCTCCTGGAACACCATGCCGATGTCGCGGCCGCGGATATCCCGCATCTCGGCCTCCGACAGGCGCAAGAGGTCGCGACCGTCGAACAGGATCGCACCCTCGGTGATACGCCCGGGCGGATCGGCGACCAGGCGCAGGATCGACAGCGCGCTCACCGACTTGCCCGACCCGCTCTCGCCCACCACTGCCACCGTCTCGCCCGGCTCGACGGCGAAAGACACGCCGTCGACCGCACGTACGGTGCCGGCACCGGTGCGAAATTCGGTATGGAGTCCTTGAACCTCCAGCAACGGCGGCATCGGTCTCTCCGTGCGGTCACCCCGGCATCCGACCACGGCCGCCGCGAAGCCCTGTTCGCTGGCACCCCCGGCCGCTCGCGGACCCCAAATCCACGAGCGTACGTCCTGGCGACTACTTTAAGTCTCTACAGTGAAGCCTGTTTCCTCGATCACGCCGTCGCCGATCGTGTCACCGACCGACGACGCAACCTCTTTCGGGTCGCGGAAAATCTAGGGGATGGGGCGGCGCGCTGCAAGCGCCGCCACCGCCGCCAGGGCGGCCAGGGCGCCGAATAGTGTGAGAGAACTGGCATAAGTCCCGTTCCAGTCGCGCAACAGACCGGAGATCAGCGGACCTGCTGCCTGCGCGAGCACCTGCAAGGACAGCGCGACGCCGCGGATCGCGCCGTAGCTCTCGCGCCCGAAATAGTCGGCCCACGCTACCGGCAGCAATGTCGAGATGCCGCCGATGCCCAATCCGAACAGGCCGGCGAACAGATAGGCCGCTTCGGCCGAGCCGACCCAGATCAGGCCGAACGACCCGGCGCTCAGCAGCAGGGCCCACAGCAGCATGGGGTAGCGTATCGGCCAGCGTCGCGGCAGGAAGCCGACGCCGAAGCTCGCCACCGCCGACATGGCGGAGAAGAAGCTGATCACGGTCGCGGCCGTGATCGGCGACAGGCCGCGCTCGATCAGGTGGGGCGCCTGGTGCAGGCTGACCCCCGCCTGCACCGGATAGACCAGCACCGTGTAGAGCGACAGCAGCCAGAAGGCCTGGGTGCGCATTGCCTGCTGCCGGGTGAAGCGCGGCTCCGGCGCGGTGGCGCCAGCGCCATTGGCGGAAACCAGGCGATCGGGCGTCAGGCCGATATCCTCCGGCCTGCGCACGACCAGCAGCCAAACCGGCAGGAAGCCTACCAGCATGACCGTGGCGCCGATCGCGATCCAGCCGCCACGCCAGCCATCCTCGCGCATGGCAAGCTGGGCGATGATCGGCAGGACGACCAGGCCCGACATCTGCGCGAGCGTCGCGATCGCGGTGGCGCGCGCGCGGCGGGCGACGAACCAGTTGTTGAGCGCACCGTAGAGACCGAGGTCGTACGGTCCGGCCCAGATCATGCGCGCAAAGCAGAACAGCAGGTAAAACGTCAGCAACGACTGGATGAGCGAGAGCGCCATGGTCGACAGGCCGATGCCGAGGACGGCCAGGCAAAGCACCAGACGGGCGCCGCGCCGGTCGAGCACCGGCCCGACGACCGGCGAGATGACGGCCGCCAGAACGCCGCCCAGCGACACCGCCCCTGCCATCTCGGTGCGCGACCAGCCGAACGCATCGGTCATGGGCACGACGAAGACCGACAGCACGGCCACCGCAGGCCCCTGGCGCGCAAAGCCCGCCAGGCAGAGACAGGCGAGGACGACCCAGCCGTAGAAGAACGGCAGGCGCGGCACGAGCAGGCGCGGCAGGAGGGGAGGCCTGACGACGGAGGTCACCATGGCAATCTCGACCGAGGGAGGCGTCGTCCACAACAGGAAACGCCGAAACGACAGAGCGCCGTCCGTGGGATTGCCTGCTGGCGCGAAAAATGGCCACGTAGCGAACCACCGTCTCGCTACGTGAACTCAACATGCCGCGAACTGGAGCCACCATGACCGACGACTGGAAAAATCGCGATGCGCGGGACCTCTGGATGCGCCTGTGGTCCCCCTGGGCCTCGTTCGCGCCGCGCGATCTGTCTCAACCGATCAATTCGGGCTGGAGCTTCGGCAACGTCATCGTCAACCAGCGCAACTCGAGCGCGCCCGAGACCGAGCAGGCCATCCTCGCCGAGGAGAGCTACGGCCGGCAGATCGGCAAGCTGTTGGAAGCCGTCCACGAGCTGATCAAGGAGAAACCCGGCAGTGCCGCCAACCCGGCCTTCCAGGATATCGAGGCGCTCAGGGAGAAGGTGGATCGGCTGAAGCGCGAGGCCGCCACCGCGCGCATCGATCAACTCAGGCGCGACCTTGAGCTGTTGAGGGCGTCCGACAAGGAGGCGTTCAAATCGAGGATCGAAGCTTTACGCTCTCTTCTTCCTCTCGATGAGCGCTAGGCCGGACTCGCTCGAGACCTCTGCGCGGCGGCACCACCACGAGTGTCACCCTGACGGCCTACGGCGATGCCCATTCGACCGAACGGGAGTTCGTCTATAGCGACAGCTTCGCTGCGGCCATCGCGGCAGACAGCTGGCGCCAGGACGCGCCCTCGCGCACCGCGCTCAAGGCCGGCGACGGCGAGACTGCGGTGATCAATGCGGCCGCGGTGTCAGGGCACGTCACCGTGAATCTTGGCAATCACCACGCCACGATCGATGGTCGGTCGATCGATATCGACCCGACGACCAGGGTGACCAAGGTGTTCACGGGCGACGGCGACGACTCGATCATCGGCGATGCATCCGACAACGCCCTCCTGGCGGGTCGCGGCAACAACACGATCGACGGCGGCGGTGGCACGGACACCGCCCTGTTCATCGGCAGCCGCGCCGACTGCACGGTCGGCTTCAGCTCCGGAGGCACGTTCACCGCAGGCACTCTCTCGCACGACACCTTCGACACGACCGTCCATATCGAGAAGGCAGCTTTCTCCGAAGGGACGCTCTGCGTCCAGGCGGCATCGGACACCGGCCTCGGCATAGCCGCCCTCTACAATGGGCTCCTGTTCCGCAATGCCGACGGCGGCGGCTACGGCTACTGGACCACCGAGGCAGCCAACGGCGCCAGCCTGGGCGGGATCGGCGCCAATTTCCTCGCGTCGACGGAATTTGCCGACGGTGCCGGCATGCTCGACAACGCGGCGTTCATCGACGAGGTCTACCAGAACCTTCTCCACCGTGCGCCTGACGCGGGCGGGGCCGCCTATCGGAGCGCGGAGTTGGCCAGCGGCGCGCTCACCCGGGCCGGCCTGGTGATCTCGATCGATCACTACATTGAGTACCAGACGACACAGCTCACCGGCGTGTTCGCTGCCATCAACGAGCTTGGAAACGTCTGGAGCTGATGCGGGGGTCCGCTTGCGGCCATCGCTCCTGCGACGTGAATATTTCTGCAGCACGCCTGCCGTCACCGCGGAGCTACACAGCGTGCGCCAGTTTGAAGCACTGAGTGGCGCAAAAGGCCGCTCCACTACGCGTCGCTACGCTCGGCTCCGGTCGGGATGACGTTCTCCTGCGCGCGTTGTGCCGATCTCCATCAGAAGCTAAATGTGGCTGGACGATGCCGGGTTAGCACAGCGGTAGTGCAGCGGTTTTGTAAACCGAAGGTCGGGGGTTCAAATCCCTCACCCGGCACCA
>NZ_JBFWZI010000218.1:0-10465 GCF_050185545.1 Reyranella sp. | reverse complement strand
CGCTCCACCCCGGAAAGACGAACATGGCTACAGGCACGGTGAAGTGGTTCAACGCCACAAAGGGTTTCGGTTTCATTCAGCCCGACGGCGGCGGCAAGGACGTCTTCGTCCATATCAGCGCTGTCGAGCGCGCCGGCCTGAACGGCCTCAACGAGGGCCAGAAGGTCACCTACGACGTGCAGGAGGAGCGCGGCAAGCTGGCCGCGGTGAACCTCAAGGCGTGACAGTCCGCCAGAGATCGCGATCGAGCCCGGCTGGGCGACTGGCCGGGCTTTTTTGGCTCCGAAGGTCTAGGTTACCCCACTGTTTACCCCCGCCCGTCTGATCCGTCTGGGCTCGTGGCTGCTGAGGGGCGGGACAGGTAGTGCAGAAAATCCTTATTCTTCGAGCTTTAATGGCGGAGAGGATGGGATTCGAACCCACGATACGGGTTATCCCCGTATAACGGTTTAGCAAACCGCCGCCTTCGACCGCTCGGCCACCTCTCCGCAGCCCGCTAAGACCCCGGCGGTCGTGTTCCACGACGGATGCGCGGCGGTTCTAGCCGGGGCCGCCCTGGGTGTCAAACACGGTGTCGATTTCACGTGGAAAATCAGGCCCTTGGCCGGTGGGCCTGAACTGTGCCACGGTGCCGCCATGAGTGCCTCGCCGAGTTCGATCGACATGCTGCGGCGCCTGGTGGCGTTCGACACCACCTCGCGCAATTCCAACCTCGAGTTGATCCACTGGATCCGGGACTATCTGGAGGAGCACGGCGTCCCAAGCACGCTGGTGCCGAACGCCGAGGGGACCAAGGCCAACCTGTTCGCCTCGATCGGCCCGGAGGCCGAGGGCGGCGTCGTCCTGTCGGGCCATACCGACGTCGTGCCGGTCGACGGCCAGCCCTGGACCTCCGATCCCTGGGAGCTGACGGTCCGCGACGACGGCAACCTCTATGGCCGCGGCACCTGCGACATGAAGGGCTTCGTCGCCGCCTGCCTGGCCAACCTGCCTGCCTTCCAGCGCGCCCGCCTCGCGGTCCCGGTGCACTTCGCCTTCAGCTACGACGAGGAGATCGGCTGCCTCGGCGCCCCGGCGCTCGCCGAGCGCCTGGTCGGCGCCGTGCCGCGCCCCCAAGCCGTGATCGTGGGCGAGCCGACCATGATGAGCGTGGTCAACGCCCAGAATGCCGGCGGCGGTCTCATCGCCACCTTCAAGGGCTTCGAGGCCCACTCCTCGATGACCCATCTCGGCGTCAGCGCCATCCACTTTGCCGGCGAATTCATCCATTGGCTGAACGAGCTGCAGGTCGAGCTGGCGGCGCGCAAGCGCAGCGACATCGATACGGTGCCGGGTCACACCACGATCAATGTCGGCATCGTCACCGGCGGCACCGCCGCCAACATCCTGGCGCGCGATTGCACGCTGAACTGGGGCTATCGCACCCTGCCCGGCGACGATCCGTGGGAGGTGCAACGCCGCGCCGAGACATACATCGCCGAGCTGCTGCTGCCTCGGATGAAGGCGCGCCATCCGGAAGCCGACATCACGCTTCGCCGTCGCTCCTTCGTGCCGGGCCTGATGCCGCAGGAGAACGAGGACGCCGCGCGGCTGGCGCTGCAATGGACCGGCGGCAACAGAACCTATGCCGTGCCGTATGCAACCGAAGCCGGCATCTTTCGCGGTCACGGGATTCCGACGGTGATCTGCGGGCCCGGCGACATCGCCCAGGCTCATCAGCCCAACGAGTTCGTCGCCCGCGCCCAAATGGATGCCTGTGACGTTTTCCTCGGACGCCTGATCAACTGGGCGGAGCGTGCATGAGCGTCACGGCGAATCGCCGCCGCTTCTTGAGATTTCTTGCCGGGAGTCCCCTCCTCGCGGGCCCGATGGCCGCGTCTGGGCAGCAGCAGCGCCTGCCCGATCCCTCGGTGTGGGCGCCGCGCACCCTCGACAAGCTGATCGGCGCGCCCAACGAGGCGCTGAGCGTCTTCGACTTCGAGCCGGTGATGAAGGAGAAGGTGCCGCCGGCCCATTTCGGCTACATGACGACGGGCACCGGCGACGAGGCGACCCTGCGCGCCAATCGCGAAGGCTTCCTGAAGTTCCAGCTGCTGCCCCGCCGCATGATCGACGTCGAGAAGATCGACCTCGGCATGGAGCTGTTCGGCCGGGCCTACCGTAGCCCGATCGTGATTGCACCGACCGGCTCGAACCGCGCTTTCCATCCCGACGGCGAGCTCGCCGTGGCCCGCGCGGCGCGCCGTGGCGACCATCTCGAGATGCTGTCGACCGTGGCCACGACGTCGATCGAGGACGCGATCGAGGCACGGGGCGCACCAGTCTGGTTCCAGCTCTACCCGACCAACAGCTGGGAGATCGCCAAGGCACTGGCGACGCGTGCCGAGAAGGCCGGCGCCGGCACGATCGTCGTCACCACCGACGTGATCGCCTTCCAGGTGTGGGAGACGTTCCGCCGCATGGCGCTCTCCGATCCCCGGCCGTGTGCCGACTGTCACGGCCTCGGCGTGGCCGACTTCGTGCGGCGCAAGCCGAACTTCGACGGCGTGAACCTGGCCGGCATCACCGGCACGCACGTCGACAACCTGACCTGGGGCTTCGTCAAGCGCCTGCGCGACACGGTCAAGACGCGGCTGGTGCTGAAGGGCCTGGTGACCGCCGAGGACGCCCTGTTCGCCGTCGACGCCGGCGTCGACGCCATCGTCGTTTCCAATCACGGCGGGCGCGCCGAGGACAATGGCCGGTCGACCATCGATGCTCTGCCCGAGATCCTCGAAGCGGTCGACGGCCGCATTCCCGTGCTGGTCGATTCGGGCTTCCGCCGCGGCACCGACATCGCCAAGGCGCTGGCGCTCGGCGCCCGCGCCGTATGCGTGGGTCGGCCCTATCTCTGGGGCCTGGGGGCGTTCGGCCAGCCCGGCGTGGAGAGGGTGCTGAACATCCTCCACCAGGAGACGCGCAACGTCATGATGCAGCTTGGCGCCCCGTCGCTCAGGCAGCTCGTGCCCGCCATGGTGCGACGGGCGTAGCGCGCGGGCGCCGCCTCCTCCCAGATTCGCTGGGGAGCTGTCCGCGTCTTCGCGGACGGAGGGGTCATGCTCATGTGGACCGCGGGCGTCCCGCCCGCTCAAGATTCATGCGTCTTTCCGACCGCGAGCTTCTCGCCTGCTCAAGCTCATGAGCGGGCGGGACGCCCGCGGTCCGGAAGAGCATGACCCCTCCGCCTGCCTGCGCGAAGCCGAAGCGGCTTCGCTTCGGCGAAGGCAGGTCGCCGTAAGACGGCGACACCTCCCCAGCGAAGCTGGGGAGGAGGAACGAAGAGATTTCGTCTAAGGAGACGCCGCCTCAGCCGTCGGTGCGACGACCGGTCTCGAACAGGAACCAGACGCGTTGCTCGGTCTCGTCGATCCAGTTCTCGATCAGGCTCGCGGTGGCGACGTCGCCGTGCTCGTCGCACAGTTCGTGGAGCGTGCGCATGTGCTTGTTGAGCTCCATGTTGTCACTGCGCAGCTCGGCCAGCATGTCGTGCGGCGTCACGTAGTCGGCGTCGTTGTCGAGCACGCGCTGCAGGCGCTTGATATGGCCGATCGAGCGGATGGTCGTGCCGCCGAGCTTGCGCACCCGCTCGGCGATCGCATCGGTCATGGCGTCGATCTGCGTCGCCTGGTCGTCGAGCAGCAGATGGTAGTCCCGGAAGTGCGGGCCCGACACGTGCCAGTGGAAGTTCTTGGTCTTGAGGTAGAGTGCATAGACGTCCGCCAGCAGGATATTGAGACCGCCCGCCAGCTCTTTGGTGGCGTTGGCTCCAAGATCGGTCGGCGTGGCGAGATTGGCGGTCTTGCGGGATTTCGCGTCGTTGCTCATGAACGGCATCTCCTGGCGGGTTTACGATGAAATCTAGCCGGCTTTCCCGACAGGGTGAACCGGTCGCCGACTACAGTGCGGCGCACAGGCTGCGTTCAGTCCGCAGCACGGATTCCTGACGGAAGCGCTGGCGATAGAGGTCGATGATCTCGGCAATCTTCGCCAGGTGGGCGGGCGAATCGAACACGATGATGTGGAGGCGCTTGGAACGTTCCGACACGGCCCTTCCAGATGACCCCCGGTACTGTCCCATGACCTCCATCACGCTGAGCCCGTCGGGAAATCGTGGAGAGACCTCCTCGGCGAGGAACTCCTCCCATTCACGGTCGCTCACCTCGCCCCCGTCGGGCTTTCCGCGGCCGAAGTAGAGCTCGACCGACACCGCCGGCTTGAGCGGCGCGACGCAGGCCGCGGTCAGCCCGACTTGCGCCAAGACGTCGCGACCCGCAGCGGCGATTGCGATGACCGCAATCGCCGCCACGACCAGGCGTCTCCGCAGTCGCATCAATTCAGGTAGGGAACCGCCATGCCCTTGGTCACGGCCGGCCGCGCGTTCACGGTGTCGTACCAGCGCTTGACGTTGGGAAAGTCGGCCAGGTTGACGGTGTGCCATTCGTGCCGCGCCGCCCACGGAAAGATCGCAATGTCGGCGATGGTGTAGTCGGCGCCGGCGGCAAAGGCGTTCGCGGCAAGTTGCTTGTCGAGAACGCCGTACAACCGCTTGGCTTCGTCGACATAGCGCTTGATGCCGTATTCGATCTTGGTTGGCGCGGCGCGCAGGAAGTGGTGCGCCTGGCCGAACATCGGACCCACCCCGCCCATCTGCCACATCAGCCATTGCAGCGTGTCGTACTTCTTCACCGGGTCCGCGGGCAGGAACTTGCCGGTCTTGTCGGCGAGATAGATCAGGATCGCGCCCGATTCGAACAAGCTGTACGGCTTGCCGCCCGGTCCGTCGGGATCGACGATGGCGGGGATCCGGTTGTTCGGGCTGATGCGCAGGAACTCGGGCTTGAACTGCTCGCCTTTGGAGATGTCGATCTTGTGCACGCTGTAGGGCAGCCCGCATTCCTCGAGCATGATGGAAACCTTACGGCCGTTGGGCGTGCCCCACGTATGCAATTCGATCATCGTCTTCTTCTCCCCCTTGTTTACGAAACGTCCGTTATCCGTCAGGTCCAGCTGTCGTCCGCTCCTCCATCGTCGAGCGACGCGGTATCGTAGTCGTCCTGATAGTCCTGATCCTGCTGCTGATCATCGGGCTGGTATTGATTGTCGGCCTGGTATTGACTATCGGCCGGCGTCGTATCGGACCAGGCCTGCTGTTGTTGCGGCATCGAGTCCGGCGGCAGCAGAGGCGACGGTTGCGATGCCTGGGCCTGGCCGAACGGGCTCGAGCTGTTGTTCAGCAATCCTCGAATTCCTTCGAACAGCAGGGCGCCGCCGGCAACTCCGGCTGCCGTCATCATGGCGGTACGGAAGAAACCACCGCCACCTCCGCCACTGGACTGCGGCGACAGGGCAGCCTGCAGCGGCGAGCGCGTCGGTGGCACGGCCGGCGCCGTCGGCGTCGGCGCCGTCGTCGGAACCGAAGTTCCCGGCGCCGTGGCCTGGGCACCCCATGGACCGAGCCTTGGTGCATTTCCCAGGAAACTCGGTGCAGCGGCGGACGGCGTCTCCTTGGCGCTCGCCTCGAGCTCGGCGATGCGCTCCTGCGCCGCCTTGAGCGCATGCTCCTGCACGAGCACCGCCTGCACCAGGAGATAGGCGGACGCAGGCTGGCGAGCCATGAATTCCTTGATCAACGCTTCCGCTTCCGGGTCGCGTGGCTGAGACTCGAAAGGCTGCAGCCGGCCGAACAGACCAGCAATGAGCTCACGTTCCTGTGCTTGCATGACATGCCTCCCGCCCCAATCCCGGGCACTCCAACGTGGTTGTCGAGGCGCCGAGCGTCAAGGGTCGGCGAGCCCCCTGGACGCAGCACCCGGGGCATTGTCCGGCCTGGCCGCGACAGATCGTTGACGGTTCAAAATCGGCAACTGTCATTGCCGCACTTGCAAATGCACGGACCGACAGCGCCATCGGCTGGTCATCCTGTTTCGACGACGATCACTTCGTTCGATCAGAGGAAGACAATCTCTCCGCGGCCGGCGAGGCTTGACCGATCGGTCATTCGCCTCTAGCCCGACTGGGCAAGACGATCCACCCGGGAGGACACCAAGCCATGGCCATCTCACTCTATGACCTCTGCATCCCCAGCTACCTGCAGACCACCGGTGCCGTCGAGGGCTTCCTGGCGCGCGCGGCCAGCCACTTCAAGGACAACAACGTCGACTTCAACGAGGTTGTCGATCACCGACTGTTCCCCGACATGCTGCCCTTCCGCTTTCAGATCGTGGCGGTGGCGCATCATTCGATCGGTGCTGTCCGCGGCATCAAGGCGGGTCTGTTCGGACCACCGGCGCCGCTGGGGGAACTCGACTTCGCCGGCCTGCAGAAGATGGTCACGCAGGCGCGTGAGGAACTGCAGCAAGTGAAGGCCGATGAGGTCAATGCCTGCGAAGGCAAGGACGTCGTCTTCCAGATCCGCGACACCAAGATCCCCTTCACCGCCGAAGGTTTCATCCAGTCGTTCTCGCTGCCCAACTTCTTTTTCCACGCCACGACCGCCTACGACATCCTGCGAACCAGAGGGGTTCCCCTCGGCAAGCGCGATTTCCTCGGCAGGATGCGCCTGAAGAGCTGACGCCGTGCCGCCGCGGCATATCGGCATCGTTGCCTGCTCGGCCGAAGGCGCGGCGCTGTGCTACCGCACCATCTGCGCCGAAGGTGCAGCCCTTCTCGGGCCGCACGTGCATCCCGAGATCTCGATGCATACCCCCTCGCTCGCCGATTATGTGCGAGCGATCGAGCACGACGACTGGCCCGCCGTAGGCGAGCTGATGCTGGGTTCGGCGCGCAAGCTCGCCGGCGCCGGCGCCCAGTTCCTGATCTGCCCTGACAACACCATCCATCAGGCCATGGCCTACGTCGTGCCACGCTCGCCTCTGCCCTGGCTGCATATCGCCGAGGTCGCGGCAGGCGCGGCGGTGACGCGCGGCTTTCGCCGGATCGGCATCACCGGCACGAAATGGCTGGTCGACAGCGACGTCTACCCCGAGAAGCTGGCGGCGCGCGGCCTGCAAGCCGTCCGGCCGAGTCCCGCCGAACGCGAGGCGTGCAATCGCATCATCATGGACGAGCTCGTGAACGGCGTCCTCGACGCGTCGTCCACGCACTACTTCCAGCAGGTGATCTCCCGGTTGAAGGATCAGGGCTGTGACGCGGTGGTGCTGGGGTGCACCGAGATCCCGCTCGTCATCGACGATCGCAACTCACCCTTGCCGACTCTCGATTCGACGCGCCTGCTCGCCCGCGCCGCGCTGCGGCGCGCGGTTGAGACGTGACTGGGGCAGGAAGTGGACGCATCATTTCCCTCCCCCGTAATCAGGGGAGGTGGCCCGTTAGGCCGGTGGGGGGAAGGCCTCACTCCCGATTTCACCGATTCCGACGTCGGTATCGGAAGCATCTTGCCTGCGGCCTTCCCCCTCCGCTCCGTAAGACGGGGCAGCTCCCCCGATGACGGGGGAGGATTGAAGATGTGGCCACTCCCCGGTGGCTGAGACGCCCGCCGTCCGGGCACGCACTCACATTGGCGGCGTCAGGCCGTCCTTGCCGACCAGCAGTCGGGCCGCGGTCAGGCTGCCGTCGGCCGCCTTGGCGGCACCCAGGAACACCTTGGCGCCAACCTTGGCGTCAGCCCTGTCGCCGGGAGCGAACGTGACGATGGGGGTACCCGGCTTCACCTTGATGGTCTGCGAGCCACCCTTGTAGTCGAGCGTCAGCGTCTGACCGTCGCCAGTCGACGCCACGGTGGATACGGTGGCATTGGTCATAAGGCTCTCGGGCTGAAGGTCCCACGGATAGTGACCCTCGTTGCTGCCGCGAGCCGCTTCGGGAAAGACCAGGACCTCGAGGGCATTCAAGGTGCCATCCGGTCCCTTCAACGAGGCAATGCCGACGAAGCTGCCCTGCTTGATGTCCGTCATGGCGAGCGGACTGACCAGCATGACCGCCCAGTCGTCCGCGAGCTTGACCGGAACCGACGTGCCCTCTCGCGTCGCGATGGTCGCGGTCTTGCCATCGATCGCGGCGATCGCGCCGCGCAATCGCGTCGGCGGGCTCGACGGCGGAGTCTGCGCCTCCACGGCCGGAATCGCTGCGAAGCCCAGCAGCATGGCCGTCCCGCCCAACAGCGGACGACGGCCCATCATCGAACGACGACCCATAATTGAACCACGAATGATCATGCGGCCCTCCATGCAGGCTGGGCCGGAGCCTGCCACGGAGCATTCCAATTGACTGCTTACGATTGCGTGAGCGGTCGCGCCCTACTTCGCCACCTTCAGCGACGGTCGTCTGGATGGCTTCGGCGCTTCCTCCAGCTCGTCGCCGTAGTATCCCTGATAGCGGGAGGAGTAGTCGCTGTGATCGCCGTAGCCGTAACGCGCATGCTTGGCGAGATTGACCCGGTTGATGACGATGCCGACATGGCTGGTCACAGGCAGCAACGCGCTGATTGCAGCCTTGACCACCTCGCGCGGCGTCTTGGCCCACTGCACGACGAACACGGTGTAATCGGCGAGGCGGGCGATGATGCGGGCATCCGAAACCGCCATGACCGGCGGACCATCGAGGATCACGAGGTCGTAGCGATCGGCAAACGTCGCCAGCGCCGATTTCATGGCATGCGATTCGAGAATTTCCGGCGCGTTGGGCGTGTTGGGACGTGCGCAAATGTAGTCCACGCCCGAGAGGTCGTGGCGCCGGATGCACTCGTCGAGCGAGCGCATACCCATCAGGTACTCGTCGATGGTGCCGCCGCGATCGCTCAGCCCGAGCGCCGCCGACATGCTCGCCTGGCGCAGGTCGAGATCGACGATCAGCACCCGGCGTGACGCATTCATTTTGGTCAGCAGGCCACCCATCGACGCAACGAAGGTGGTCTTGCCCTCGCCCGGCGTCGACGAGGTGATGGCGACCACCTTGGGCGGCCGATCGAGGCTGCCCAGCGTAATGGCGGTGAACACCGCGCGAACCGCCTCTGCCGCCGGCGAGGCGGTGTTGTCGAGGATCTGGCCGACCACGCTGGCGCGGACACTTCTGGCTCCCTTGACCTCCGGGATCATGCCCAGGACGTTGACGCCAGTGGCCTCCTCGATCTGCGCCGCCGAACGGAACACGCGATCCAGCTTCTCGGCGGCGACCGCGCCCGCCATGCCGAGCATGCAACCGATGACGAAAGCGGTCAGCAGGCCGGTCTTGTAGTTGGGCGAGGATGGCGTGTAGGACGGCGAAGCGTAGGACAGGATTCGGGCGTCGGCGCGCTGGATGTCCTGCTGCTGGCGCAATTCCTTGTATCGGGTCAGGAAGCTCTCGTAGAGCGTCCGGTTGGACTGAGCCTCGCGCTCGAGCTGCTTCAGCTCGGCCTCGTACTGGGTCGCGGTTCCGGAGACGACAGAGGCCTTGTCGACCATCTCCTTGAGCTCGTCCTCCTCGGCCTTGGCGGCATCGAGCTCCGCCCGCACTGCCAGCGTGATTCGCTGGGTCTCGCTCAGGAAGCGAGCCCGCACGGCATTCAGCTCGTTGCGGACCTGGACCAGCCGGGGGTGATTTTCGCCGAGCCGGCCGCTCAGCTCGGCCAGCTTGCGGCTGAGCTCGACGTCCTGGATGCGCAGCGCCGCGAGGGTCGTGTTGCCCGCGACCTCGGCGATGTTGGCGAGCTCGCTGGGATTGAGGCTCGCCTTGCTCAGGGCGACGAGCCGCGCTTCCTTCTCGACGCGCCGGCCGCGCGCGGCCGTGTACTTGGTGTTGAGGTCGGACAGGGTCTGGGTCGAGACATTGCCTTCGGGGCTGCCCGCCAGGCCCTTGTCGCGCCGATAGGCGGCCACCGCCTCCTCGGCCGCCTGCAGATTGCGGCGCAACTCGGCCAGCCGTTGCTCCAGCCAGTCGGTTGCCTTCTTGTTCGCCTCGTTCTTGCTCTCGATCTGGTCGGACAGGTAGGCGTCGGCGATGGCATTGGCGATCTTGGCCGACATCGTGCCGTCCGGGCTCTCCACGGTGACGACGATGACGAAGGTACGGCCGAGCAGCGTCACGCTGAGATGGCTCGCCACGGCACCGATCGCGGCCAGGCGGCGCGGATCATTCTCCTCCGCCGACGAGGCCTTTGCCGGCTCGGCAGCCTCGGGGGGACCGGAGGCGATTGGCGCGAGCAGCTTCGCGATTCCGGCGCTCCACAATTCCCGCAACGGGGCAAGAGAGCGGTCGATGAAACCCGGCGGCTTCGTCCCATTGAAGTCCGGCAGGTTGGCAAGCCCAAGCTTGTCGACGACGCGGGCGATCAGGAAGTCCGACTTGATGACCTCGAGCTCACTCTGGATCGCACCCATGTTGAGCGTGTCGACGCCCGACAGGGCAGCCTCGGTGCTGACCACCTTGAAGGTGCGCGTATCCAGCATGATCCGGGCCGAAGCCTTATAGAGCGGCGTCTGCTGGGCAA
>NZ_JBFWZI010000217.1:0-10547 GCF_050185545.1 Reyranella sp. | reverse complement strand
AGCGAGTCCTCGCCGGACGGCCGGCGCATCGAGGCGAGCGCCTGCTCGATCCAGGTGCCGCGCGCCGCGCCGCGCATCGCCGCGGCGAAGATCACGCCGGTGCCGAGCTTCTTGGTGACCACGAGCCTGTCGCCGATCTTCAGTCCGCCCTTGCGCAGCGCCCGCGCCGGATCGACGAGGCCGTTCACCGAGAAGCCCAGCGCCGCTTCCGGCCCTTCGCCCGAATGGCCGCCGATCAGCGCGCAGCCCGCCTTGTCGAGCACGCGACGCGCGCCGGCCAGCAGCTGGAACAGATCCTCCTCCATCAGCCGTTCGGCCGCCGCCGGCACGACGGCGAGCGCCAGCGCGCTGTGCGGCCGGGCGCCCATCGCCCACACGTCGCCCAGCGCGTGCACCGCCGCCACCTCGCCGAAGATCAGCGGATCGTCGAGGAACGTTCGGAAGAAATCGACCGACTGCACCAGCGCCTGGCCGGCCGGCACCTCGAGCATCGCCGCATCGTCGGGCGCGTCGAGGCCGATGGTCACGTTCGAGCCGGGCGAGGGACCGAGCCGCGCCAGCACGCGCCCGAGCACGCCCGCGCCCACCTTGGCGCCGCAGCCGCCGCAGCGCATGCCGATGTCGGCCAGCAGGCGCCTGGCCTCGGCGTCGGCCAGCGCCGGATCGGGCGGCGTCGCCGCGTTCATCGCCATCGGCCGGGCCGGCGGCTCGCGGTACATGCGCATCCACTTGCGGTCGATGTGGTCCTTCCAGCGCCACACCCACTTGCCCTCGACAGCCCACGGCCCGCGCGTCGCCACGGCGTTGCCGTCGCCGGTGCCAAGGATCGAGAGGTAGCGGCTCTGCGGCACGAACGACTGCGGCGCCTGGCCCAGCAGCGCCCGCCGCAGGTTGGCGGCAAGCGGCGGTCCCTGGCGCACCGCGAACACGCCGGCCTTGGGCCGGCGATGCGGCAGCATCGTCGCGCAGTCGCCGACGGCAAAAATGTTGGGATCCGCGGTCGAGCGCAGCGTGTCGTCGACCGCGAAGAAGCCGCGCTCGTCGAGCGGCAGGCCGGTGGTCGCGAACCACGGCGCGGCGCTCGCCTCGGTGACGACGAATACGGCGTCGGCCTCGAGCCAGGCGCCGTCGTCGAGCTGGACCGAGCCGCGTTCGATGCGTTTGGTCGCGCGGTTTTCGACCAGCCGCAGGCCGCGCCGCTGGAACACCGCACGCATCTTCTGCCGTGCCGCCGCGGCCTGCGACGCCAGGAGCTCGCCCTTGGTCGCCAGCGTCACCTGCAACTCGGCGCCCTTCGCCACCGCGCGCACGCGATGGTCGATGGCGAGCGCCAGCTCGACGCCGCCGGCGCCGCCGCCGATCACCACGATTTCGAGCCGGCCCGACCAGCTCTTCATGCGTTCGAGGAAGGCGAGCCAGCGCCGGCCAAGCTCGGCGATCGGCTTGACCGGCGTCGCCGCTTGCGCCGCGCCGGATATCGTCTCGAGGTTGGGTGCCGAGCCGACATCGATCGACAGCAGATCGTAGGAGACCGGCGGCCGGTCCTTCAGCAGCACCCGCCGGTTCTCGCGATCGAGCCCGGTCGCCTCGGCGTGGAACAGGCGGGCGCCGGTCCAGGCGGCAAGCCGCGCCAGGTCGATGTGGCACTCCTCGAACGAATAGTGTCCGGCGACGAAGCCCGGGATCATGCCGGAGTAGGGCGTCTCGATGTCGCGCCCGATCAGGGTGAGGCGAACGCCCGGCATCGGCTTCATGGCGAAGCTCTTCAGCACGTGGACGTGGCTGTGCCCGCCGCCCAGCAGCACGACGTCCTTCAGCAGAGGGCCGGCTGGCATCGCCACGTTCGATCAGGCCTTGAGCAGGATCCACGTGCAGGTGCCGAGCGCGCACAGCCGTCCGCTCTCGGTGTAGAGCGCCGTGCCCGAGTAGAGCTTGCGGCCCTCAGCCCCCAGGCTCCAGCCGACGACGGCGCAGCGTTCGCCGACGCGCGGCGGATCGATCACCTTCGCCGTCATGCGGCCGGTGAGGGCGGGCCGGAAGTCGTTCGGCTCCTGGACGGCGAACGCTCCGGGGCAGTCGAGCGCGCCCCACACGAATTCCGGCCTGATGCGTCCCTCGGCATCGGCATGGTTGGCGTGCGGCACATAGCAGGAGAGCGACCGGCCTTTCTGCGGGCCTCCCGAGCCCAGCACGCGCAGGCCGTCGCCGACCGCGCGGCCGCGGCCGCAGACGATGCACCAGCCGAAGTCGCTATCCTCGGGACTGCCGCCGTCCTCGGCGCGCCGCATGACCTCGCCCCAGTCGCCGGGCGGCGGCGGCGGCACGAGGTGGTCGACGCTGCCGGCGCGCGCCTCGCATACCAGCGTTTCGTCGTCCTTCAGCAGCAACGCCTCGCCGTCGCGCACGACCTGCATCGTCGTGTCGATCGGCACCGGCGCGCGCAGGGTGATCTCGACGGCGTCGTCGCGGCCGAACTGCCGGCTGAACTGCCCGGCCATGAGCCCGGCGACGTAGCCGCCGTTGCCCGACAGGCGCGGGCCGTTGAACTGCGGTGCAATGATGATGGTGTCGGTCACGCTTACTCCTCCGCGACGCGGAACCTGACGCGTGCCTGCAGGCGATGCAAGCCTCGCCCGCGTGAAAGCGCTTGCCGCTGCCGCAGCCTGCGGCCAAGGGTGACAGCGATGAGCCGATTCGTGCCCTGGGCGCTGGTGGCGTTGTGCTTCGTGCTCGGCGTGGCGAGCCGTTCGATCAGCGATACCTTCACCGTGTTCGTGCCGGCGCTGCAGGGCGACTTCGCGGCGAGCCGCAGTGCGATCACCCTGGTGTACAGCTTCGCCCTGCTGGTCGGCGGCACCGGCGCGCCGATCGCCGGCTGGATCGTCGACCGCTTCGGCCTGCGGACGCTCACCGTAGTCGGCATCGCGGCGGCGACGCTCGCCTCGGCCGGCGCCTCGCAGGCGACGGCAGTATGGCATCTCTATCTCTGCCTCGGCATCGTCATGGGCTTCGGCGGCGCCTCGCTGTCGGGCGTGCTGAGCTCGACCCTGCTCGGCCGCTGGTTTCCGGCAAACCGCCTGGGCGTGGCGCTGGCGGTCGCCTGGTCGGCCTCGGGCGTCGGCGCCATCGTCCTGTTCCCGCTTGCCGAGCACCTGATCGTGACCCAGGGCTGGCGCCACACCTACGTCGTGTTCGCCTGCGCGAGTGCGGCGCTGATCCCCGTGCTGCTCGTGCTGCCGTGGCGGCGCATCGAGCGCGGCGCCATCGGCCTGGTGCCGGCGCGGGCGTCCGACCGTCCCGGTCCGACGGCCGGCGAGGCGGTGCGCGACTGGCCGTTCTGGGCGCTCACCTTCTCCTTCGCGCTGACCTCGATCGGCATCTTCTCCCTGGTGCCGCAGACCATGGTCTACCTGCTCGAGCGCGGTCTCGACGGCGGCTATGCGGCCCGCGCCCTCGCCGTTGCGGGCTTCCTGACTCCGCTCGGCATGATCGGCTTCAGCTGGCTGGCCGACCGCGGCGGCCGCAAGATCGCGGCCCTGCTGGCCTACGCCAGCTCGATCGCCGGCGTCGGCGCGCTCGCCCTGGTGCGCGGGCCGGCCGACGATCTCTGGCTGTGGCTCTACGTCGTGCTGTTCGGCGGCAGCATGGGCAGCCGCGGGCCGATGATCTCGACGCTCGCGACCCTGCGCTATCGCGGCGCGCATTTCGGCCGCATCTATGGCCTGATCAGCGTCGGCATGGGACTGGGCGGTTTTCTCGGCGCGTGGCTGGGCGGCCTGCTGCACGACTGGACCGGCGGTTACGCCGCGGTGATGGTGCTCTCGGTATTTGCCCTCGCGCTCGCCGCCGCCTCGCTCGGCTCCGAAGCCGGGGCGCGGGAGCGGTTGAGTCGGTAGGTTCATCGCTGGGAGCGCGCCACTCCGATGGCGCTCATGGGATGTGTAATCACCAGGAAGAGCGCCATCGGAGTGGCGCGCTCCCAGCGATGAATCGTCCTTACACAATCGCCGTGTGCACCAGGTTGGCGACCTGGTCGAGGCGCTGGCTGTGCCAGGGGTCGGGGACTCGGTTGTTGGTGATGTAGGCGAAGGACACGCCCGAGTCCGGATCGCCCCAACAGTAGGAGCTGCCGACGCCGCCGTGGCCGAAGGCGCGCGGGCTGGCGAAGGCGCCGAGGCCGCGAATGTTCTCGGTCGTGCCGCGCAGGTGCGGTCCCAGGCCGCGATGCATCGGCATGCCCATGAACTCGTCGACGCGATCGCCGGTGTGGTTGCGGATGGCGTATTGCAGCAGGCGCGGCGAGACGAGGCGCGTGCCGGCGAGCTCGCCGCCCTGCAGCATCATCTGGTAGAGCGCCGCCATGGCGCGCGCCGTGCCGTAACCCGCGGCGCCCGGCGCGCCGCTCTTGCGCCAGTCGGCCGCATTGTTGTCGGCGAGCGGGCGCATGCCTTTGCCGTCCGGCAGGGGCTCGTGCATGTCGACGGCGCGCCCGTGCTCGCTCTCCGGCAGCCCGACATAGAGCTCGCGCGAGAGGCCCAACGGCTCGGTCACCGTCTCGCGGACGACGTCGCGGAAGTCGCGGCCGGTCACCGCCTCGATCAGCACGCCCAGGGTCCAGTGCGCGCTCTGCCCGTGATAGTGCACCCGGGAGCCGGGTGACCATTCGAGCGGGAAGTCGCACACCACCTCGCGAAGCCGCTTGTGGTCGGCCCACGCATCCCTGCCGACGACCGCGTTCGGGAAGCCCGCCTGGTGGGAGATGGTCTGCAGCACCGTGATGTTGCCCTTGGCGTTCTTCGCGAAGGCCGGCACGTGGTCGGCGATGCGGTCGGCGAAGGAGAACAGCCCGCGCTCGGCCAGGACCCACAGGGCGACGGCGGTCACCACCTTGGTGTTGGAATAGAGCAGCCACAGCGTGTCGTCGCCGGCCGGCCGCGCCGCCGGCCCGGTCGCCGCCTGGCCGAAGCTCTTGTACAGGGCGAGCTTGCCGTGACGGGCCAGCGCGATCTGGCAGCCCGGATAGCGGCCCTCGGCGATGTGGCGCTGGATCAGCGCCTCCAGCCGCTCGATCTGCTGATGGCGGAATCCGAGTGACTCCAGGTCGGCCGACGGCAGGGGAAAGCCCGAGCCGGTGCGCGAAGAGATTGCAGTGTCCATGGCAGTTCCTCCTGTGGCGATGCTGTTATTGTTGAATGATGTGTCGATGACGCACCCGTCGACATGTTGTGTTTTCCGAAATCCTTGCCACAATGCGCGGCATGTTGGACCGCATCGACTTTCCGAGTAGTCCCAGCCAACGGGCGCGGGGGTAGCCGTGGCGCCGGGCCTCGAGTCCTGCCACGCGCTGGTCCTCAACGCCGACTTTCGGCCGCTGTCCTACTTTCCGTTGTCGATCTGGTCCTGGCAGGATGCCGTCAAGGCCGTCTTCCTCGACCGCGTCAGCGTGATCTCCGAGTACGATCGCACGATCCACAGCCCGTCCTTCGAGATGCGGCTGCCCAGCGTCATCGCGCTCAAGGAGTACATCCCGGCGGCGCGGCGCCCGGCCTTCACCCGGTTCAACGTCTTCCTGCGCGACCGCTTCGTTTGCCAGTATTGCGGCGGCGACTTCGCGACCAACGAGCTCACCTTCGATCACGTCGTGCCGAAGTCGCGCGGCGGGCGCACCGCCTGGGGCAACGTCGTCACCGCCTGCAGCCCCTGCAACCTTCTGAAGGGCAACCGGCTGCTGCGCGAGATCGGCATGCACCTGCAGCGCGCCCCGCTCGAGCCCACCACCCAGGAACTGCAGGAGAACGGCCGGTCGTTCCCGCCCGGCTACCTGCACGAGAGCTGGCGCGACTTCCTGTACTGGGACAGCGAGCTCGACCAGACCTGACCGCGTTTCGCCATCTTTCATATCCCTCCCCCGATGACGGGGGAGGACTGGAGATGCGTCCAACATCACCTGCTCACACACGCGTCGACAGCCAGATGGCCAGCCGCGAGCCGGCCTTGATGGCGGCGCTCAGCGCCTCGTAGGCCGGCGCCTCCTCGGCGCCGGCGGCCAGCGCCGTTTCCT
Source organism: Reyranella sp. (assembly GCF_050185545.1). Classification (GTDB taxonomy): domain Bacteria; phylum Pseudomonadota; class Alphaproteobacteria; order Reyranellales; family Reyranellaceae; genus Reyranella. Next base: position 4,486 of record NZ_JBFWZI010000217.1, on the reverse strand, counting down.
TGTGCTCGATCTCCTCGGCGCGGAACTTCTCGATGGTGCCGCGCAGCTCGCCCTCGTCGTCGCCCAGTGACGCGGCCTGCTCGGCATAGTGCCCGTCGATCGTCTCCTCGACCGCGACGGTGCAGGCCATCGCCGCCTTGTCGCCCATCAGCGCGGTCGCCGCGCCGAGCGCAAAGCCCGCGACGTGCCACAGCGGCGACAGCAGGGTGGGGCGCACGCGGCGCTCGACCATCAGCCGGTCGAACACCTTGTTGTGCTCGCGCTCGGCGCGCGCCATCGCCGCGATCTTGCGGCCGGCTTCGCTGTTGGCCCGCCCGGTCCAGCGCAGCGCCGCGAGCTGGCCTTGGTAGATGCGCACGGCGCCGAACTCGCCGGCCTGGTCGACGCGGATCGCGCGCTCGACGACCTCGCGCGGCGCGAGGTCGCCAGGGTTCCTGGTCTCGGCGGTTGTCTTCATGTCGTCATCCTCGGCGCCTTCATCCAGCGCACAGCACCCGATGCCAGCCCGATCGCCAGCACGGCCGACAGGATCGCGTTCCAGCCGGCCATCGAAATGCCGAGCAGCGACCACGCGACCTGATCGCAGCGCACCATCCTGGCCGAGAACAGGTACTTGCGCAGCTCCTCGGGCGAGAGGCCGGTCGGGATGGTGCCCGAGCAGGCCTGCGGTCCCTGCCACCAGCGCAGCTCGACGCCGGCATGGAACAGGCCGAGCGCCGCCGTGGTGGCGAGGCCCAGGACCGCCACCAGCAGCAGCCCGCCGGCAAGCCGCGGCGTCTTGTAGCAGGTGAGTGCCGCCAGCCCCGCGACGATCACCGCCATGTGCGGCCAGCGCTGCCATAGGCACATCTCGCAGGGCGCGAGGCCGATCACGTACTGGAAGAAATAGGCGCCGCCCAGTAGGACGCCGCTGCCGAGCGCGGCGATCAGGCCGAGCTGGCTCGGCAGCGGAAAGCGCTCGAGCAGGCTCGTCTGCGAAGTCGTCCGGTCGAGCAGGGCCATGGGCAATGCCTCAGAACATGTAGCGGAAGGCGATGAAGCCGCCCACCAGCGCGATCAGGAACAGCCAGGTCAGCAGGGTCAGGCGTTTCTCGATGAAGCCGCGGATCGGCTCGCCGAATTTCCACAGCAAGGCTGCCACGGCGAAGAAGCGCACGCCACGCGTCAGGATCGACGCCCACACGAACGTGAATAGGTCGAAATGGGCGACCCCCGAGGCGATGGTCACCAGCTTGTAGGGAATCGGGGTCGCGCCCTTGATGAGGATGATCCAGATGCCCCACTCCTCGAAGCCGGCGCGGAACGCCGCCAGCCCGGCCTGCAGCCCGTAGGTCCTGACCACCCATTCGCCCAGCGTCTCGAAGAAGTAGTAGCCGATAGCGTAGCCCAAAAGGCCGCCCAGCACCGAGGCGATGGTGCACACCAGCGCGATCCGGAACGCCCGGGTGCGGTCGGCCAACACCATGGGGATCAGCATCACGTCGGGCGGGATCGGAAACACCGAGCTCTCCAGGAAGGAGATGACGGCCAGCGCCGGCAGCGCCCGCTTGTGCGCCGCCAGCCGGAGCACCCAGTCGTAGAGTCCACGCAACATGCGGTGCGTCCCTAGCAGCGACGGCTTGGGCTGGCAAAAGCGCCGATCGTCCCGCCTGGATGCTTGGAGCTCATGCTCGCAAGGCGGTGAGGGTGCTTGCGTGCGTATAAGTCATTGACGACTATTTCAAATCCGTGGAGTTCGAATGGGACCAAGCCAAGAGCAATGCCACCTTTGATCTGAGGGGGTTCGATTTCGGCTATGTGACCCGCGTGTTCCTCGACACGCGGCGGGACTATCGCGAGGTCCGCTTCCAGACCGTCGGAGAGATCGAGGGGAACGTCTACTTTGTCGTCTACACCAGGCGGCATGATCGGCTTCGCATCATTTCGGCCCGGAGCGCCGGCGCACACGAAGAGCGAGCGTACCGTGAAGACGAGCATTGATGCACAGGGGCGACTGACACGCGATGGCCGCGTCGTGCGCGCGCGTGTGAACAAGGCGCGGCTGGATAGTCCCGCCGCCTTCGCGCCAGACGACGATGTACCGATCCTGACAGCTCGTGAGATCGCATCGTTCCGCCGCGTGAAGCGGTCGGAAACCGTCGATCCCTTGAATGTGCGCACGCGTCTCAAGATGTCTCAGGCCGCCTTTGCCCATGTTTTTGGTGTCAGTGTCAGGACAGTCCAGGAGTGGGAACAGCGCCGACGCCAACCGACAGGCGCTGCGCGTGCCCTGCTGCAGGTGATCGACCGCGAGCCCGACGCCGTGCGCCGGGCCATTGGTCTTCAATGATGGACTCTACTCCGCTGCCTGCTTGAGCTGCGTCGGCACGGTCTCGCCCGCCAGCAGCGCGGCGCGGGCGGCCTCGTACTCGGCTTTCAGGCGGGCGATGATCTCGGCGGCCGGCGGGGCGTCGAAGATCTGGCCGACGCCCTGGCCGGCGCCCCAGATGTCGCGCCAGGCCTTGGCCTTGCTGATGCCGCCCGAGCCGAAATTCATCTTGCTCTTGTCGGCCGTCGGCAGGTCGTCGGGATCGAGGCCGGCGGCGGCGATGCTGCGCTTCAGGTAGTTGCCGTGCACGCCGGTGAACAGGTTGGTGTAGACGATCTCCTCGCCCGACGACTCGATGATGCACTGCTTGTTGCCGTCGGTCGCGTTGGCTTCCTTGCTGGCGATGAAGCGCGTGCCGAGATAGGCGAGGTCGGCGCCGACTGCCTGCGCCGCCAGCACCGAGGCGCCGTTGGCGATCGATCCCGACAGCAGCAGGCAGCCGTCGTAGAACTGGCGCACCTCCGGCACCAGCGCGAACGGCGACAGCCGGCCGGCGTGGCCGCCGGCGCCGGCACACACCAGGATCAGCCCGTCGACGCCGGCCTGCAGCGCCCGCTTGGCGTGCGCGACGTTGGTCACGTCGTGGAACACTAGGCCGCCGTAGCGCTTGGCCGACTTCACCACCTCGTCGGGCGCGCGCAGCGAGGTGATCTGGATCGGCACCTTGTATTTCTCGCAGAGGTCGATGTCGTGCTGCAGCCGGTCGTTCGAGCTGTGCACGATCTGGTTGACCGCGAACGGCGCGACCTTCCGGTCGGGGTGCTTCCGCTTGAACTCGCTGAGCTCGGTGGTGATGCGCTGCAGCCAGGTCTCGAGCATCTCCTTGGGCCGCGCGTTCAATGCCGGGAACGAACCGACGATGCCGGCCTTGCACTGCTCGATCACCAGGTCGGGGTTCGAGACGATGAACAGCGGCGCGCCGACCACCGGGATCGAGAGGCTGTCGCGCAGCAGGGCAGGAAGGGCCATCGAGTTTCGCTCCTAGGAAGGGAAGTTCGCAAACATTTGGATCCGCCTAGCACGCCCGGGGCGCGCCGCTCCAGCGGCGCCTTCTCCGGCCTTCATGAGGGAACCTCATTGCCGGGAGCGCGCCACTCCGATGGCGCTCATGGGATGTGTAAGCAACGAGAAGTGCGCCATCGGAGTGGCGCGCTCCCGGCAATGAGCGGGCGAGACGCCCGCGGTCCGCATGAGCATGAGCGCCACGGGCGTGGCGCGCTCCCAGCGACGAGTCATTTCAGCATCGTGTAGGGCCCGCCCTTCTCCAGGGCGCGCTTGTAGGCGGGTCTTGCCTGGATGCGGGCGACGAAAGCCTTCAGCCGCGGCAGCTTGCCGTCGAGGCCGGCGCGCGCGGCGGCGGCCTCGATTGGGAAGCTCATCTGGATGTCGGCGGCGGTGAGGTCGGGGCCGGCGAACCAATCGCGCTCGGCGAGCTCGCTCTCGAGGAAGGCGAAGTGGTTGGCGATCTGCGGCCCGAGCAGCGTCTTGTCCGCGCCGGCCGAGATCGCCCGGGCGACCGGCCGCATCGCCCACGGCACGCGCTCGGGCAGGCGGTTGAACACCAGCTTCATGAACAGCAGCGGCATCAGCGAGCCTTCGGCGTAGTGCAGGAAGTAGCGGTAGCGCAGCCGCTCAGGCGTGCCCGGCGGCGGCACGAACCGGCCATTGCCGTACTTCTCGACGAGGTACTCGAGGATGGCGCCCGACTCGGCCAGCGTGACCTCGCCGTCGCTGATCACTGGCGACTTGCCGAGGGGATGGACGGCGCGCAGCGACGCCGGCGCCTGCATCGTCGGCTCGCGCTTGTAGAGCCGGACCTCGTAGTCGAGGCCGAGCTCCTCGAGCATCCACAGCACGCGCTGCGAGCGCGAGTTCTCGAGATGGTGGACGGTGATCATGGGGGCTCGTGGGTTGGTTGATGGGGAAGCGATGAAGCGACTCATTGCTGGGAGCGCGCCACTCCAGTGGCGCTCTTCTCATTGATCACACATCCATGAGCGCCACAGGAGTGGCGCGCTCGTGCGACCGCGAGTGTGTCTGGCTTGGAGGGTGGAAGTCCCTTCCAGGCAAGCCCACTCCGGCCTGTAACCGACTGCAACTGCGTCGTCGCGAGGCGAG
>NZ_JBFWZI010000216.1:0-10553 GCF_050185545.1 Reyranella sp. | reverse complement strand
CCGCGCGCCATCCTGTTCGACCTCGACGACACGCTGATCCGCGCCTACGCCCAGCCGGACGAGGCGTGGCGCCGCCTGCTCCACGTGTTCGCCGCCCACCTCGACGCCCATGACGAGGCGGCGATCGAGCGCGTCCGCGTCGCCATCATGGACGAGGCGCGCGCCTTCTGGTCGGACCGGGCCGAGGCCGCGAAGTGGCGGCTCGACATTCCGGCGGCGCGGCGCCTGTCGACGCGACGCGGCCTGGCGCGGCTCGGCTATGCCGACGAGACGCTGGCCGACAGGATCGCCGATGCCTTTACCGAGATGCGGCGCAACGAGTACCGGCTCTACCCCGACGCGCACGCCACCGTCGACGCGCTGCGCCACGCCGGCGTCAGGCTCGCCCTGGTGACCAACGGCGCCTCGGCGACCCAGCGCGACAAGATCGTGCGCTTCGAGCTCGGCCATCGCTTCGATCACATCCAGATCGAAGGCGAGTTCGGCCAGGGCAAGCCCGAGCTCGCCGTCTATCGCCATGCCCTGGAACGGCTGGGCGTCGCGGCCGGCGACGCCTGGATGGTTGGCGACAATTACGAATGGGAAGTGGTGGCGCCGCAGCAGCTCGGCATGTGCGGCATCTGGTACGACCCCTACGAAGCGGGCGTGCCGACCCACGCGACAGCGCAACCCAGCCGCGTCATCCGGCGGCTGGGGGAGTTGCTGGAGTGATCATCTCCTCCCCAGCTTCGCTGGGGAGGTGCCCCGTCTTACGGGGCGGAGGGGTCATGGGCTGCGAGCGCGCCACAAACAAGAAACAGACTCTTCCGCTGGGAGCGCGCCACTCCGATGGCGCTCATCTTCTCGATCACAGATCCCATGAGCGCCATCGGAGTAGCGCGCTCATAGGCGCCAACTTTGGCCGGTCCGGCAAAGTCCTCATCCTGAGGAGGTCGCGTAGCGGCCGTCTCGAAGGATGCGCGACAGACCAGATCGCTGGAATAGCGGTGTTGCAACATCGGATTTGTTGCCGACCAAAGGGCGAAGGTTACTTCGCCCGAATCGAGACGCGGCCTCCAGGCCGCTCCTCAGGGTGAGGTCCCTTTGTAAGTTAAGTTAGCGCCTATGTGGTTGGCGCGCTCCCAGCAATGACCCCTCCGTCGCCTTATGACGGCGACGCCTCCCCAGCGATGACGCCGGGGCGGAGAAGGATCATCGTATCGGAGACTACTCCGCAGCCTCGCGACTCTCGCTGCGCTTGGCACGATCCTCCGGCTTCTTGTCGGCAGTGTGCAGCATCAGGCGCTCGACCCGGCCGCCTTCGATCAGGTGCTTCTGCAGCACCTCATCGATATCCTCCTTGGTCGGGCAGGAGTACCAGACGCCCTCTGGATAGATCACCACCGTCGGCCCGAGCTCGCAGCGATCGAGGCAGCCGGCATTGTTGACGCGAACGTTGTCGATGCCGAGTTGGCGTGCCCGCCCTTTCATGTAGTCCCGCAAGGCCTCGCTGCCCTTGTCGGCGCACGAGCCGCGCGGATGGCCGGCCTGCCGGCGATTGGTGCAGCAGAAGACATGGGCCTCGTAATACGGCTTGGGATCGGTCGGCTTTTCGCGATGGCTCATTGTGCTTCAATCCTTCTTTCCGCTGGCGATGTTGGCGAGCTGGGCCCAGAAAGCCTGCTGCATCTGCTGCATCTGTTCCATCCCCTGCATCGATGCCGGCAGCCACGTCTTGAAGATCGTTTCAGGATTCATGGCGCCGAGGCTCGACCGCAGGCGCTCCTCGATCTCGCCCATGATGCGATCCTGCATGGGCTTGATGTCGGGCAGGCCGAAGAAGGCGCGCGCTTCCTCGGGCGTGCAGGTGACCTCGACGTTGACTTTCATGGCTTTCTCTCCGTTTCGCCGAGCTTAGGCGATATCGGCGCGGCGGGCCATGCTATGGGGCTCATGCTATGAGGGGCCATGATTCCTCCCTGGATTGCCCCCAACCCGCGCGCCAACCGGCGCCAGAAATTCGGCCGCGACCAGCAGTTCGTGGTCAACCCCAACGGGATTCCCGAGCTGTGCGAGGAGTTGCGCGAATGCCCGCGCCACACCCCGACGCCGCTCCATGACCTGGCGGCGCTGGCCCAGCGCCTGGGGGTCGGCCAGATCCGCGTCAAGGACGAGAGCCAGCGTTTCGGCTTCGGCGCCTTCAAGGCGCTGGGCGGGGTGATCGCCGTCTACAACGTGCTGTCGGGCGCGGTCGGCGAGGCCTACCATTCCAGCACCAGCTTCGGCGATCTCGTGAAGGGCCAGCATCGCGAAATCACCTCACGCTTCACCTTCGCCACCGCGAGCTCGGGCAATCACGGCCGGTCGGTCGCGGCCGGCGCCAGGCTGTTCGGCGTGCCGTGCAGCGTGTTCCTGCCCAGGTTCACCAGCGCCGAGAAGGAAGCGGCCATTCGCGCCCGCGGCGCCGAGGTGATCCGGGTCGATGGCGACTACGACACCGCCGTCGCCGAATGCCGGCGCCTGTCCGAAGAAAAAGGCTGGTCGATCATCTCCGATACGTCGTGGGAGGGTTACGATTCGGTGCCACGCAGTGTCATGCGTGGCTACTGCGTGCTGGCCCACGAGGCGGTCGTCCAATGGCGGCAGGCGCCGACGCATGTGTTCGTGCAGGCGGGCGTCGGTGGGCTCGCCGCCGCCGTGATCGGCTATCTGTGGGCCGTGCTGGAGGAGCGTCCGATCTCGATCGTGGTCGAGCCGAAAAGCGCCGACTGCTGGTTCCAGAGCAACCTCGCCGGCAAGCCGGCGTTGGCGAGCGGCGATGCCGACACCGTCATGGGCGGGCTGGCCTGCCGCGAGATCTCGCCGGTGACGTGGCCGGTGGTCGGCGAGGGCGCCGACTGGTTCATGACCATCGAGGAGGACGAGGTGCTGCCGGCCCGACGTCTCTATGCGCACCCGCTCGGCAACGATCCGGCGATCGCCTCGGGGCCGTCGGGCTGCGCCGGGCTGGCAGGCCTGCTTCGCGTCTCGGCCGACGAGGCCACCTTCAAGGCGCTGAAACTCGATCGCCATTCGCGCATTCTTCTGATCAACAGCGAAGGCAACCTCGGCGAGGCCCCGCCATGATCGAAGGCCGCAATCGACTGAACGAGGAGACCAGCCCCTACCTGCTGCAGCACGCCGGCAACCCGGTGCACTGGTGGCCGTGGGGCGATGCGGCGCTGGCCGAGGCGCAGCGCACCAACCGGCCGATCCTGCTGTCGGTCGGCTACGCCGCCTGCCACTGGTGCCACGTGATGGCGCACGAGAGCTTCGAGGCGCCCGAGGTGGCCGCGGTGATGAACGAGCTGTTCGTCAACATCAAGGTCGACCGCGAGGAGCGGCCCGATATCGACGGCATCTACATGCAGGCGCTGCAGGTGCTGGGCGAGCAGGGCGGCTGGCCGCTCACCATGTTCTGCACGCCCACCGGCGAACCGTTCTGGGGCGGCACCTATTTTCCCTATCCCGCGCGCTATGGCCGGCCGAGCTTCGTCGACGTCCTGCGCGGCGTGTCGAAGGCCTTCCAGGAGAAGGCCACCGAGGTCGAGCAGAACCGCCAGGGCCTGTTGACGGCGCTGAAGCGGCGGGCTGAGAGCCAGGCCGTGCAGCTCAGGGGCGACGGCCCGCCGCTGCCGCTCGAGCTGCTGGATCAGATCGCCCGGCGCATCGCCGAGGCATGCGATCCCGAATGGGGTGGTCTCAAGCAGGCGCCCAAGTTCCCCTCGCCCTACATGTTCGAGATGCTGTGGCGCGCCTGGCTGCGCGGCGGGCGGCGCGAGCAGAAGCTGTTCGACATCGTCGCGGTGACGCTCGACCGCATGTGCCAGGGCGGCATCTACGATCATCTCGGCGGCGGCTTCGCCCGCTATTCGACCGATGCCGAATGGCTGGTGCCGCATTTCGAGAAGATGCTCTACGACAATGCGCAGCTGATCGATCTCCTGACCCTCGTCTGGCAGGAAACCGGAAGCCCGCTTTACCTGAGGCGTATCGCCGAGACCTGCGACTGGACCCTGCGCGAGATGACGACGGCGAGCGGCGGATTTGCAGCCACGTACGACGCCGACAGCGAAGGCGTCGAGGGCAAGTTCTATGTCTGGGACGAGACCGAGATCGATTCGATTCTCGGCAGCGACTCGGAATTCTTCAAGCAGGCCTACGATGTCACGCCTGATGGCAACTGGGAGCATCATGCCATCCTTCACCGCAACCGCCGGCCGCAGCTTCTCGACGAGGCCGGCGAGCAGCGGCTCGAGGTCCTGCGCGGCAAGCTGAAAGCGGTGCGCGACAAGCGGGTCTGGCCGGGCTGGGACGACAAGGTTCTGGCCGACTGGAACGGATTGATGATCGCAGCCCTCGCCAACGCCGCCATGGTGTTCGAGCGCGACGACTGGCTCGCCGCCGCGCGGCGCGCCTGGCGCTTCGTGATGGACGAGATGCGCGACGGCCACGGCCGCCTGTTCCATGCCGCACGCGCCGGCAAGCGCCAGCATCGCGGCACGCTCGACGACTACGCCACCATGGCGCGCGCCGGACTGGCGATGTTCGAGGCGACCGGCGAGGCGTCCTTCCTCGACGAGGCGAAAGCCCTCGTCGGCGTGCTCGATCGCCACTTCGCCGATGCCGACGGCGGCGGCTATTTCATCACCGCCGACGACGCCAGCGACCTGATCCTGCGTGCCCGCCATTGCCACGACAACGCCGCGCCGTCGGGCAACGGCATGCTGCTCGGCGTGTTCGCCAGGCTGTGGACGCTGACCGGCGATGCGGCGTGGCGCGACAAGGCCGAGCGCCAGCTTGCCGCCTTCGCTGCCGAGCTCGAGAAGAACTTCTTCCCGCTGATGACGCTGCTCAACGGCTACGACCTGCTGCAGGGCGCCACCGAGATCGTGATCGTGGGCGATCCGGCGGCCAGCGAAACACGGGCGCTGCAGCGCGCCGTCCATCGCCGCAGCCTGCCCAACAAGATCGTGCGCGCCCTCTCGCCGGGCAACGCGCTGCCGCCGGGCCATCCTGCCGCGGGCAAGGGGCTGGTCGCGGGCAAGCCAGCCCTCTACGTTTGCCGGGACATGGCCTGCCGGCCACCGATCACCGATGCGGCCGCCTTCGATCTCTGAGGAAGTCGGCCCCTAAAGGAGAAGGTTCGTGCAGCTTCAGCTCAAGACGTGGACGTTCGTCGAGGATTATCTCAAGACCAGGACTGGCATCATCATCCCGATCGGCTCGACCGAGCAGCACGGACCGACCGGTCTTATCGGCACCGACGCGCTCACCGCCGAGATGATCGGCCGCGGCGCCGGCGAGAAGGTCGGCGCGCTGGTGGCGCCGACGATTTCCGTCGGCATGGCGCAGCATCACCTCGATTTTCCCGGCTCGGTGACCTTGCGGCCGACCACCCTGATCGCCGTCGTGCGCGACACCGTGGTGTCGCTGGCGCGCCACGGCTTCACCCGCTTCTTCTTCGTCAATGGACATGGCGGTAACATCGCCACCGTGACCGCGGCCTTTTCGGAGATCTATGCCGAGCGCTCGATGGAGCGGCTGAGCAACCAGCCCTCGATCAAGTGCGCGCTGCGCAACTGGTGGGACGGACCGGGCATCAAGAAGCTCAGCCAGGAGCTCTACCCGGTCGGCGAAGGCAGCCACGCCACCGCCTCGGAAGTGGCGCTCACCTGGTACAAATATCCTGAGACGATGAACCGCACGCAGCTCGAGCCGCGGATCGCGCCCAACGGCTCGTTCGCCGACGCCGAGGACTATCGCCGCGCCTTCCCCGACGGCCGCATCGGCTCCGATCCCAGCCAGGCGACCCCCGAGCACGGCAAGCGCTTCTACGATGTCGCGGTCGAGGAAGTGGCGCGCGATTACGAGAAGTGGGTGGCGAGGTAGCATCAACCGTGCCCCGGGGTGGCCTTGCCTCTGCCGCCCCTACATCATCGCCCGGATTGCTTTGATCTCGGCCAGCCACGCCTCGAAGGCGGACGACGACGGAGTTTCCCACGCAACCGGCGACGGCCTCAGCGGCCATAGACGAGCCGTCCTTCGTGGGCGGCCAGCCAGCTCAAAGTGCCGACTTGGTCCTTCCTGCGTTCGAAGACGGTACGCCGGCATGGGACGATGTCGAGTTCGACACCGGGATCGCGCGGCACGCTCGCAGTCGCATCGAGCGAGCGCCGTTCGGCGGGCGCGTCGTCGGCCACCACGACCAGCATGTCGTAGTCGCTGTCGTCGTGCGCATCGCCGCGCGCACGGCTGCCAAAGAGCCATATCGCCTCGGGCTGCATCACTTCCGCGATGCGCGCGAGCGCCCTGTTCAATGCGTCCGATTGGCCGGCATTCATGGCAGCCCCCTGCTCCACGATGTCGACGGTGCGCCCCGCATTCGAGGCAGAACAAGTTCATCGGAGCCCTGCGATGCGGCCAGGAACAGCGCGACATGGCAGTGCGGGCACTGCTTGTCCGTTCTCGTGATACCCATTCTGGCGACGTGTTCCCGTGACTTGAGAATGTCATTCGCCCCGGCGGCGGCTTCGGCTCACCGCCGCACCCGTTCGCGGTGCAGGATGTAGATGCCCGACCCCACGATCACCACAATGCCGGTCATCGCCAGCGCATCGGGCACCTCGCCCCAGACGGCATGGCCGATGGCGAGCGCCCACAGGATCGAGGCGTAGCGGAACGTGCCGATGACGGAGAGCTCGCCGCCGGAGCGCAGGGCCAGCACGACGAACTGGTAGCCCGCCGCCAGCAGCAGCGAGGCGGCGACGATGTAGCCCAGCGCCTGCGCGCTCATCGGCTGCCAGCCTTCCACCACGATCGAGCCGAAGCCGACGAGCGTCACGATGACCGCGGTGGCGAACGATACGACCAGGGTCGGCACGCCGCGCGGCAGGCCGGGGCTCAGCACGTCGCGCAGGGCGCCGCAAAATGTCCCGGCCAGCGCCACCCAGGTCCAGGCGTTGAGGTCGCCCGGCCTCGGCTGGATCACCATCAGCACGCCCGCGAAGCCCACGGCGACGGCGCTCCAGCGCCGCCAGCGCACGTCCTCGTGCAGGATCAGCACGGCCAGCACCGTGATCATCAGGGGTGACGACAGGCCGACCGCGGTGGCGATGCCGAACGGGATGTGGAACAGCGCAATGAGGAAGATGAAGGCCGATCCCGACTCGAGGACTCCGCGCAGCAGCACCCGCGGATGCCAGATCGCACCGAGCTGGCGCCATGTCCCGGTGGCCAGCAGGGCGAGCCCGCACCACAGGGTGGCGAAGGCGCCGCGCACGCCGATCGCCTGCACCGCCGGCACCGTCTCGGCGACCAGCTTCATCAGTGCATCGTTGATGATGAAGACCACGACCGACGCCGACATCGCGAGGATGCCGCGGCGATTGTCGATCACTTGTTATCGGGTTTCTTGGGGGCTGCGGACATCTTCATGATGAGCTTCCAGTGCTCGTCGCTGACCGGCGACACCGAGAGCCGCGACTGGCGCACCAGCTTCAGCTCCTTGAATGTCGGGTCGGCCTTGATGGCGGCGAGCGTCACCGGCGCGTTGACCGGCTCGACTGCCTTCACGTCGACCGTCACCGCCTTGCCGTCCCTGTCGGTCGGATCGGGATATGCCGCCTTCACGACCTCGGCGATGCCGACGATCTCCTTGCCCTCGCCCGAGTGGTAGAAGAAGCAGCGGTCGCCTACCTTCATCGCCTTGAGATTGATCTGGGCCTGGGCGTTGCGCACGCCGGTCCAGGACGTCTTCTTGTCCTTCGCCAGCTGCTCCCACGAATAGGCCGACGGCTCGGACTTGATGAGCCAGTGCGCCATGTCACCCTCCGCCTTCATTTGCCTTCCCGGCGCAGCGGTCGCGCCAGCAGGGCACGGATCGCCTCGTCGAGACTTGCCTCGCGGTGCAGGATAGCATCGACGGCGGCGCAAATCGGCATCTCGATGCCCAGGCGGTGGGCGCGCGCCAGCACGGCCGGCGCCGTCGCCTCGCCTTCGACGACCTGGCGCCGCCCGCTCATGTAGTCCGCCAGGCTTGCCCCCTTGCCCAGGGCCAGGCCGAGGGAGCGGTTGCGCGACAGCGGGCCGTGACAGGTGAGCACGATGTCGCCGAGCCCGCTCAGCCCGGTCAGCGTCTCGAGCTGGGCGCCCATCGCCTGTCCGAGCCGGGCCATCTCGGCGAAGCCGCGCGTGATCAGTGCGGCGGCGGCGTTGTAGCCGAGGCCGCGGCCCTCGACGATTCCGGCGGCGATCGCCAGGACGTTCTTGACCGCACCGCCCAGGGCGACGCCCAGCACGTCGTTCGTCCAGTACGGGCGAAACACGCCGGCCGCCAGGGATCCCGCCAGAACGCGGCCAAGCTCTTCGTCGACGGTGGCGATGCTGACCGCCGTCGGCAGGCCGCGCACCACCTCCTCGGCGAAGCTCGGACCCGACAGCATGGCCATCGGCCGCCCGGGCAGCACCTCGTCCAGCACTTCGGGCATCAGCCGCCCGCTCCTCGCCTCGATCCCCTTGGCGCAGATCACGACGGGAGCGTCGCCGGTCAGGCGCGCCGCGACCTCGCGTACCGCCTGAGCCGGGCAGACGAGCAGGACGGCGTCGCACGCCGCGAGCTCGTCGAGCCTGGCGGCGGCCTCGATGCCGGCCTCGATGGTTTGCCCCGGCAGATAGACCGGGTTGGCGCGATCGCGCGCAATGGCGGACGCAATGGCCGGATCGCGCGACCACAAGGTCACGCGCCGGCCGGCCCGGCGCGCCAGACAGGCGAGCGCCGTTCCCCAGGCGCCGCCGCCCACGACCCCGATATGGCGAATGTCGCTCACAGGCTGAGGTTGAGGGCGATCGAGATGCGCTCGGCCGCGCCGCGATAGGGACGCACCTGGTGCAGGACCCAGGACGGGAACATCACCATCCGGCCCGTCTGCGGGCGAACCATCTCGTTGGCGCCGACCGACAGGCCGCCGGGCATGGCGTAGGCGAGTTGAGGCGCATACATCGCCGGGCCCGGACCGCGCGGATCCATGAACTCGAGCTCGCCCCCGAGCGACGCATCGGCCGAGATGCCGCCGTCGTCGACATAGTAGACGGCCGACCAGAAGCTGCCGGGATGGGAATGGAACTCGTTGCCGTGACCGCTCCTGTTGACGTTGGCCCAGATGTTGGCGCGCCAGGTCGGTGCAACCGGGTTGCCTTCGCGATCCGTGGTGAAGCGATTGGCGAGATTGCGACCGATGGCCAGCAGCTTGATCGCCGGCACACCGCCCCAGCGATCCATGTCCCAGGTCGATTGCCAGCCGCCGAGATTGGAATGCTGCGTGCCGGGATGCGTTCGCTCGCGCTCGCCGATAACCGTGCGCAGCTCGGCATTGAGCGTCGCCGCATCGGCCACGTCGAGCACGACGATCGGCGTGGCGAACATCGGCAGCAGCTGGGGGGTCGTGCTCATGATGCCGAATCGGAATGGAGCGGCCAGCGCGGGCGCGGCTTGAAGTCGAGCGCGTCGACCATGCCGAGTCGCAGCCGCTCGATACCCGCCCAGGCAATCATGGCGCCATTGTCGGTGCAGAGCTTCACGGGTGGCGCCACCAGGCGGGCGCCATGGCGAGCGGCCAGGTCTTCGAGCCGGCGCCGCAGATAGAGATTGGCCGCGACACCGCCGGCGACGACCAGGGTCGGCGACGGCGACATCGCGAAGGCGTTGGCGCAGCGGTCGGCCAGCACGTCGCCCACCGTGCGCTGGAAGGAAGCGCAGAGATCGGCGATGGCGGAGCGGTCGCCTGCTTCGAGCCTCTCGACCGTCTGGCGCACCGCCGTCTTGAGGCCGGAGAAGGAGAAGTCGCAGCCGGGCTTGCGCCACATCGGCCGGGGCAGGCTGAAGCGGCCGGGATTGCCCCCAGCGGCTGCCCGCTCGACCGCCGGCCCGCCGGGAAAGCCCAGTCCCAGAAGTTTCGCCGTCTTGTCGAAGCATTCGCCGACGGCGTCATCGATGGTCGTTCCCAGACGCGTGAAATCGCCGGGGCCGCGCACCGTCAGGAGCTGGCAATGCCCGCCCGACACGAGCAGCAGCAGGTAGGGAAAGGTCACGTCCTCGGTAAGCCGCACCGACAGCGCATGGCCTTCGAGATGGTTGACGGCGATGAACGGCTTCTCGTGCGCGAAGGCGAGCGCCTTTGCCGTCATGACGCCCACCATGACGCCGCCGATCAGGCCCGGCCCACCCGTCGCGGCAATGCCATCGAGGTCGGCCAGATCGAGCCCGGCCGTGCCGAGCGCCTCCTCGACCAGCCCGTCGATGCGTTCGAGATGGGCACGCGCGGCGATCTCCGGCACGACGCCGCCAAAGCGGCGATGCTCGGTGAGCTGGCTGTAGACGACGTTGGCCAGGATCCGGCCGACCGGATGTGGCGCCGCCGCCGTCGTCTCGACGATGGCGACCGCCGTTTCGTCGCAGCTGGTCTCGATTCCCAGGACGCGCATGGCGTCTTCTAGCGTCGGCGCCCCGGCTACGCCAGAGCAGCGCCGGGGCGTCC
>NZ_JBFWZI010000215.1:0-10691 GCF_050185545.1 Reyranella sp. | reverse complement strand
TTGTTCATCAGCATGCGCATCGGCGCTTCGGTGAGCCAGCTTTTGGCGGAGAGCGACGTGCCATGGGGAGCGCGGACGACGCGGGCGTTGTCGATGCGGGTCATGCGACTCCTCTTCGATCGAGCGTGGGCAGCAGGTCGCTGCCGGCGGCGCGGACGATCGCGCCGCCGGTAACCAGCGCCGTCGCCCTCTGGATATCGGGATGGAGATGCCGGTCCTCCTCGAGACGCGGCACGTCGCGGCGCAGCAGGGCTCGCACCGCTTCGAGCGGCGGGCTCGAGACGAGGGGACGCAGGAAGTCGCAGCCCTGCGCCGCCGCCAGCAGCTCGATGCCGACGATGGTGCGGGCGTTCGCCGCCATGTCGAGCAAGCGGCGCGCGCCGTGCGCGGCCATCGAGACGTGGTCTTCCTGGTTGGCCGAGGTCGGGATCGAATCGACGCTGGCGGGATGGGCGCGCTGCCTGTTCTCGGCGACCAGCGCGGCCGCCGTGACCTGCGGGATCATGAAGCCCGAATTGAGGCCGGGATGCGCGGTCAGGAACGCCGGCAGTCCCGACAGTGTCGGATCGACCAGCATGGCGATGCGCCGCTCGGCCAATGAGCCGATCTCGCAGATCGCGAGCGCGACGATGTCGGCGGCGAAGGCCACCGGCTCGGCGTGGAAGTTGCCGCCCGATAAAGCTTCGCCGCTGTCGGGAAAGATCAGCGGATTGTCGGTGACGCCGTTGGCCTCGGTCGCCAGCGTATCGGCGGCCTGCCACAGGATGTCGAGGACCGCGCCCATGACCTGCGGCTGGCAGCGCAGGCAATAGGGATCCTGGATGCGCTCGTCGCCGACGAGGTGCGAGGCACGGATCGCCGAGCCGGCCATCAGCCGGCGCAGCGACTCCGCCGTCGCGATCTGGCCCTTGTGCCGGCGCAGGCGATGGATGCGCGGATCGAACGGCGCATCCGAGCCTCGCGCCGCGTCGGTCGATAGCGCGCCGGTCACCAGCGCCGCGCCGAACAGGGTCTCGACCTCGAACAGGCCGGCGAGCGCATAGGCCGTCGAGAACTGCGTGCCGTTGAGCAGCGCCAGCCCCTCCTTGGCGCCGAGCTGCAGGGGCGCGAGTCCGGCCTCCGCCAGGGCCTCGGCCGCCGGCACGGTCCGTTCGCCCACGATCATGTGGCCGACGCCGATCATCGCCGCGCTCATGTGGGCAAGCGGCGCCAGGTCACCCGACGCGCCGACCGAGCCCTGGCACGGCACGACGGGCGTGAGGCCCTTGGCGAGCAGCGCCTCGAGTTGGCGCACGGTCGCGGCGTGCACGCCCGAGGCACCCTGCGCGAGGCTTGCCATCTTGAGCGCTATCATCAGGCGCGCGACGGCGACCGGCATGGGCGGGCCGGCACCTGCAGCATGCGACAGCACGATGTTGCGCTGCAGGGTGGCGAGGTCCGCGGCCTCGATGCGTACGTTGGCGAGCTTCCCGAACCCGGTGTTGATGCCGTAGACCGGTTGCCCCCGGGCGATGATCGCCGCGACCGCCTGCGCCGAGGACTCGATGGCGTCGTAGGCTTCAGGCGGCAGCGTCGCCGAGGCACCGCGATAGATGTCGCGCCAGTGGGCGAGCGGCACCTCACCTGGCGACAGGATGAGGGAGGTCATGCGAGATCATCCTCTTCCGGACCGCGGGCGTCTCGCCCGCTCATGGGACGTGCGGGCGAGACGCCCGCGGTCCAGAAGACGATGACTCGATCATGTCGCATGTCCGACCATTATCGACGCACAGCGCGTCGAACGCATTGGCTTCTTGCCGGCCGCAGGCGCGTCAAGCCGAACCGGCTGTCACCCGTGGCCGATGTAATCCATGCGCCCGCCATCGACCGTCAGCACCTGGGCCGTGACGAAGCCGGCATCCGGCGCGACCAGGAAAGCCACGGCGGCGGCGATGTCCTCCGGCGCGCCCACCCGACCGACCATGGTGCGCTCGCGCATCGACGCCACGCGCTGCGCGAACGCCTCCTCGCTGGCGCCGCGTCGCGCCATGTCGGTGACGATCCAGCCGGGACAAACCGCATTCACCGTGATCCCGGACCGTCCGAGCTCCAGCGCGAACCGTCGCGTCAGGATCAATACCTCCGCCTTCGTCGCAGCGTAGAACGTCGTGCCCGGGAGCGCCGTGCCGATGGCGGCGTTGGACGCGATATTGACGATCCGGCCGTAGGTGCGCGCCTTCATTCCCGTCATCACCGCCCGCACGGTGTGGATCACGCCGTCCACGTTCACGGCACGCATGCGCTCGAGTTCCGACGCATCGTAGGCCTCCAGCGTGGCGGGAGCGGACACACCGGCGTTGTTGACCAGGATCGACACCGTTCCCAGCTTTCCTTCCGCCTCGGCGACCATGGCCGCCACGGCAGCCGGATCGGCGACGTCGGCCTGCAGCAAGGCGGCCCGGCCGCCGGCCGCGACGATCTCCGCGCGCAACGTCTCGGCTTCCATCGAGCGCGCCACGTAGTTGATGCCCACGGCGGCGCCGCGCGCCGCCAGCCGACGGCAAATCGCTGCCCCGATGCCGCGCGAGCCGCCCGTCACGATCGCCACCTGCCCGTTCCAGTCCATGACGCAACCTCCGAACCTGCATCAACGTGAGTGCATGGCAACCACCCGTGTAATGGCCCGCGCTCAGGCGGCCAGCAGATGCGCTGCCCAATCCGAGACCTTGTCGCCGCTGCCGATCTCCGGCCGCACCAGGCCGTCGATCAGGAAAGTGGGCGAGACATGGATGCCGTTCTGCCGGGCGAGCTTGCAGTGCCATTTGATCTCGCGGTCCAGGTCGGGAATCGCGAAGGCGGCGGCCAGCTTCAATCCGCTGTATCTCTCGATCCGGGCAATGATGTCGCTGGGCGTGGCCTTCATGTTCGGGCCGCCGGCGTGATGGTCGAACTCGAATTCCTCGCGATGCGCGGCGACGGCGGCGAGCACCGCCTTCGCCGCCTCCTTGCCCGCCTCCAGGGTCGAGGCCGCGATCACGCAACGCGTCACCACGCCCGAGAACATGTGCCAGGGCTGAGACTGAAGCCGGAGCTTGATCGTGATCCTGTCGGGCCCTGCCTCGGCGAGCAACGCGTCGAGCTTGCCGAACGCTCGCACGGAGAACGGGCAGGTCGGCTCGAGAAAGACTTCGAAGACGCGCGGACCATGCCCCCACACGAGCGGATCGGCGCGCCAGGACGGTCGAGTCATTTGATCTCTCCGATTCGATAACCTGACGATCGGCAACAATAGCCCAAGTTCCAATGACCGCATTGATCGCTTCGCAGGCGCCGAGGCCGATGATCTCCTCGTCCAGGGAGAGTCTCTGGGAGCCATCGAACCAATCGTTCGTCGTTGTCGTGCCGTGTTCCTGTTTGATCTGGAGACCATTGTCGAGATCGCGGTCGAATCGGAGTATGGCGCTTTCAGGAAGTGGGGTGGCTTGATAGGGTCGCCTCCTTTCGAGGGGAGCGGGGGAGGGATTCCGATGCGACGCTGGCTCGTGAGCGCGGCCTTTCTGGCTCTGGCCGGGTGCGCGGCGACCTCACAGCAGACGGCCGATCGCGCCTATCCGCTGTACCAGGGCAAGCCGATCCGCAGCCTGATCGACCGCTGGGGGCCGCCCGAGGGATCGGTGCCGGGCGACGACGGCGGCTCCACCTACATCTGGCGCGATGCGCAGCCCTACGGCACGGGCGATACCGGGCTCGCCGCCGGTTCGGTCGGCAGTGCGCCGGTCGCGATGGCGATCCCGGATATCGCCGCTACCTCGTCGGCCTGCCGCGTCGCCGTCAGGGTCGATCCGATGAACCGCATCCTGAGCTGGCGCTTCTACGGGCCCAACAACACCTGCACCGGGATGATGCAGCGATTGGTGTAAGCCGTCCGCCGCCGCTCGGGGCAGCGTGACCGTCGCGGTCCGGCCGCCGCTCGACGAGACGCGCCGCATCATCGAGCCGCCCTCGACGCCCGACGGGCAATTCCCAGATCGTCGAGCACCAAGAACAAGGGGCGGCGACGGTGGCGCATCAGAAGCTGGAGCATGGCGACAAGACAGATTGGCATTCAGCCCACCATGCATCGAACTTCCCGTGTGACCAGCCCCGGCACCTTTGCCGCGCCAGTCACCCCGCGACCACGCGGAAGCGCTGGTCGTCATCCGTCGTCATCTGATTGACGAGGTCGATCTCCCAGGCGAGGTACTCGCGCATCGCTTCCTCGCGGCCCACGCCGCGCTCGCGCGCCGAGAGCACGACATCGACCGGCTCGCTGGCCATATGGCTCGCTCCGGTTTCGATTGGCAGGCCGGCCATCGCCCACGCCTCGGTGCCGCCCTCGAGAACCAGGATCGGCGCGGTTGCCGTCGCGCCAGTGCCAGCGGCGGCGGCCGCCAGATCGGCGGCCGCAAGCCGGGCCAAGGCGCCATCCGGCGATGTCAGCACAATCGCCTCGGCCTTCGGCAGCTTTGCCAGATCCTGGGGCAGCCGGCTGCGGATCGCGAACCAGGCGCCTGGAATGTGGCCCTGGGCATAAGTCCGGCTGGTATCGAGATCGACGACGGCCATGCGCCCGGCGGCCAGCCCGACGCGCAGCGCGGCCGGCGCGATGCCCGCGCCCGCCGTGGCGGCGGGATCGAGCCCGAGCACGCGCGGCACGTGAGGGCCACTCGTCCAGTCGCCGCCGGAGCCGTCGTCGGCCAGCACCGCCACGTCGTTGAAACCCATCTGCTTCAGCCACGAGGCGGTCATGGTTGCGCGCACGCCGTTGTCGTCGACCAGCACGACGCGGGCGTTCCAGGTGCCGATGTGGGCGTCGGTTTCCTGCACCAGCTGCCCGCCCGGCACCGAGCGCGCGCCGGCGAGATGGCCGGCCCGGTATTCCTCGGGCGTGCGGACGTCGAGCAGGTAGAGGGTGCGTCCGGCTTCGCCCCGCCAGGCGCCAAGCGTCGCCTTGTCGATCCGCCTTACGTCGCAGCGCGCGGCGACCCGCGACGCCGCCTCGGCGGCCGCTCGCCGTCCGCGCTCCGACACGTCCGCCGGCCGCCGCGTCGCGCCCTTCACGACCTCGAACCCGGCGAGGTGCCAGGCCATCGTGCCGTCCTTCAGCGACATGATCTTGTTGCGAAAGCCCGCGTTGCGCAGGGCCTGGGCGCCGATGATGCTGCGGGTGCGGCCGCCGCAATTGACGATCACCGTCGTGTCGGGCGACGGCACCATGTCGGTGAAGCGGTAAACCAGCTCCGCCCCCGGCACGCTGGTCGCGGTCGGGATGCTGTTGTTGTGGTACTCCTCGTAGGAGCGGCTGTCGAAGATCGCGATGTCGGCGCCGCGGTCGATCAGCGCCTTGAGATCGACTGCGGAAATCCATGGCGTACCGGCCTCGTACTCGACGACTTCGGCGAACGCCTTGCTCGGCACGTGAACGCCGCTGTAGAGGCGGTAGCCGGCCGCCTCCCAGGCGGCGATGCCACCCTCCAGCATCGCGACATCGCTGTAGCCGAGCGCGCTCATGCGTCGGGCGGCGCTGAGCGCCGATCCGTCGCCGCCCCTGTCACCATCGTCGCACCACACGACCCGGGTGCCGCGCCGCGGCACCAAGTCGTCGATCAGCAATTCGAGGCGGCCGAGCGGCACGCAGGAGGCCAGCAGCAGATGGCGGGCGTGAAAGACCCCTTCCTCGCGGGCGTCGAGCAGCGCGATCTCGCCGCCGTCATGCAGTTCCCGCTTCAGCTCGGCGGCGCCCAGCCGCTTTACGTCGCCCGTCATGCCTCGTCTCCCGCCCGTTGTGCCGCTTGGCTGCTCACGCCGTTTCGTGGAACATCTTGCTCGATTGCGATGCGGCGGTCGATCAACGGAGTGACGACATGAACGAGGTCCTGCACGATCATTCCAGCGGGGGGCATTCCCGCTGGGGACGAGACGACCAGCTGGGCGCGGGGAACCTGCTGACGCCCGAACGGCGCCTCTCGGCCCTGCGCTCGATCCAGACCGGCGCCCTCTACGATCTCAGCCACGAGATCAGCCCCAAGGCGCCGTTCCTGATGCCGAACCAGACACCGTTTCTTCAGTCGATCTGGGCATCCTGGCGCGATTCGATCAGGCGTCGCCGCGCCGCCGGTGCCACCAACGACGCCGGCTCGAACGTCGAGCGTGTCGAGATGACGATGCATGTCGGCACGCATATCGACGCGCTCGGCCATTTCAGCATTGGCGGCAAGCTGTACAACGGGCTGAACGCCAACGACGTGGTGACCGATTGGGGGCTCGAGCGTCTCGGCATCGAGCACATGCCGCCGATGATCAGTCGCGGCGTGCTGCTCGACGTTTCCGGATTGGATGGCGGCGCCTTCCTCGAGCCGGGCCGCGTCGTTGGGCCGGACGACCTGGCGCGGGCCGCCGATGCGGCAGGCGTGGCGATCCAGGCCGGCGACATCGTGCTGATCCGCACCGGCTGGGGGCGCTTCTTCGGCGTCGACAATTCGCGCTATCTCCAAGGGGAGCCAGGGATCGACGTGCCCGCCGCCCGCTGGCTGACCAGCCGCGACGTCGTCGCGATCGGCTGCGACAACATGGCGGTCGAGGTGCTGCCCAACCCGGACCGCGGCATCGCGATGCCGGTGCATCAGCACGTGCTCGTCGAGGCCGGGGTCCACCTGATCGAGAACCTCGCGCTCGACGAGCTCGCCCGCGACCGGATCGCGAGCTTCTGCTTCATCCTGCTGGCAGCGAAATTCAAGGGCGCGACCGGTTGCCCGGTGCGCCCGATTGCGTTGGTCTAGGGTCGAACCCCCATAGAGTCGTGCATCGCCGCGTCCGCTGCTGACCCACTTCCGGACATCGCAAACGTCGAGCGATTCGTCAGAGATGGGCCACTTGCGGAGATTCTGCGCTCACGAGCCCCGAGGACTTGCCGAGGTTTGCGGTTTGCGAACGCAGAACCTCGTGCGGCGATTGTCGCCCAACTCGCCTGGTCTCACTTGCGACCAGTTGCGCATCCTATCGTGTCTTGCTGGAGGAACTTCGCGGGCGATGTCCGCGTCGCGTGCCCGGATGCCTGCAAGGACTCCCTCCAAGAGCGGTTTCCACCCGTCGGTTTCCTCGTAGACTTCAACAATAAGACCCGCCGCCTCGAAGGCCCCGGTATAGTCCTCGAAGGCAGGGGCAGAGAGGGCGACGCTCGGCGCGCGCAATTCCCAAGTGGTCCCGCAAAAGCGACCGCCCGGTTTTAGAATGCGCCTAGCCTCGCGCAGAACGCTTTCCTTGTCTTTGGGAAACAGCAACACGTCGAGGCTCACCGCGCCATCAAAGGCATTGTCTGGGAGGCGGGTCGTGGAAATGTCCCGTGCCTCAAAGACTAGCTTGCTCGAATAGGGTTGGTTCGTGGTTTGCTCCTGCGCCAATCGGACCGCTAGGGGATCAATGTCGAGGCCCACGACGTCGGATCCAAAGGCACGGGCCAGATAGCGGCTCAAGCCGCCAGATCCACACCCAAGTTCGACAATCCGAGATGTTTCTTGCGGGTTCACATGGTCGGTCACAAACCGGATATCGTCGATGGTTGCCATCGTGGCGGGCGGAGCGGCCTCCTCCCATAAACGATCGCGATACACGTCTACCCAGATGGATCGAAGCGTGGAGCTTTCAACCATAGAGCGATAGGCCAGAAATGCCTCGTCCATCGTCTGCTCCATGATTGTCCAGCGCAAAGCCTCGGGGTTGTCCCAGACTACTCTCCCGCATAGTTCAGGCAACGCCCAATGTCTGAGATGGGTCAAACTCGGACATCGGGCCAGACGGTGTGGACCTGCTTCCTCATAGCAAGTCACGCCGCGATACCATGGCCGTGGTGCAACCCGGTTACCCATTCGAGGGGTGGTGCCCTTTGCGGGAGATCAGCAGCGGGGCATAGTGACCTTAGAAAAGTGGGGAGAAGGACATGGAAGACCAATCGCGGGCTCAAGCCGTGGCCACGCTTTACCAGATCGTCTCTGGCATGAAGACATCGCAGGCACTTCACGTAGCGGCAAAGCTGAACGTTGCAGATCACCTCTCCCAAAAGCCCATGAGGGCCGCTGAACTGGCGATTGCCACGGGAACAGATCCAGCGGCTCTGCATCGCTTGATGAGGGCACTGTGCGCGATTGGCGTTTTCGCAGAATCGAGCGGCGGTGAATTTTCGCTAAACCCGGCGGCCGAGATGTTACGATCCGATGTCCCAAGCTCGTTTCGTGCCGCTGTCCTATTCCTCGTGGGAGACGTGCGTTGGCGCTGTTGGGCAGATCTGCTCGGGGCCGTCCGTGCCGGAGTCGGAGGAGCGAAGGGCGCGCTTGGAATGGAACTATTTGAGTTCTACGCCGAGCATCCGGAAGAATCGGAGATTCACGATCAGGCGATGAGGGCTTTATCGTCGGCCCAGATAGGAGCGGTGCTTGAAGCGTTTGACTTTGCTCAGGCAGGCACCGTCGTCGATGTCGGTGGAGGCACGGGAGAGCTATTGGCTGCGATCCTGGCGGCAAATCCATCCCTTCGAGGAGTCTTGTTCGATTTACCTCATGTCGTCGCGCAGGCGACAGGTGTGCTAACCGACCATGGGGTTATCGACCGGGCGCAGGTCGTTGGGGGCAGCTTTTTTGAGAATGTCCCAGCCGGCGGGAACACCTACCTGATGAAGACGGTGATTCACGACTGGGATGATGCGCGGTCTATGACGATCCTCCGGAACTGTCGGAAGGCCATGACGTCCGGGGATAGGCTGCTAGTCATTGATCGGCAGTTGCCGGAACTTGGACAGCCGGGAACGCCGGGACACTTCCTGCCCGACCTTGAGATGCTGGTAATGTCCGACGGCGGACGGGAACGTACTCGCGAAGAATTCGCGAAACTCCTAGCAGACACCGCCTTTACGTTGGCCAAGACGGTGTCGACAAAGTCGCCACTTAGCATTTTCGAGGCCCATCCTATTTAGTGACTGGCGTTGGGCTAGCTTGTCGAGGACCAAGGCCGAACTTGACGTCTCGCTGTGGGCCATAAGACGACATGTTGTCACCCGATCAAGCCGATCAGATCGGAGCAGTCAACGCGTCGAAGGTCGCCAGGTCAGGCAAACGGCCCGCGGAAACGTCACGGGAGGGATCATAGGCATCGACATCGGTGTGGAACATCGCCGCCATGGCCGCAGAAGCATCGCTCACCCGGTTGACGCGCGGCATGCGGGCAGTCTCCCACCGCTGCAGCGCTGATACATGACCATCTCCATTCGCCACGGCGCGGGCCAGAAGCATCGCATCCTCAATCGCCATCGCGCCACCCTGAGCAAGGTATGGCAACATTGGATGCGCCGCGTCGCCCAGGAGGGAAGCGCGACCCTGGACCCAACTCGGCAAACGCGGGCGCCCGAAGATGCCCCATTTGAAGAGTCGGTCAGGCGGGGTGTGCCCAATCAGCTCCTGCACATCATCGTGGAAATCTGTGAACGCTTCCTGCAACTCGGCGAGGCGCGATGGAATTCGCCACCCTTCCTCCTCCCACGTTTCATGACGCGCGATTGCAACGAAGTTCATCAACTCGCCGCGTCGTACAGCGTAATTCACAATAAACCGCCCACCCCCGAACGACGCGCCGCCCATTGTCCGCAGTCGCTCCGGAAGGTCCGCCATCGGAACAAGCCCGCGCCAGGCGACGTAACCCTCGAAGTGCGGCGTATCACGAGCGAAGAGCATTGAACGAACAGTCGATCGAATACCGTCGGCCGCCACGACAAGATCGCTGGTGACGCGTTGGCCGTTGCTAAAGACGAGTGAAACGTTGTCGCTTCCTGTTTCCACAGCCAGTACTTGCCAGCCCAGATGAAGCGCATCTGGAGCCCGCCGCGCGAGCGCTGATACAAGCGCACGCTGAAGATCCGCACGGTGAATGCGCCAGTATGGGAAACCGGTCCGTCGCACACTCTCCGAAGGGTCATTGATTTTCAACACCGCACCGGTTCGGTAATGGCGATAGGCGCTGGTACTTGCGGCGACAGCATCGGCAGCCAGAACATGGCGCAACCCGAGATGGCAAAGGATCCGACTAGCGTTCGGCGCGATCTGGATGCCAGCGCCTTCGTCAGTAAGATGCTTGGCCTGCTCATAGACCGTCACATGCGCGCCAACGTCATGTAGCGCAAGGGCTGCAGTGAGTCCTCCAATCCCGGCGCCTATGATTGAAATGCGGTTCATCGACGTTCCCATCACGCCACCTAGCATTCTGACCAAGAATTTTGACCGGCAGTTTACTCCTTTGCCAGAGGTTCGCTGAGCCCGTGACCATGGTGGCGGTTCAGCGTTTCGTCGCGGGAACGTCACAAGGCCAGGGCAAGAAGTCCATCAGCCATTGGCACACATCTTGGTCAGGGCGGAATATGAAGCCGGACAAAGCGGTGCCGAGGTCCGCTCCGGGTCATGAGCGGAAGCGATGGCCTGTCGGCATCAGGTCCGCTTTCCTCCTGGAAGCCGACATCGCTTCGATTCAGGGCAATGTCGGCTTGGGCCACAAGCCGATCCACGCGGCTCGATCTCGCCGACTTGATCGGCAACCCGCTGCTCCAGTTCGCGGTTGCGTTTGTCGACCTCGCGGGACTGCACTTCCAATTGCTCAGTCCTCTCACGCAGCTCGCTTAGCAGCCGCGCGTTCTC
>NZ_JBFWZI010000214.1:7999-10748 GCF_050185545.1 Reyranella sp. | reverse complement strand
CGCCGCTCCGTGATGAAGCGGGCGGCGACCAGCCCCATCGCCATGGCGCCGACGATGAAGAAGCAGTTGGCGCCGGCGATGATCGCCGCCTGCGCCGCGCCCTGGTTGACCATGACGATTGCCTGGAAGGCGAACAGGCCCGGAGTCATGATGATGATGCTTGGCACCGTCAGCACGATGCGTGGATGGTGCAGCCGGTGGCGCGCGAGGGTGGCGATCAGGCCGACCAGCAGCGCGCCGAAGAAGGTCGCCGGCGCAAGCGCCAGGCCGAGATCATGCAGGGCGAGCCGCAGCTCGTTGCCGGCGAGCGACATGGCGCCGACCACCAGCAGGGTGGCGGGCGGGCTGTTGTAGAGCACGGCGAAGGCGACGCCGCCGGCAAAGCTCGCCAGCGCGCGTAGCACGAGGGTCCACGGTTCGAGGCCGCCCGGCAGTGCGGACGCCGGGACCACGGCGATGCCGGCGATCGCGGTGACGGCGGACAGGCCGATCGAGGCGGCGAGCAGGATCATCGCGGCGTAGGCGAGTCGGCCCACCGCCGCCATGGTCTGGTGCTGCACGCTGTCCAGCAGTCCGGCCACCAGCGGGAAGCCCGGCACCAGGAACAGCACCGAGAAGATGAAACCTGCGGCATGACCGGGGCCGAAGCCGCTGGCCGCCAGGCCGGCCACCAGGGCGCAGTAGAGCCCGGCGGTAAGCACCGCGCACACGGCTGTGACAGCGAACTGGTTTAGGTGGCGGCGGAACAACAGCGCACGCACGGCCTGGCCTGTCCCGCCGGCAACCGCCGCCGCGACGGTGCCCAGCGCATCGCCGCCGTTGAGGTATGAGAATGACGCCGAGGCCAGCCCGATCGCGCCGGCGACGACGACGATCGGGTAATGCGGCCGGGCCTGCTCGAGGGTATCGAGCGCGGCCGCGAGCTCGCGCGCTGTCAGCCTCGGCCGGCTCGCCTGCGCCAGCGTCTCGAGCGAGACGATGCGCTGGGCGTCGATGCCCGGCGGGCCGATCTCGCGCACCTGCGTTGCCGTCTCAGCCCCGCGCCGCGCTGTCGCCTGGAGGCTGCCGATCATGACCTGCACGGCCAGGGTGTCCATCCCCAGGGCGCGCGCCAGCCGAGCCATCGCCGCGCGCACGCGGAAGGCGGTGTCGCCGGCGTGCATCATCGCCACGCCGAAGCGCAGCAGCACGTCGAGCGCCGCGCCGAGATCCGTCCCGCCGGGCGTCGTCGAGCGCTGGTCGTCGGCCATCACCGGTCAGACGGTGCGCAGCCCCAGCACCTCGGCGGTGTCCTTGCGCACCCGTTCGCAGAGCCGGGCGTCGTCCTTCAGCGAACGGCCATAGGAGGGGATCATCTCGCTGAGCTTGGGCACCCAGTGGCCGACCAGCTCCCGGTGGAAGCAGTTCTCGAGCATGTGCACCATGATCCACACCGCGGTCGACGCACCGGGCGAAGCGCCGAGCAACGCCACGATCGAGGAATCGGCGGAATGGACGATGTCGGTGCCGAACTCGAGCTTGCCGGTATGGGCCTGGTCCTTGCGGATGATCTGGACGCGCTGGCCGGCGACGTCGAGCTCCCAGTCGTACTCCTTCAGGTTGGGATAGAACTCGCGCAAGGCGTTGAAGCGCTGCCCCATGGTCTCGAACACCTGGCCGATCAGGTACTCCTCGAGCGCGAGATTGTCGCGCGCCACGGCAAGCAACGGCAGGATGTTGCCGAGGCGCACCGACGCCGGCAGGTCGAACCGCGAGCCGTGCTTCAGGAACTTGGTCGAGAAACCGGCGTAGGGCCCGAACAGCAGCCAGCGCTTGCCGTCGATGATGCGGGTGTCGAGGTGCGGCACCGACATCGGCGGCGAACCGGTGGCGGCCATGCCGTAGACCTTGGCATCGTGGCGGCCGGCAACGGCCTGGTTGGCGCAGCGCAGCCAGATGCCGCTCACCGGGAAGCCGGCAAAGCCTTCGGCCTCCGGGATACCCGACTTCTGCAACAGCGGCAGGGCGCCGCCGCCGGCGCCGAGAAAGACGTAGTGCGCGCGGACCGGGCGCGTCTCACCGGTCTGCTCGTTCTCGACCTCGAGCTGCCAGCCGCCCTGCGGATGGCGGTGCAGATTGGTCACCATCTGGTTGAAGCGTACGGTGAAGCCGTCCTGCTTCCGGAGGTAGGCGAGCAGCTTGCTGGTGAGCGCGCCGTAATTGACGTCGGCGCCCGTCACGATATGGGTTGCCGCCACGACCTGCCCGGGATCGCGGCCTTCCATGACGAGCGGCGCCCATTCGGCGATCCTGGCGTGGTCCTCCGAATACTCCATGCCGCGATAGCAGTGATGCGCGCTCATCGTGGCGTGGCGCTTCTTCAGGAACGCCGCGCGATCGGCGCCGACCACGAAGCTCATGTGCGGCACCGGATGGATGAAATCCGCGTCGATCGCGCCCTTGCGGATCAGGTACGACCAGAACTGGCGCGACATGTCGAACTCGGTGTTGACCTCCAGCGCCTTGGAGATGTCGACCGTGCCGTCGGCCTTCATCGGCGTGTAGTTCAGCTCGCAATTGGCGGCGTGGCCGGTGCCGGCATTGTTCCAGGCACCCGAGCTTTCCTGCGCCTCGCCCGCCAGGCGCTCGATGATCTCGAGCTTCAGATGCGGCTGCAGCTCCTTGAGGAAGACCGCGAGCGTCGTGCTCATGATGCCGGCGCCGACCAGGACGACGTCGGCGTCGATGACGGTGCTGCTGTCGCTCATCC
>NZ_JBFWZI010000214.1:0-7899 GCF_050185545.1 Reyranella sp. | reverse complement strand
CCGCCGCCCGCCGTATCCTCGGCCAGCAGGATGTCGCCAGGCCGCAACGTGAAGTGCTGGCCGCCGCGCGTCTGGAAGTCGAGCGTGCCGCTCAGGGTGATGACGAGCTGGCGGACCGGCGCGGTGTGCCAGGCCAGCGTGCCGCCCGACGCAGTCTCCTGGAACGAGGCGTGCGCCGTCGCCAGCTGACCGGTCAGCAGGTCACCGTGTGCGCCGCGCTCGAGCCTGATCCAGCCTTCCTCGAAGTGCGAATTCTGGTCGATACCCGTCCAAATCCGCACACACCGGATCATCGTCCGCCCCGTCGCCCGCCATCAACACGTGGCGGCGACCGTAGTATGGGCTCGTTTCACTGGCAAGAAATCGCCTCACGCGCCGGCGAGACCGAGCCGGCGCGCGAGGTCGGACAGCGCTGTGTCCGGCGCGCCGCCGAGCAGGGCGCGCGCCAGGCGGGCGGCGGTTCGGCTGCGCGAGGCGGCCGCCCGTGCCAGCAGTCCGACGATCAGGTGCACCGGCTGGAAGCCGATCTTCTTCGCGAGCGCACTTACCTCAGGCAGCGTCGATGCCCGGCGGATCGCCTTCCTGGTCTCGCGATCGAGGCCCGACAGGTCGCCGGCCTGCAGCTTGCCCGGATCGGCATCCCAATCGATGTCTGCCCCGAGCCGCGCCAGCTCGGCCAGCGCGCGATCGCCGTCGCGGCTGGGCAGGAAGCGCTCGAGCAGCTCGGCAGGGCCCGGAAAGGACGGTCCGCGGCGCAAGGGCGACGGCGCCATCGGAGCGCCGGGCGCTGCCGGGCGCGCCGAGCCGACGCGCGGCGCGCGGTCCGGTGGCTCGCTCCGCGGGCTCGGCATCGGCATGCTGGCCATTGCTTCGTGGCGATGTCTCGCTGCCGCCATCGCGGCCGCGCGCGGCCCGTTATCGTACGCTGCCGCCACGACCGCCGTAGCCGGCGTGGGCAGCGGGATCTTGCGCATGGCGGGCACGGTCTCCTGAACGGCGCCGGCCTCGTCGACCAGCACCAGGCTGGTCAGGTGCGTGACCAGTCCCTCGCGCTCGGCAAGCTCTGCCGCCGCCGCTTCGTCGAGCGCCGGCAGGGCGAGGCTTGCCGCCAGTGCGGCGACGGCGCGCGACAGGATTGGATCGAGCGCGATTTCCGTGGCGGCCGTCCATTCGACCTCCAGCTCGGCCCCGCCACGCACCGCCTTGATGCGGTCGAGCGTCCCTTCGATCTTCGGCACCGGCGCGGACGGCGTGCGCAGCGATTCCAGTGCCGCAACCAGGATGTCGGCGAGATCGCCGTCCTGGGCGACGAAGATGTCGCCGCCGGTCAGGCTCGCGAGGTAGCCGACATTGGCCTCGAGGCTGTCCTCGCCGACCAGCACGACGGCGATGCGCCGGCCCGCTCGGGCGAGGTGCTGCACGTCCAGCGCATGGCTCTTGCCGTCGGTCACCAGCAGAAGGTCGCGGCTCTGCGACCTGGCGATCGCCTGGGTGAGCGCGTTGCCGATCTCGGTGCCGCCTTCCGGCGGTGCCAGCATGTCGACCAGGGACGGCAGGCCGCGACCGTTCTGGGCGCGCCCAGTCTCCTCGTTCAATCGGCCGACCTGATTGACGCGATCGTTGAACTGCCAGAGTTCGATCGCATCCGACCTGCCGAGACGCTCCGCCATGGCGCGCAGGCCGTTGGTCACGGCGCGATGCTTGGTGAGGCCGGGCTCGCGGGCCGAGCATGGACCATCCATCGAGCCCGACCGGTCGACCAGCACGCAGGCGTCCAGCGCGCGACCTGGCTGGTCGGGCCGGCGAATGGCGAGCACGACGTCGCGGCCGTCGGCGGCCCGGCCGCGCAGTGCGTGGTTGGTCTCCTGCATGACCAGGAGATCGATCGGCCGGTCAGTGGGAACGCTCGCGCGTCCCTCCTGCAGGCTGCCGCCGGCGAGGCCCACCACGCCATCGCGGCAGCGTACGACGAGCTCGGCTTGCGCGGCCGGCGCGCCGCAGGTCAGCTCGTCCGAGTCGGGCAGTCCCGAGTGGCCGTAGATGTCGCCAACGGTCAGCGGAATGCGCAGCTGCCCGCGTGACTGCACGACGGCGAGCGTCGCGGCCCAGCGCGTCACCACCTCGATCGTGGCGCCCGGCGCGATCTGGCCGATCGACAGCATGTGCACACCGCGCAGCACCTCCTCGTGCAGGATCGCGGCCTTGCCGCGTTCCAGCGCGTCCTCGTAGGCGAGCCGCGCCTGCTTGCGCCGCTCGGCCCGCGCCGTCAGCACCCGCCCGTCGAGGCGAGCCTCGAGGGCGAACAGCGTGGCGTGGACGGGCAGGGGAAAGGTGATCGTGGCCTCGATGCTGGCGGCCTCGTCGTTGCGAAAGACACGCCTGGTGTCGACCACGGCGAGGCCGGAGTCGATGGTGACGTCGAAGGCGGTAGCGATCAGCGGGAGGGCATGGCCGCGCGTCCTTCCCAGCACGCCGACCATCAGGGCAGCCAAAGGATCAATCGTGACGCTCGACGGGACGGCTGGCGAGGGGGCGGCTGGCGGCTGGGCGGTCGGCATGGTCGCGCTCCTTGAGCAGGTCGGTGAGAAGGATCTTCAGTCGTTCCATGAGGGGGCCGACAGGCTCGCCGCTTCCCAGCTTGTCGGGAGCGACGACGAGCGTGACGCCCGGGGCGACCTGGAAGGGCACGCCCTCCGTGGATTGCAGCAGCAGCTTGATGGCCGCCGGCGGAAAGCCGAGGTCGTGCAGCCGCCGATAGCGCTCGATCGCCGTGAGGTGGTCGTCGCCGTATTCGGCATTGGCCCGACCGCCGCGCGGCGCCGGCATGAAGCCCTCGGCGATCAGGTAGCGAACCTGGCGCTCGGGGAGCCCGGTGCGAGAGATGAGGTCTCGTATGTTCATGACAATGTCTTTCGACAAGATATTTGGCGAAAGGCGTGCCGATAGGCAAGCTCTTTTTACAAGAATCTTGTCAAAAGCGTGATCGAAGGCGATGAAGCGCGTTCCCGCTCGGCTGGAAACAGCCGAGCGGAAGGTCGGACGTTTCCGAGATATTCACGTGCGATGCAACGCACGGCGCCTTCGGCCTCGATGATCCGAGTTCATGGCGCTCACGCTATCTCGCCCGCTCAAGATCAATGAGCGGGCGAGACGCCCGCGGTCCGGAAGAGCATGAGATCCGCCGGCTTGCTGACACGGTCTGCGGCCAACCCTAGGATGGACCGAAGGAGACACCGTTGATGACCTTGTCGTGGAAATTGCAGCTCTGCAGCTTGATCTCTGCCGCCGCCTTGGCTGCGCCCGTTGCCCAGGCCCAGACCCCGGTCGAGCGGGGCAAATACCTGGTGACGATCAGCGGCTGCAACGACTGCCACACGCCGGGATATTTCTTGGGCAAGCCCGACAAGACCCGCTTCCTTGGCGGCTCCGAGGTTGGATTCGAGATGCCGGGGCTCGGTACCTTCTACGGTCCCAACATCACGCCCGACAAGGAGACCGGGATCGGCAGCTGGACCAACGCCCAGGTCCTGGCCGCGCTGCAGACCGGCATCCGGCCCGACGGCCGGCTGCTCGCGCCGATCATGCCGTGGCACGCCTTCGCCTCGCTCACCCAGTCCGACGCCAGCGCCATCGTCGCCTACTTGCGCAGCCTGCCGCCGGTGAAGAACAAGGTGCCGGGTCCGTTCGGGCCGACCGACAAGCCGACCTCCTTCGTCATGAAGATCGTGCCGCCGCCAGCGCCCGGCGCGAAATGACCTGACGGTGCGCGAAACCGCCGACCGGCTGACGGCTCGGGGATGCGTACGACCATTGGCGCAGCACCAAACCCCGCCTAGCATCGACCGAGCCGACATGCCATCGGAGGAACACATGGCCTTGCCCCAGGACATTCGCCCGGTGAACAGCGAACTCGCCGATTCGATCACCCGCTCGTCCGAGATTCCCTGGATCGAGACCAAGCCGGGTCAGGCCTGGACGAAGGTTCTGTGGGTGGGCCCGGAATCGGGCCGCTGGGCCGTGCTGCTGAAATGGAAGAAGGGCTACGTCGCGCCGCCGCACAAGCATCTGTCGGCGGCTTTCGCCTTCGTGCTGTCAGGCCGCCTGCAGGTGCGCGACAATGAGTATGGTCCGGGCGACTTCCTGCACGAGGTGAACGGCATGGTGCACGGCGCCACCACTGCGCTCGAGGACACCGAGTACCTGTTCTTCTGCGACGGCCCGGTGCTGTTCTTCGACAAGGATGGCTTCACCGGTTACCGTGGCTGGGAGGAGGTGTTGCGCATGCAGCAATCGGCAATACCCAAGGCAGCGGAGTAGTCGAACTCGAGCATCCAGTCAGACCGAGCATGGCTACCACCTACGCCGAGCTGCGGCACTCGACCTACCTCGATTTCGACAGCTACCGCAGCGGCGCCGATCCCCTCGGCGGCGGCGCGCCGGTCTCGTCGTTCACTTTGAATGTCGCGCTGATCCTGGCGCGGGCCAACGATCCGGCCTCGCTGCTGAGCGCCGACTGGGCATCGCGCCAGCAGCAGCTCGCCCAGCTCGAGGCGAGCGGCAAGCTGTGGTCGACCTATGGCGCCGACCCGAACGCGTACAAGAATGTGCACGACGATCTGGCGGGTCTCGGCATCCAGACCGTCGACCAGGTCTCGCCCGTCAATGGCTACATCTCGTCGCCCGAATCGCGCACGATCTGGGTTCAGCTCGACCAGGGCAATTTCACCAACCTGTTCGGCCCGACGGCGAGCCTGCTGGAGGGCACGGATCCGTCGGGCGGTTCGATCCGCTATTGGGAGGGCAGCCTGTCACTGCCGGCGGACTGGCTCACCAGCCAGGGCGTCGTCGGCCTGTGGTTCGACACCAATGCTTTCCGCAGCGTGCTGCTCGACCCTGGAAACGGCGTGGTGGCGCCGATGGTCCAGCAATGGCAGAGCCCGGGAAATGCCGCTGAAAAGGGCCAAAGCGATCTCTATCCGCAGGTGATCGCCGATACCTACTACGACTTTCCCGTTGCCGGGCCGTTGCGCGATCCGTCGACCGGCCTTGCGGTGCCGACTGCGGCCATCGGCTTCGTCGAACCCGGAGTCGGAACGTCGTTGCCCGGCGACGACAAGGGCACCGGCTTCCAGGCGGCAATCGACATCTATCGCCAGGGGGCCGGCATCTCGACCAGCGCCGTCGTGATCGACGTCGCACCGGGTCTCCAGTCCTATCCCACGGTCGCGCCGCCGGCGTTCAACCCGGCCGGCGAGCGCTCGCTCGATGTCGGCGTCGTCACGGCCACCAACCCTGAGAGCCCGCTGATCCTGTTCGCCGGCTCGGGCACGAAGGCGGGCGCGCAGGCCAATGCCTTCACCGCCTACCAGTCGTCGTTCTGGGACACCGTGAACGACCCCAAAGTCGTCACCTCGTCGTTCCGCTTCGCCACGCAATCGGCGCCGGAGTCCCCTTTCCTCATCGCCTCGCGCGAGCTCTTCGTCGATGCGGCGCTGCGCAACATCTCGGTGATGAACGCGAACGGCGACGGCGGGTCGGGCGACCAGTACGGCAACGGCCTGACCAACGTCGGCGTCAATCGGGCAAGCCCCTATGCCCTGATGGTGGGCGGCACATCGATCAGCACGGTCGGCGCGGCGATGACCGACCCCACCCTGGCGACCATCACCAATGCCGCGCTGGCGGGCGACCCGGCGACCTTGTGGCAACTGATTGCTGGCGGACTCACGACGCTGCCCACAACCGCCAATCTCGACACCATGCTGATCGAGACGGTGTGGAACCGGTACTACCTCGACGGCACGACGATGGGCGTCCCCGGCGCCAGGGAGCAGACCGGGTTCCTGCACAACAACACGGGCGCCGGCGGCGTCGATTCCACGCAGCCGGTGCCCGCCTATCAGGGCGCCTTCGGCCTCGTGCCGACGACCTCGGACCCGCACGCCCTGGTTGGCCGCGGAACGCCGGATGTCTCCGCCAACGCCGGCGGCAACATGCTCTACATCGTGCCCACCGCCGACATGGCCGGCACGTCGAACGATGACGGGACCAGTGCCGCCGCCCCGCTGTGGGCGTCGCTCGTGTCGCAGATCAACGCCGTGTTCCATGACCAGGAGCTGCCGCCGCTCGGTTACATGAACGACCTGCTCTATCAGGCGGCGACAATTGCGCCGGCCTCGTTCAACGACATCCAGATCGGCAGCAACACCTCGTCCTTCACACTCGGCGGGCCGATCACCAGCGACGGCACGGCGATCACGCCGACCGGATACGGCTACTCGGCCGGGCCAGGCTACGACCTCACGACCGGGCTCGGCACGCCGAACGGACTCTTTCTCGCCCGCGCCCTCACCGCCATCGCGCACGAGCAGACCTCGTACGATTCGGTTCCGGATGTGGTCGCGTCGAGCGCATCGGCCGGGCTGACGGTCGCGACCGCCGAGACCCTGCTGGTGCAAACAACGTCTGTTTCCGCCGCGACCGTGAGCCTGTTCGTCGGCGGGTCGAGCGACAGCTTCACCAGCGTCGCCGCACAACCCTATGCCTGGACCAGCCTGCTGGCGCAGCAGACGCTGCAGGACGGTTTCGATGCGGCGCTGGTGCGCCTGTTCGACGGTGCGGCGCAGGGTGCGCTGGGCCAGGCCGTCGCGGCTTCCGGCAACCAGCTGGCCGCGCTGATCGACGGTGCGGCGACGCTCACGCCTCAAGTCTCCTTCAGCAATCCGTTCGGCTTCCTCGACTTCGTCTCGACCGGCGCCGACAGCAGCGTGCGCCTCGCGCGGCCGGTGGCCGTCGCCGAGACGGTCGGCGGGCACGATGAGCAGACGGCGGTGGTGCGCATCCGGCAGAACGGGACCGACAGCCTCGCTGTCGAGCTCTATCGCGTCGACGATTTCAACGGCTCGATCGACGGCCTGCAGCCCGGCAACGCCGGCTATGCGGCGGCGGCCGAGGCGCGCGCGTACGTGACGACCACGGGCGGCACGACGATCGCCGGCCCGGGCTACGGCAACTACGCCGAGGTCATGATCGCGGGCGTCGATGCCGGCGATCTCGTCGCCATGAAGCTCACCGATCTCACGCAGGGCACTGTCCACTGGGCGTTCGCCCAGGCCAACGAGAGCGTTGGCGGACATCCCGTTGGCCACCTGTGGAACTACGGATTCAACACCTGGGGTTGGGAGGACACCAGCGGCGGCGGCGATCGCGACTACAACGATCTGGTGGTCGGCCTCGATTTCACCAGCACCTTCGGCCACGCCTGGTTGGTCTGACGCGGACGCCCGAGGCCTTTTCGGCAGGCGCAGCTTGTCGTTGTCGTCGGTGGACAAAGGCTTCGTCTATGATGCTGTGCCCGTCCCACAATGCGATCCATGATCTATATCGAGCTGCTCGTCGCCATCGTCCTGATCCTGATCAACGGCCTGCTGGCCATGTCGGAGCTTGCCGTCGTCTCGGCGCGGCGCGGCCGGCTGAAGGCCCTGGCTGACCGCGGATCGCGCGGCGCGGCGTCCGCCCTCGCGCTGGCCGAGAATCCCGGTCGCTTCCTGTCGACTGTCCAGATCGGCATCACGCTGGTCGGCATCCTGGCCGGCGCCTTCTCGGGTGCGACGCTCGGCGCGCGCCTGACGGAGGGCCTGGTCGAAGCCGGAGTGTCGCGACGATTCGCCGAGCCGGTCGCCTACGGCAGCGTCGTTGCGCTGATCACCTATCTGTCGCTGATCGTCGGTGAGCTGGTCCCCAAGCAGATCGCCTTGCGCAATGCCGAAGGCGTCGCGGCCACCGTCGCACCGGCCATGGCGCTGCTGGCGCGCGTCGCCGCGCCGCTGGTCTGGCTGCTCGACGTCTCGGGCAAGGCCGTGCTTGGCCTGCTCGGCAGAAAGGAGGAGAGCGAGACGA
>NZ_JBFWZI010000213.1:0-10771 GCF_050185545.1 Reyranella sp. | reverse complement strand
TCGACTTCTGTACCCGCCTCGAGCAGGCGGGATCAGGCGCAGTGGCCTTCTTCTACTATGCCGGGCACGGCATCCAGCACGACGGTACGAACTATCTGCTGCCGGTCAAAGCCGAGATACCGTCGAGCCGGCATCTGCCGGCGGGCGCGCTCCGGATCGACGAGATCGTGGCCGAGCTGGCGCGCATGCCGCGCAAGGCCAACGTCATCGTGCTCGACGCCTGCCGCAACAATCCGTTGCCCAACATGGCAGTGTCCTCGCGAAACGTGACGCAAGGCCTTGCGGCGCTGAAGCTGCCGGCCGAGGGCATGCTGGTGGTCTACTCGACGGCTGCCGGCGAGGTCGCCGAGGATGGCGACAGCGACCGCAGCCCGTATGCCACGGCGCTGGTCGAGGTCCTGCCCGGCCTGCTCGAGCGAGGCCGACGCATCCACGACGTTTTCGTCGAAGCGGCCGACCGCGTGCGCCGGGCCACGGGCGGCAAGCAGAAGCCAGCCCTCTATATGCACGGCTCGCTACCTGCGCTGGAAGAGCCGGAAGCACGCGTCGGCGACATCGCCGCGTCAGAACGCGAGGTGCCTGCGTCTGCGCCGACGTCGCGACGGCAACGGTGGAGGCGGCCGCTGGCCTGGACAGTCGGCGTAGTGGCCGCGCTCATGGCACTTGGGTGGGCGACGCTGGCATTGGAGAGCCGGCCGTTCTCCGCTGCGAGACAGCTCATCCGGGAAATGACAGAAACCCGGTGGGAGCGATTCAGGTCAATGCTCGGCGAGGAGTTCCCAGCATCGATCACACCGTCCGGATATCGCTTCGCCCATCTCGGCGGCTTCTGCTGCGTGACCTCGAACGACGAGGGTTACGGCATCGAAGCCCGCGGCAGAGACTTCTTCATCCGCGACGATCTTCCGAAACCCGCGTCGAAGGAGCCGTTCAACTCATTCGAAGGCTACAACTACATTTTTTTCACCGACGCCGGCCATGCTGCGAGGTTCAAGCTTGCGGACATCAAATCGGCCGACCTCTTGAAGGTGATGCTCGGCACCGAAGAAGAGGCCACCCAGCGTTTCAATGAGCGGGCGTGGCGCGGTGCGATGTCAGTGACCGTCACGTCGTCGCCCGAAGGCTCCAGGGAGTTGCCGTGCTACGTCGCCGATACGTTGATTGGCTGCCTGGCGCGCTCGCCCAACCCGCGCGTGCTCTATCATCTGATGCTGCAGGAGCCTGCCCTGCGCACGGCGCGGACCGACGAGGCTCGTCAGAAGCTCGTCCAGGCGCGCGTGCAGAAGGAGGCCGGCCTGCTGATGCATGCGGCCGAGGAGCACGTGAGGTGGGCAGAACGAATGGCCGGCCTTTGAAGTCGGGGAGAACGTCGTCCCGGGACCGGGAATGGGCAGGTGCTACCGGCGATTGAGCCTCGCAAGATCGTCTCGCCGCTATCGCCGCCAGTGCCACTGTAGCTTATACTCGCGGTGAATTGGCGGGACCATGGCGTCACGATATTTCGGTTCTGGAGGAACGGAGCAGCGACAGGAACAGGATGGCGGCACGGAAGGACCCGTGTCGTCCGGCGACGAGAGGCGCATGGCGTTGCTCGTCGGCAATGCCCACTATTCGCAGGGTGCGCTTTCCAACCCGGTCAACGACGTCCGGCTGGTGGGAAACGCGCTTCGCGGGCTCGGCTTCACGGCCACCATTCTCGAAGACGCCGACAAGCCCACGTTTCACGGCGCGGTCATCGATTTCTGCACTCGCCTTGAGCAGGCGGGATCAGGCTCGGTGGCGCTGTTCTACTATGCCGGGCATGGCATCCAGCACGAAGGCACCAACTATGTGCTGCCGGTGAACGCCAGCATTCCCTCGAGCCGGCATCTGCCGGCCGGCGCGCTCAGGGTCGACGAGATTGTCGCCGAGCTGGCGCGCATGCCGCGCAAGGCCAACGTCATCGTGCTCGACGCTTGCCGCAACAATCCACTTCCCAACATGGCGGTGTCCTCGCGTGACGTGACGCAGGGCTTGGCCGCGCTGAAGCTGCCGGCCGAGGGCATGCTGGTGGTCTATTCCACCGCCGCCGGCGAGGTGGCCGAGGATGGCGACAGCGACCGCAGCCCCTATGCCACGGCGCTGGTCGAGGTCCTGCCCGGCCTGCTCGAGCGGGGCCGGCGCATCCACGACGTTTTCGTCGAGGCGGCGGACCGGGTGCACCAGGCTACGGCCGGCAAGCAGAACCCCGCCCTTTATATGCATGGTTCGTTGCCGCCCCTGGTGGCGGTGGAGCGCAAAGAGGCGCGCCACGAAGCGGTCGACAAGCCGGTATCGGACGGCGGGATCGACAAGCCAGCGGTGAGGGAAGGCGAGATCGGCAAGCCGGCGGTGGCCGGGGATACGATCGGCGCCGTGCCCGCGCCGCGACCAGGGCCGCCAGCACGGCGCCGGCCGTGGCGCAAGCTGGTGATCGGGGCGTCCGGGATACCGCTGTTCGTCGGGGCGTTGTCGCTGGCGTGGTACGGCTGGGTTCACTACTCATCGGCGCTACTCGGCACGGTATCCGGCGACGCACCGGAACAGGCACGCCAGGATCTGGGAACTCTCCTCGCCAGCGAGTTTCCCGCCACGGCCACGCCCCTCGGATACAGCTTCCGCCACGTCGAACCGTTTTGCTGCAGCGAGGAAGAGGAGAAGCGCCTCGGTATCGAGCGCTACGCGCGGGTCTATTTCATACGCGATGGCCTTCCCCAGAAGCCCAACACCTGGTTTTCCACGTGGGAGGGGCTCAACTACATCGTCTTCACCGATGCCGATCACGCGTCGCGATACACGCTCGCCAATCTCGACTCCCTCAATCTGATGAAGATGATGTTGGGGGACGATGACGAGATCGCCAAGAAATTCAATGAGCGAGCGTGGCGCGGCACCATCACGGTGCCGATCAGCTCGCCGTCAGGACCACCGCAGCAGCTGCCCTGTTACGTCGCCGATACGTTGATCGGTTGCCTGGTGCGCCCGCCCAATCCGCGAGTGGTCTATCAGCTCCTCCTGCAGGAGCCCAAGCTGCGCGACGCGCGGACCGACGAGGGTCGCCAAAATCTCGTCAAAGCGCGGGTGCAGAAGGAGACAGGCCTGCTGATGCGCGCTGCCGAGGAGCACATCAATTGGGCCCGACGAACAGCCGGCTACTGAGAACATTCGGCAAGAGTCGCCGTCACAACCGGATCATCGCCCCATGACCGCTATCCCCAATCTCTATCTCAAGTGGCGCGCCTTCCGCGAGCTGGCCGACGTCAACGATCCCGACAACTGGATCGGCAACCACGTTTTCAAGACCGAGGATGGTGCCCAGCGCTTCTCCAAGCTGCTGCGCGGCGATCTCGGCTGCTCGCCGGTGATCGCCCAGGACCTCACGCGCTTCATGAACGACTGGATCGGCGTGGCGCGCTCGCGGGCCGAGAAGGGGGCGGCGACCGACGGCGCCGCGGCGCCGGCCCTCGAGCCGGCCGATCTCGAGCTGCCGGTGCTGAGCTTCGTGACCCGGCTGCTCGGCGCCCTGGGCGGCGCCGCGACCCGCAACCTCGATCGTGCCCACCAGGCGCTGCTGCGCGACATGACCCTGGAGCCGCCGCGCGGCCACGACAATCCGCGCCTGGTCGTCGAGCGGTTCTCGGCCAGCCGCTCGTTTGGCGCCGACGTCCAGCCGTCGGGCGGTACCGGGCCGCTGGTATTCGAGGTGGGCAAGCACAAGGGTCAGCTCGCGGTGATCGCCGCCAAGGGCGCACCGGTCGCGGCCTACACTTTCTTCACCCGCGATCCGGCGCCGATCGGAAAGCATCTGTGGGACCTGAGCTGGGGCGAGACCATGCTCTGGCTGCCGGCTCCGATCGTACCGACCCTGAGCGATGGCCGGCTGCTGCTGCTGCGCCAGGCCGAGCCGGTCAACCCGATGCCCGGCCGCTTCATCGTGACCTGCGCGCTGGTCTGGCAGAAGGAAGCGATCGCGCGGCTCGATCCGCGCGGAGCCACCCCGTCGGCCGGCATCATGGACGAAGCCGAAACCAGCCGATTCCTCACGAATCTCAGGCGGTTGACCGAGGATAAGCTGCGCAAATGGACCGGCGCGGTCGCGGTCGCCCAGGCTGAATATGTCGTGAAGGCCTGAACATGGCGGCCGGCAGGCCAGGCGGCAATCGCCGGCAATGGCCGGCAATCGCAACGGGAGGGGTGCCTTCGTATCTTCCGCCCGCAGCTGGCAGGTGCCGGCCGGATGGAGACAGATCACCATGAAGAACATCATCCTTGCTCCCGCGATCGTCATCGGATGCGCCGTCATCGGCGCCATCGTCGGCGCGCTCTATTTCGCCGCTGTGCTCGGCGTGCTCGACTGGATGGTCAGTGTGGCCACCGCAGCCGACAATCTCGGACGCCGCGCCAGCTTCCCCGCCTTTGCCTTCGGCGTACCAGCCGGGGCCGTGATGGGCGGTCGTCTGGTCTACGCCTTGCTCGAGACGGAAGAGACCTATGCGAGCTTTGCCGCATTGATCCTGGCGGGGCTGGTTGCCCTGCCGTGCATCGGGTTGCCGCTCTATGCCTCGGCTTGGCCTGCGTTCAAGGTACTGGTGCTGGCGAGCGGCAACATGGCGTCGATGGCCGTGGGATACGCGTCGATCATGGGTGTCGTTGCCCTGGCGCTCGGGTCGAACAAGCTGATCGACGCGCACACGGTTCGCCGCACGTCCTCTTCCCGATAGGTCCAGCCATGAAAAAACTCGCCATTGCCGTTTTCATGCTCGTCGCATGCGTAGCCGGCACTGTGATCGCCGCGGCGATCTACTTCACCGCCGCCTTCGGCGCACTGGGCTGGCTCATCGATGCGACCGCGTACCGGATCGGCGACGCGGTCGGCTCGACCACAACGGCGCTGGGCTTCCCGATGGGCGTGATCGTGTTCGGCCTGCTGTTCTGGGATCGGCTTGTCCGCGACGACGGCAGGCCGGACTGGGTAGCGCGTGTCGTGGTTTTCGTGATTGGCGTGCCCTTGGTCGTGGCCCCGCTGTTCCTGGCCGGCATGATGGCGCTCGACGCGGTGGCCCGCTTCAAGGCGCTCGGCTTCCTGGCTGTCGTCGGTTTCCTGGCCGTCGTCGGCCTGTTCGAGCGGTGGACCCAGAAGCGGGCGTGAGAACGCCGTTCGCCCCATTCGTCGCAACTGAAAGAGGTCGTCGTGATTTCTCGCAGGTTCGTGATGGCCGGTCTGCCGGCCGCCGTCCTGGCGCATGCGCCGCTGGCCCACAGCGCCACCCGTTGCACTGCTGCCGATGCACGGGGCTATCAGCAATGCGTTTCCGGGCTCGAGATCGGCAAGATGGAGACGGTGCGGCAGCGTTGCCGCGACTGGTGCTGGGCCGCCTGCATCCAGGCCGTATTTTCCCTGCAAGGCCGCGAGACGGCGCAGGAATGGGCCGTCGAGAAAATCTTCGGCAGCAGCAAGTGCCGGGTTGACGGCGACGGCGCGAACGCGCCGCAGATCATCCGGGCGATCAACGGCGAGTGGATCGACCAGTACGGATTCAAGTTCCAAGCCGCCGCCGAGGTGCTGCCCGATGCGGCGCTGGTCGTATCGACCAGCGTCCCGGGACAGGGCGGCAGCCAGGCCACCGACATGGCGACGCAGCTTTTCTTAAACGACGGCGCCAGGCAGCTGGTGTCCGAACTCGATCGCGGCCGTCCGCTGATCATCGGCGCCGTCGGTCACGCGACCGTCCTCACCACGGCGAGCTACGTCAAGGACCGCTCCGGCCATATCAAGCTCACCGAGCTCACTGTGCGCGATCCCTGGCCCGACAGTCCGAATCGTCGGACCCTCGCAGCCGACGAGGTGCGAGGGGCCTTTTTCGTCGCCCGGGTATGGGTCCGGTGACCACGCCGGCCGGCGCGGCACCGCTGAACATCTGGTCCCGATCGGACGAGGAGATCGGGCGCCTGATGTCGCACTTCGCGCATACGCCGTTCGTCCTGGACGGCGTGACCTTCGGGTCGGTCGAGGCGTTCTACACTTGGCTGATCGTCAGCCCGGCTCGGCGACCCAAGGTGGCGCCGCTGTGGGGCCGCGCGCGAAGCACGTGGCGCCGCGCCGGCTGCCGGCGCACTTCGATTACCATGGCCGCACCATAGGCTTCGAATCGCCCGAGCATCACCTGCTGATCCTCGAGGCCAATCGAGCGAAGATGGCGGCGCATCCGGAAATAGTCGAGGCGTTCATGGCGACGGCGTCGCGCCCGATTGTCCACGAATTGCCCGACAAGGACGATCGCCACGACGTGTTCTGCTGGATCATGAACACGCTGCGCGACGAGCTGGTGGCGCAGCGAGTTCTTGCATTCGCCGCGCCGAACGAGCGTCGATAGCGGGGCGCCCGTGTCGACAAGTTGCATTGTCGAGAAGCTGCACTGGTCCCGGCGGTAAGTGCAGGTCTACGGTCCCGCCATCATGTTGCTCATCGGGGTCAATCGCTCGCCCTACACGCGCCGCTCGGGTGGGGCTGGGCCGATGGTGTTCGAGGTCGGCAAGCACAAGGAACAGCTCGCGGTGATCGCCGCCAAGGGGGCGCCTGTCGCCGCCTACACCTTCTTCACCCGGGATCCCGCGCCGATCGGCAAGCATCTGTGGGACCTGAGCTGGGGCGAGACCATGCTGTGGCTGCCGCTCCCATCGTTCCGACGCTGAGCGACGGCCGTTTGCTGCTGCTGCGCCGGGCCGAGCCGGTCAACTCGATGCCGGGGCGCTTCATCGTGACCTGCGCCCTGGTCTGGCAGAAGGAGGCGATTGCCAGGCTCGATCCTCGCGGCGCCGGCCCGTCTGCCGGCATCATGGATGAGGCGGAAACCAGCCGATTCCTCACCAATCTGAGGCGGTTGATCGAGGACAAGCTGCGCAAATGGACCGGCGCGGTCACGGTCGCACAGGCAGAATATGTCGTGAAGGCCTGAGCATCGGGGCCGTCGCGCCCGGCGGCAATCGCCGGCAATGGCCGGCAATCGTGGCTGGACGGGAGCCTCCATATGATGCGTCCCGCGGCTGGCAGGGGCCAGCCGGAAGGAGACAGATCGCCATGAAGAACATCGTGCTTGCTCGCGTGATCGTCATTGGATGCGCCGTCCTCGGCACCATCTTGCTGCTCGGC
Organism: Reyranella sp.; assembly: GCF_050185545.1. GTDB lineage: Bacteria > Pseudomonadota > Alphaproteobacteria > Reyranellales > Reyranellaceae > Reyranella. The sequence continues at coordinate 3,603 of NZ_JBFWZI010000213.1, read as the reverse complement.
AACAAGCCGAGTCAGGCGCAGCAGAGCCTGGGATCGTTGCTCGCCAGCGAGTTCCCCGCCGCGGCCACGCCCAATGGCTACCGCTTTGAACATGTCGAATCGTACTGCTGCATCGAAGACGAGGAGAAGCGGCTCGGTGTCGAGCGCTATGCGCGCGCCTACTTCGTGCGCAACGATCTCCCCTGGTCCAACCCCAACACGTGGCTCTCATCATGGGAAGGGATCAACTATATCGTCTTCAGCGACGCCGCCCGTGCATCGCGATACACGCTGGCTGACCTCGATTCCCTGGGACTGATGAAAATGATGCTGGGAAACGACGACGAGATCGCGAAGCGATTCGACAACCGGGCGTGGCGCGGCACGATAACGGTGCCGATATCTTCGATGTCGGGAGCAGCTCAGCAATTGCCCTGTTACGTCGCCGACACCCTGATCGGCTGCCTGGTGCGCTCGCCCAACCCGCAGGTGCTGTACCAGCTTCTGCTCCAGGAACCCAAGCTGCGCGAGGCAGGGACCGACGAGACCCGCCAAAATCTCGTCAAAGCACGGGTGCAAAAGGAGACCGCGCTGCTGATGCGCGCAGCCAATGAGCACATCAAGTGGGCGGAACGGGCAGCTGGCCGCTGAGGCGCGCTCGCGGGCGGAGAAGGGGGCGGCGACCGATGGTGCACCCACGCCGACGGCCGGCCGCCTCCGCTGCGTCAGGCCGAGCCAGTCAACCTGATGCCGGCGCGCTTCATCGTGACCTGCGCCCTGGTCTGGCAGAAGGAAGGGTGATTCTGTCGATAGTCTCCCCACATCCGTGCTGCTTTCCCCTGTCTCGGAGGGGAGGCGCGTCGCGGCTTTGGTCATCGGCGTGCCTCTGGTCGCGACCCCGCTGTTCCTGGCCGGAATGATGGCGCTTGATTCCGTGGCCCGCTTCAAGGTGCCCGGCTTCGTGGTAGTGGGGAGGCTTTCTGGCTGTCGCCGGTCTGATCGAGAAGTGGGTGCAGAAGAGGGCGTGAGAAGCGCAGTTCGTTCCAATTACCGCCGGCGCATGAGCACGCTGCGCGACGAGTTGGTCGCGCAGTAGGGCCTCGCCCGGCGCGCATGGCGGCGCACGGGATGCAGCGAATCGCTGTCGCGCCGCTTGGCCAGCAGCAAGGGTGCAAGGGCGTGCCCGATACCTGTCCGTTCGGTCTGTGAGACGTCGACTGGGTTCCCCAACTCGTCGATAGTTTTAGCTGGGTTGGCCAGAGAGCACGGGATTACAGTCTCGACAGAATGTTGCTCATCGGCGTCAATCGTTCGCCCTACACGCGCCGCGTCGCGATCACGCTTGCGCCATACGGGATGGCCTACCGGCAGCAGGCCGTCTCCGGCTTCGGAAACCGAACCGAGGTACGCGCGGCCAATCCGCTGGGACGCATTCCGGCGCTGGTGCTGGATGACGACGAGGTGCTGGGTCGACAGCGCGGCCATCATCGACCATCTCGACGAGATGCATGGCCGCGCACGGGCGATGACGCCGGCGGAGGGCGCCGATCGCCGCGCCGTCCTTCGGGTGGTGGCGCTCATGATGGGGGCATGCGACAAGCTTCTCGCGGCCGCCTACGAGCAGCGCACGCCCTGAGCGCCATCGATGCCATGATCGAAACGCCTCGCCGCTACCTGCTGCTGAACCGTCTGACGCAGGCCGACGTCACGGCCTTCATCGCCGAGCGCCTTGCGCGCCGTCGGTCTCGGCGTCGACACGACGACGAACGTGCCCCGCCTGCACGCCCTCGCCATGACGCTGCTCGAGGAATTGCCGTTCCGCGGGACAGAGGCTTAGGAATCAGATCACACCTTGGCGCTCACCAGAGAGAACATCGCGCCTTGCGGGTCGAGGCCCTGGACGATCCACTCGCCGCCGGGCACTTCCATCGGCCCGCTGATCACCGTGCCGCCGGACTGCTTCAAGCGTTCCATCGCCGCACCGATTTCGTCGACCCGGAAGTAGTACGTCCAGAACGGCATCGGAACTTCCGCCGGCTTGGTCATCATGCCGCCGATCGTGCTGGTGCCTGAATTGAAGAGCTGGTAGCGGCCCATGGCGCCCATATCGAGCGCGTCCGCCTTGGTCCAGCCGAACAGGTCGGCGTAGAACCCGAACGCCTTCTCGCCATCGACCGCCATCAGTTCATGCCAGCCGACGAGCCCCGTCGTAGTCGGGCCGGCGTCCGGGCGCGGCATCTCGGACAGGCCCTTGAACAGGGAGAAGGCCGCGCCCTGCGGATCGGCCACCATGGCGAACCGCCCGATGTTGGGAATGTCGGTCGGCGGCACGTGGATGGCGCCGCCGGCCTTGGTGACGCGCTGGGCGGTGGCATCGACGTCGTCGACGCCGACATAGCCGATCCACGCCGGACGCGCCCCGGAGCTGCAGGCCTCGGGCGACAGGGTCATCAGGCCGGCCACCGGCATCTCGCCGGTGAGGAACATGGTGTAGGTCATGTCGGGCTGGCTCGCATCCTGCGGCTTCCAGCCAACCAGCTTGCTGTAGAAGCCCTCCGCCGACTTGGCGTCAGTGGTCATCAATTCGTACCAGACGAAATTTGCAGCTACGAGATTCTCCCTGTCGTGTCGTGTGTCTTGCCGGTCAGATCCTGGCGACCAGCTCGTTGAGCTGGTCGGCGCACAGGCCCCAGCGCCCTCGTGAAAGCCCATCTTCTCGTGCGCCTCGCGATCTTCCAGCGTCCAGTTGGCGCACCGTGGCAGTGTAGCGCGTTTTTACGCCTTCCTCCTCGAAGGTGAGGATGACGGTCATGACATCGATTTTCTCCGGTTCAAGTCGTTGTTAGCCTGAGGACGAACGGGGCGACGCCGATCCGACACGCCGCGATGAAGATTTCGACTTCGGAGTTCCGACGCATGAGCGCTAGCATAACCATCTACGGCATCAAGAATTGTGACACGATGAAGAAGGCCCGGGCTTGGCTGGACAGGAAAGGCCTCGACTACGTCTTCCACGACTACAAGACGGCCGGCCTGACGCGGGAGCGCCTGCAGGACTGGTCCGCGAAGGTCGGTTGGGAAACCCTGTTGAATCGCTCGGGCACGACCTTCCGCAAGCTGTCCGACGCAGACAAGCAGGAGCTTGAGGAGCGCAAGGCGATCACGCTGATGCTGGGCCAACCTTCGATGATCAAGCGTCCGGTGCTCGAGGCCGGCGCCACGCTCCTGGTCGGCTTCAAGCCCGACCAGTATGCGGAGGCCCTCGACTAGAGGCGCTGGGCGCTCCAGTCATGGGCGCCAACTCTTCCCATCGACCTCGCTTCCTTGCTGGGACCGCGCCACTCCGATGGCGCTCATGGGATGTGTATTCACCAAGATGAGCGCCACTGGAGTGGCGCGGTCCTATCGCATGACGTCCATCCGGCAAACTTGGGCCTATGAGTGGTGCGCTCCCAGCGCTGCCGGCCGCCCCTCAGGACGGTGTGAGATCGACGCCGAAGGTGCGGGCGATCACGCCTGCGGCGTAGGCTCGGCGTCCCTCGTTGCCGTCGAGCCGCGAACCGTAATAGGTCGGAAGATGGAGAGGGCTGGTTGCGCCCAAGGCGTACCAGCGACGGCGGCGGT
>NZ_JBFWZI010000212.1:0-10870 GCF_050185545.1 Reyranella sp. | reverse complement strand
GCGAGGGACGCCAGTGCCGACGACAAGCGCGGCGGGGCCACCGGCACCAGCACGGCGAGCTTGCCGTCGTCGCCCTGCAGCGCGCCGGCGAGGCGCCGGGCGGCGGCGGTGAGATCGAGGCTGTTGGGATCGTAGAGCTCGGTCGCCACCACCCGGGCGCCGCGTGCCGTGGCCTGGCTTTCCAGGGTGCGCACCATGTGCTCGCCGTAGGATGTCTGCGGCGCGAAGGCGGCGAAGCGGCGGATGCCGTTGTCGACCGAATAGTTGACGACGCGGCGGACCTGCGGCGGGGCGGCGATGCCCATGATCCAGACGCCGCGCCGGGCCACCGACTCGTCGTTGGAGAAGGAGATGACGTTGGCGCCGCCCTGGTCGACCAGCGGCGCCAGGGCGGCGGCCGACTGGCCGAACAGCGGACCGAGGACCAGCGCCACGCCGTCGGTGCGCGCCTTGCGGTAGGCTTCCATCGCCGTGTCGGCGCTCTCGCCGGAATCGTAGGCGGCCAGCGCCAGCTCCTTGGCGCCGGTGTCGAACAGGGCCATCTCGGCGGCCTGCTGCATCGACTGCCCGACCGGCGCTGCCCGGCCGGTGAGCGGCAGCAGCAGGGCGATGCGGGTCTTGCCGGAGGCGGTGACCGGCGAGCCGGCAGCCGGGCCGGTGGTCGTGGGTCGGGGCGGTGCCGTGCTAGTCTGGGTCTGCTGCGCGCAGGCGCCCAGCAGGAGGACAAGGGCGGCAAGCGCGAAAAACGATTGGCGCATCGGCGCGAAACTCCGGCGATCGGCTGACGATGAACGGGACGAACGGGGACGTGGACGAACGGGCACAAGCTAGCGATGGGCAGGCGCGGCGTAAACCGCCGCTGGCGCCGGGTTTGCACATCGTCGCAACCCCGATCGGCAATCTGCGCGATATCACGCTGCGCGCTCTCGATGTCCTGCACGGGGCTGACCTGATCGCCTGCGAGGACACGCGCGTGTTTGCCAAGCTCGCCAGCCATTACGGGATTGCCGCACCGATCGTGGCTTACAGCGACGCCACCCAGGACGACGCCGAGCCGCGGCTGCTGCGCGCCCTGGCCGCCGGCAAGCGCGTCGCCCTGGTCTCCGACGCCGGCATGCCGTTGATCTCCGATCCCGGCTACCGTCTGGTGCGGGCAGCCCTTGCCGGTGGCCATTTCGTGACGGCCGCGCCCGGCGCGTCGGCTCTGCCGACGGCGCTCGCGCTGTCCGGCCTGCCGACCGACCGGTTTTACTTCGGCGGGTTCCTGCCGGCCCGGGAGGGTGAGCGCCGCCGCGCCATCGCCGCCGCCGGCAGCGTGCCGTCGACCCTGGTGTTCTTCGAGGCGCCGCATCGGCTCGGCCCCTCGCTGGCCGACCTTGCCGAATTGCTGGGGCCGCGGCCCGCGGCGATCGCCCGCGAGCTCACCAAGCTGTTCGAGGAGGTGCGGCGCGGCCCGCTCGACGAGCTGGCCAGGCACTATGCCGGCCATCCCAACGTCAAGGGCGAGATCGCGATCGTGATCGGGCCGCCCGAGCCGGCGGCGGCGCCCCGGCCCGGGGCGGTCGACGAGGCCCTGCGATTGGCGATGGCTGGTGCGTCGGTCAAGGATGCGGCGGCGGAGGTCGCGGCGCGCTATGGTTTGCAGCGCCGCGAGGTCTATGCCCGGGCGCTCGAACTGAAACGAGGGATGACGGCATGACAATCCAGGCGCGTCAGCGGGCTCATCGGCTGGGTCGGGTCGCCGAGATGTGCGCGGTCTGGCGCCTGCGACTGGCCGGCTACTCGATCCTGGCGCGGCGCTACAAGACCAAGCTGGGCGAAATCGACATCGTCGCCCGCCGCGGCGGTGTCCTGGCCTTCGTCGAGGTCAAGGCGCGCCGCGACGTCACGATTGCCGCCGACGCGCTGGGCAGCCGCCAGTTCGGCCGCGTGGCGCGCGCCGCCAGCCTGTTCGTCGCCCGCCATCCTTACTATGCCGCCCACTCGGTGCGCTTCGACGCCGTCCTGGTCTCGAGATTCTGGCCGCGCCACCTGCCCGACGTCTGGCAGGCACCCGAGCGATGGTGAGACGGTAATGGTGAGACGTGGCGGATGATCGCGCTCTCGAAGCCAGGCTCGACCGCCTGCGCGATCTCTGTGCCGGCGACGGCCGGCAGCTCGACGTGCTCGAGGCCGGGCTGGCACTGAGCGCGGCGCGCAGCGAGGAAACGCTCGATCTCGTGCCGTTTCGCCAGCATGCCGCGGCGATGGTGTCCGATCTCGCCGACCTGGTGCGCCGGCGCGGCGCCTCGCCCGAGGCGCTGGCCGAGATCATCGCCCGCTCCTACGCCTATCGCGGCGACGCCGAGTCCTACGACGACCTGCAGAACGCCGACCTCGTGCGCGTCATGGAGCGGCGCAAGGGCCTGCCTGTCGCGCTCTCGATCCTCTACCTCCATGTGGCGCGGGCGCAGGGCTGGGTCGCCGAGGGGCTGGGCTTCCCCGGCCACTTCCTGATCCGCATCGGCATCGATGGCGCGCGCCATGTCGTCGATCCGTTCCACGACGGCGTCGTGCGCGATGCCGCCGATCTGCGCGACCTGCTGCGCAAGGTGCTGGGCCAGGAGGCCGAGCTGCAGCCTCAGTACTTCGACCCCGTGTCGGACCGCGACGTGCTGCTGCGGCTGGAGAACAACATCAGGCTGCGGCTTGCCAGGAAGGCCGACTGGCAAGGCGCGGCCCAGTCGCTCGAGCGCATGCTGGCGATCGCCCCCGACCGCCCGGAGCTGCTTTTCGAGGCCGGCCAGCTCCATGCCCGCCTCGACAAGCGCCGTGCCGCCATCGCCGCCTTCCAGCGATTCCTCGATCTGGAGGGCGGCGGAGGCGACCCGGCCCTGCGCCAGCATGCAACGGCCCTGTTGCAGGAGCTGCGTCGCGGCCTTAACTGACCGCAACAGACCTCGCAATTCCAGTCCAGGACCCGCCCATGAAGCTCAGTGTCGCCATCCAGATGGATCACGTCTCGACCATTGACATCGACGGCGATTCGACCTTCGTGCTCGGTCTCGAGGCCGAAAGGCGCGGCTACACGGTGTGGCACTACACTCCGCCCGACCTCAGCTTCCGCGACCGCAAGGTGACGGCGCGCGCCCAGCCGATGACGCTCAGGCGCGAGAAGGGCAATCACTTCACCCTGGGCGCGCCCGAAATGCTCGACCTGTCGACCGTCGACATCGTGCTGCTGCGCCAGGATCCGCCGTTCGACATGTCCTACATCACCACGACGCACATTCTGGAGCACATCCATCCCCGGACGTTCGTGGTCAACGATCCGGCGAGCGTGCGCAACGCGCCCGAGAAGCTGTTCGTCACGCACTTCGACAACGTGATGCCGCCGACCCTGATCAGCGCCGACGTACGCGCCATCCGCGCCTTCTGGGACGAGCACCAGGACATCATCCTGAAGCCGCTGTTCGGCAACGGCGGCGCCGGTGTGTTCCGCGTCCGGCCGGACGACGAGAACTTCAATTCGCTGCTGGAGATGTTCTCGCAGCGCAGCCGCGAGCCCCTGATTGCCCAGCGCTACCTGCCGGAGGTTCGCAAGGGCGACAAGCGCATCATCCTGATCGACGGCAAGGCGGTCGGCGCGATCGACCGCGTGCCGGCGCCGGGCGAGGCGCGCTCGAACATGCATGTCGGCGGCGTTGCCATCAAGGCCAGCCTCAGCAAGCGCGACATCGAGCTCTGCGAGACGATCGGGCCCGAGCTCGCCAGGCGCGGCCTGCTGTTCGTCGGCATCGATGTGATCGGCGACTATCTCACCGAGATCAACGTCACGTCGCCGACCGGGCTGCAGCAGATCAACCGCTTCGACGGTGTATCGCTGGAGGCGCAGATCTGGGATCGCATCGAGGTCCGCTTCCAGGAATCCCGTGGGAGGAAGACATGATCCGACGAAACCTCATTGCCTCGTTGCTGGCCGTGCCGGCTGTGTCCGTTTCGGCGCAGGATTTCCTCAGCCTGAAGCCGATCGTCAAGGCGGTGCGCGACGGCGACGAGGACAAGGTCCGGTCGGCCCTGCTCAAGGGCGAGAGTCCGAACCAGATCGACAGCAGCGGACAGCCGCTGCTGGTCGTCGCGGTGATGGCGGGCAACGTCGCCGTGGTCGAGACGCTGCTGAAAGGCGGCGCCGTTCCCGACTCGGTCGATCGCGAGGGCTATACGCCGCTGCATCGCGCCGCCGAGCGCGGCGACGTCGACATCATGGAGATGCTGCTGCGGCGCAATGCCAGGACGGGGGCGCAGACCCGGCAGGGGGCGACGGCGCTGATCATCGCCTCGCGGCTGGGCTTTGCCGAAGTCGTGCGCGCGCTGCTCGACAGGAAGGCCGATCCCAACATCGCCGACTTCACAGGCCGCCGGGCACTCACCTATGCCCGGCAGGCCGGGCGGGCGCCGATCGAGGCGATGCTGCGCAAGGCTGGCGGGCGGGAGTGATGGCGGCGGTCGGCGAAAGCTCGCGTCGTGCCGCGCCGATCCGCATCACCAGCACGCTCGCCCTCGATCCCGACGAGATCGAGGAGACGTTCGTGCGCGCTGCCGGACCGGGCGGCCAGCACGTCAACACGACGTCGACCGCGGTGCAGCTGCGCTTCGATGTGCGCCATTCGCCGTCGCTGCCCGACGACGTGCGCCAGCGGCTGGAGCGTCTGGCGGGGCGGCGGCTGACACGAAGCGGCGTGCTGGTCCTGGTCGCCCAGAGCGAGCGCAGCCAGCTGCGCAACCGCGAGGAGGCGCTGGCCCGGCTGGTCGCGCTGGTGCGCGCCGCCGCCCGTCCGCCGATCCCGCGCAAGAAGACCAGGCCCACCAAGGCCAGCAAGCGCCGGCGCCTCGACGAGAAGAAGCGGCACGGCGCCCTGAAGTCGCTGCGCGGCGCGCGGCCGGCGATGGATTGAACAAGGAGGTCCGTGTGGCAGACTTTCGCAAGGAGACCGACAGTCTCGGTGAGGTGAACGTCCGGTCCGACAAGCTGTGGGGCGCCCAGACTCAGCGCTCGCTCGAGCATTTCAGCATCGGCAAGGACCTGATCCCGCGCGAGATGATCGGCGCCTATGCCCTCCTGAAGAAAGCCTGCGCCAACGCCAACCATGCCGGCAAGCGGCTCGATGCCACGGCGCACGACCTGATCGTCAAGGCGTGCGACGAGATCCTGGCCGGCCAGCATCACGACATGTTCCCGTTGCACGTCTGGATGACGGGCAGCGGCACGCAGTTCAACATGAACGTCAACGAGGTGATCTCCAATCGCTGCTGCCAGCTCGCCGGCACGCCGGTCGGCTCGAAGAAGCCGGTCCATCCCAACGACCACGTCAACATGTCCCAGTCGTCGAACGATTCGTTCCCGTCGGCGATGTACATCGCCGCTGCGGTCGGCGTCGCGGAGCGGCTGCTGCCGGCGGTCGGCGCGCTGCACGACGCGATCGCCGCCAAGGCCAAGGCGTGGGACGACATCGTCAAGATCGGCCGCACCCACATGCAGGACGCCACGCCGATCACGCTCGGCCAGGAATGGTCGGGCTATGCCGGCATGCTGGCCGATAATCTCGAGCGCCTGAAGGACTCGCTCAAGGGAGCTTACCAGCTGGCGCTGGGCGGCACCGCGGTCGGCACCGGCATCAACGCCGCCCCGGGCTTCGCCGAGGCGGCGGCGGCGGAGATCGCGCGGCTCACCGGCCTGCCGTTCGTGAGCGCGCCCAACAAGTTCACCGTACAGGGCGCACACGATGCGCTGGTCCAGCTTTCCGGTACCCTGCGCACGCTCGCGGTGTCGCTCTACAAGATCGCCAATGACATCCGCCTGATGTCGTGCGGGCCGCGCGCCGGCTTCGCCGAGCTCGAGATTCCGGAGAACGAGCCCGGCTCGTCGATCATGCCGGGCAAGGTCAACCCGACGCAGTGCGAGGCGCTCACCATGATCGCGACCCAGGTGATGGCCAACGACGTCGCGGTCGGGGTGGGCGGCGCCGGCGGCTATCTCGAGATGAACGTCTACAAGCCGCTGATCATCTACAACATCGCCCATTCGATCGCGCTGATGACCGATGGCTGCACCAACTTCCGCAAGTTCCTGGTCGAGGGTACGAAGCCCAACCTCAGGAAGATCAAGGAATACGTCGACCGCTCGCTGATGCTGGTGACGGCGCTCGCGCCGGTGATCGGCTACGACAAGGCCTCGAAGATCGCCCATCACGCCATGGACAAGGACCTGACGCTGAAGCAGGCGGCGCTGGAACTGGGCTACATCGGCGAGGCCGATTTCGACCGCATCGTCGACCCGACGAAGATGGTGAGGCCGTACGTGGCGAGCGAGTAGGATTGCCAATGACGGCGATTGAACGGGCAAGGGTACCAGTTTCATGACGTGGCGGATCGGGGTCGATATCGGGGGTACATTCACGGACGTCGCCGTGGTGGACGACGCGAGCGGTCGTATCGGCGCCGCCAAGACGCTGACGACACCGCGTGATTTCGTGTCCGGGGTGCTCGAGGCCCTTGGATCCGCGATGCGGGTCTATGGCATCGCGCCGGCCGACGTCGGGTTGCTCTGCCATGCCACGACGGTCGTCACCAATGCGCTGCTCGAGGAAAAGGGCGCTCGTATCGGCCTTGTCGCGACCCGTGGCTTTCGCGATGTCCTGGAATTGCGACGGTCCTCGCGCGGCGATCTCTATGACCTTTTCCAGGACCCTCCGGCAACGTTGACGCCGCGCCGGCGACGGTTCGAGATCACGGAACGCATCGGCGCCGACGGGCAGATCGTGACGCCGCTTGCAGAAGCGGAAATCGACGGGCTGATCGCCGATCTCAAGGCGGAGCGCGTGGAATCGATCGCGGTCTCGCTGCTGTTCAGCTTCCTCAATCCGACCCATGAGCAGAGCCTGGGCCGGCGGCTGCGTGGGGCGTTCCCGGATATTCCTGTCTATCTCTCGTCCGAGGTGCTGCCGGAGATCCGCGAGTTCGAGCGCACCAGCACGACCGCCGTCTGCGCCTATGTCGGGCCCATCCTCGGTTCCTATCTGGCGAAGCTCGAGGCAGCGACAAGACAGAGGGGATTGCCGGCGCTCTACCTGATGGGCTCGAACGGTGGCGTGTTCGAAGCGCCCGAGGGCGTCGCCATGCCGGCGATGGCGGTGGAGTCCGGCCCGGCGGCCGGCGTCGTCGGTGCGGCCCTGGTTGCACGCCAGACCGGCAAGCTGGACCTCCTGTCGTTCGACATGGGCGGCACCACCGCGAAGGCCAGCCTGATTCGTGATGGAAAGTACGAGACCACGCCGGAGTACGAGGTTGGCGGCGGATCCAACGTGACGCGGTTCATGAACGGCGCCGGGCATCCGATCCGCGTGCCGGTGATCGATCTCGCCGAGGTTTCCGCGGGCGGCGGCTCGATCGCCTGGGTCGATCGCGCCGGTGCCCTGCGTGTGGGCCCGAAAAGTGCGGGGGCCGAGCCCGGCCCCGTCTGCTACGGCCGTGGCGGCACGGAACCGACCGTGACCGACTGCAACCTGATGCTGGGCTATCTCGGCCAGCACTCGTTGCTTGCCGGCACCATGGCGCTGGATCTCGAGGCAGCCGCGGCCGCTATCGAGAAGCGGCTCGCGATTCCGCTCGGCGTGGACGTGCAGACGGCCGCCGCCGCCGTCATCGATATCGTCAACCATGCCATGGCGGAAGCGTTGAAGATCGTCTCGGTGCAACGCGGCCACGATCCCCGCGACTTCGCCCTGGCTGCCTTCGGCGGGGCCGGCCCGCTGCACGCAGCGGCTCTCGCCGAGGAACTGGGCATTGCATCAGTCGTTTGTCCGCCAATCCCGGGAGCGTTCTCGGCTTTGGGCCTCGTCGGCACGGACTTGCGGCGTGACTACGTGCGCACCGTCTACACCACGACGGCGACCGCCGACCCGTCCGTTCTCGAGGCGGCGTTCGGCGCCATGGAGGCTGAAGGCGGTGCCATGCTCGAGCGGGCCGGCATCGACGCCGCTCGCCGCCGCTTCGATCGCTCTGTCGATGCGCGTTATGCCGGCCAATCGTATGAATTGAACGTGCCCGTCGCAGGCGGCGCCGTCGATGCCGCCGCGATCGGCGGAATTGCCGAGGCCTTTCACCGCCATCACGCGAAAACCTATGGACACGACAACCGCGCCGAGCCTGTCCAGTTCGTCAGCCTGCGTCTGGCCGCGATCGGAGTCATTCCGCCGCTGACCATTCGCCAGCAACCGGCCGTGGCCGGCACGCCGTCTGCGAAGCCGTCGCGCGAAGTCTGGTTTCGCAGTACCGGCGCGATCACGGCCGAAGTGCACGATCGTGCACGCATTGCGGAGGGGGCTGTCGTCGACGGCCCGGCCGTGGTCGAGAGCCTCGAATCGACCATCCTGATCCCGCCCGGCTGGCAGGCGCGCATGGATGGCGACGGATTCATCCTGATGGCGCGGACAAAGCAGGGAGCAGCACAATGAACAACCCCGCGACGCCAATGGGCGCACGCCGAAAGGATCCAGCAGCCTTCGAGATCGCGAAGAACGCCCTCTTCAAGATCGCCGAGGAGATGCGTGTCATCCTCTGCAAGACCGCCTACTCGCCGATCCTGAAATCAGCCGGCGATTTCTCCTGTGGGGTATTCGATGCCGAGGGCGCCATGGTGGCCCAGGGGATTGATCTTCCGATCCATCTGGGCTCCATGCCCGATGCCGTCCGTGCCATCGTTTCTGCCTTTGGCAGCGACGTGCACGATGGGGACGTCTTCATCCACAACGACCCGTATTTCGGCGGCAGCCATCTGCCCGACGTCAACGTCATCCGTCCGGCCTTCCACGATGGATTCCTGCTCGGTTACACGTGCCTGAGGGCGCACTGGCCTGATGTCGGCTCCGCGACGCCCGGCAGCTATGGCGCGGTGACCGAGATCTACGGCGAGGGTTTGCGATTGCCTCCGCTTCGCCTCGTCGCCAAGGGCGTCATGAATTCCGACCTCGAGAAGCTGATCCTGGCGAACGTCCGGACGCCCGCCGAGCGGCGCGGCGATCTCGGCGCCCAGCTGGCGGCGACGCTTCGTGGGGTTCAACGGCTGCAGGAACTGGCACGACGTTACGGCGCGCGCGAACTCATCGAGACGATGGCGGAGGTCATGGACTACTCCGAGCGCCTGATGCGCGTCGCCCTTCTCGACCTGCCCGATGGCGAGGGCACGTTCGAGGATTTCTGTGACGGCGATGGCATTGCCGACGATGCGGACGGCAACGACTCCCGGTTCCGCGTGCGCATGCACATCAAGAAAACCGGTGACCGGCTGGTTGTCGATTTCGCGGGCAGCGATCCGCAGGTGAAGGGTCCGATGAACGCCCCGCTGTCGGTGACCGCATCGGGCGTCTACTGCGGCCTGAAGATGGCGGTGGACCCCGGCAGCCTGATTCCGCCGAACTCCGGTTGCTGGCGCGCGATTTCCGTCGTGGCGCCGGAGGCCTCGGTGGTCAACGCGGCGTTTCCCGCGCCCGTCGTCTACGCCAACCACGAGATGTCGCATCGCGTCGCCGACATGGTGATGGGCGCACTTGCCGCGATCTGGCCGGATCGTGTCATGGCCTGCAGTCAGGGGACGTCCGCGGTTGTCACGTTCGGTGGCGTCGATCCGCGCTCGGGCGCGCGCTACGTCTCCTACGAAACGATCAAGGGGGGCTTCGGCGCGCGCCCCAACAAGGATGGCATCAACACGATCGCCAGCGGCATCTCGAACACGATGAATACGCCTATCGAGGTTCTCGAGATGGCATTCCCGCTGCGGGTCGAACGTTATGCCGTGAACCCGGACTCCGGGGGTGCGGGACAGTATCGCGGCGGCTGCGGCGCCGTCCGCAGGTGGCGCCTGCTGCCGGGAGCAGATGCCGTGGGCTCGCTCTGCATGGAGCGGATGACATCGCCGCCGTTCGGGCTGATGGGAGGCCAGGCCGGTGCCGCTGCCGTCGTCACCTTGACCACGCCTGATGGCAAATCGCGCAACCTTCCTTGCAAGGGGGCATTCCAGGCGCCGGCGGGCTCCGTGATCGATATGATCACGCCAGGCTCCGGCGGCTTTGGCGTACCGGCCAAACGTGCGTCCGCCGCCATCGGCCGGGACCTGCTTGATGGCTACGTGACCTCCAGCGGGGCGACACGTGACTATGGCGTCGGCGATCCGGGTGAGCTTTTGGCGCTCGCAAGGACGGAAGACTGAGATCTGCGAGACGGGAACAAACAACCGCGTCGTTGCAGGGAGGTTTCGATGAGCATCGCACTGGAAATGACGACGCCGGTCGCGGGTCGGGCGCAACTCCGGCTGCCGCTCCTTCTCGCCGCGGCGACCATTTGCGCAGTCGTGAGCGCGCGATCCTTGCCCTTGAAAATGGACGCGATTTCGGAGCTTCCCCTCCCGATATGCGCTTCTGATGCCTCGGGCGGCTCATCGCTCAACAAGGTGGAGGTGATCAGCTCGCACGCGTTACCGGATATACCGGGCAAGAGAGTAACCATTGTCCGGGTGACATACGGACCGGGCGGCTTTACGCCGCCGCACCGTCACGCCGGCACGGTCACGGCTTACATCACCAAAGGGCAGATCAGATCACAACTCAAAGGTGGTCCGGTGGAGATATTCGATGTCGGTCAGTCGTTCTTTGAACCGCCAGGGGCAATCCATCTCGTATCCGCCAACGCGAGCAACACCGACTGGGCCGAATTGATTGCCGTTTTCGTCGCTGACGAAGGTGCACAATTGACAACCCTCATCGCGCCTTGAAGCGACGGAGGCCTTAGAGCTTGATCTGAAGCACCAATGTATGACCTCACCCTGAGGAGCGGCCGC
>NZ_JBFWZI010000211.1:0-10957 GCF_050185545.1 Reyranella sp. | reverse complement strand
CAAACTAACTATGGACGGTAAGCTGACATTGACCTGAAGCAAATGCGGGCGCGCCTTCAGGTCGCCGTCAGGAAACCGGCTCAAAAGAGGGCTCTGAGACCCCTGACGGGAGCACGGAAAGTGAAAAGGACGGTATTGATCGCGGCTATTCTCTTGAGCGCCCTGGCGCCCGCTATGGCGTTGGCCGATGACGACGACTGCAAGGTGCCCATGGCCCAATGGCAGCCGCGTGAAGCGGTCGAACAAATGGCGAAGGCCCACGGTTGGACCGTGCGGAGAATCAAGATCGATGACGGCTGTTATGAAATCAAGGGGCGAGACGAGAACAGCCGCGAAATCGAAGTGAGGGTTGACCCGGGATCGCTCGCCGTGATCCGGATGAAGCACAAGAGCGGACATGATGACAGCGACGACGGACGACGTGGCTCAGTTCAGGAGCCGCCACGCCCGAGTGACGCGGCGCCACCCGCCAGCGGGCTCCTCAAGGGAACGACGCCTCCCAAGGTAGAGATCAAGTGACGGACCTCTTCCGAGGTGCGTTGACCAGGATGTTTTCACGGCAGCATCGCCGATATTCGCTCGCGCCACGCTTCTAGACTTTCCGGTAGCCCGCGCAGCCCGATCCACGGCCTCGCTCGGTCGTGGCCTGACAGGCGCTGCGCGCGAGTTAGCGAGCCACGGGACCGATCGACCGGCATCGCGCAGACATGACATCTCTCACCGAAGACGCTTCGTGTCACGTCGGTCATTCCGCGATCTGCAAGCTGACGGCGACCTGAAGCGGAATCCCGCCACGCTTCAGGAATGCGTCAGTCTTTGCCGCCAGTGTTGGCCCGATCAACGACCTTATTGGAGATGAGAAGATGAGAATGAAGGCGCTGCTTGCTGGCCTCGCCATGACCACCGCCCTGACCCTGCCCGGATTGGCCATGGCGCGACCTGTCACATTGACCACCACACTCAAGAACTATGGTGGCAATGGCGCCTATGTCGCTCTGTACGTGACCGATGCGTCGGGAGCCTACAAAGGTACGCTGTGGATGGCCGGCTCCAAGTCCAAGTACTACAGCCACCTCAGCGGCTGGGAGCGCGCATCGCGCGGAAACCTCGGCGAGATCAACGGCATCACCGGCGCGAGCGTCGGTGCCGGCCGCACGCTGAAGGTCACCGTAGACTTGGCGGATGCGCTGTTCGATGCCGGCTACAAGCTCCACATCGACGCTGCGGTCGAGGACATGCGCGACAGCCCGTCCGAAGTGGTCGTTCCGCTGACCTCTGCGGGTGCGGGTCGCCCCGTGGCGGGGCGCAGCTACATCCGCACCTTCACCTACGACATGTAGGCCCATGCCGAGTGGAGAAGGATGTCATGCTGCGCTGGATTCATAAGGTTCTTGCCCTCTCCGTCATCCTTCCGCTGATGGCACTCGTCATCAGCGGATCGGTGCTGTCCGTGATGCCGGCCTGGGACCGCGCTGGAGGGCTTTCACTTCCTGCAGAAGGCATCAGCGTTGCCGACTTGGCTGGGTGGACCACCGGCACCTACCCCGGCGTCGAGCAGATCAAGAGGCTGCCCTCCGGCAAGGTCATCGCCTTCTACTCCGGGAATGACGGCTCGACAGCGAGTGTCGTGGACCCTTCCAGCGGCAAACCGGTTTCGGACTACGCACCCTCGGCATTCGAGCGCTGGATGACCAATCTGCACCGGTCGTTCTTTCTGGGCGACGGGGGACGTATGGCCGCAGGCGCGGCCGCGCTGGCAATGCTTGTCCTGACGCTGTCCGGCCTGCAAATGACCGTCCGGCGCATGGGAGGGTGGGCGCATATTCTCGGTCATGCGCGCGGTAGTACCGTGCAGCGTCTGCATGCCGATCTGGGCCGGCTGGCGGCCCTCGGGCTCATGGTGTCGACGCTCACCGCGCTCTACCTGTCGCTCACGACGTTTGGGGTGATTCCGGACGGCCTGTCGCAGACGCCCAGCTTTCCCACGATGGCGCCGAGCGGCCCCGCCTTGCCGGTGGAGAAGATTGCGTCGCTGCGCGGGATCGATCTCGGCCAGCTCCGCGAGTTGACGTTTCCCAACCCGGCCAGTGCGAACGACCTCTTTCACCTGACTACCGCCGTCGGCGAGGGATACGTCGACCCGGCGAGCGGAGAGATGGTGGCTTGGCAGGATCATACGGTCGGCCGGCAGATCTACGAGTTCATCTACATGATGCACACCGGCCAAGGGTTATGGTGGGTCGGCTTGCTGCTCGGACTGAGCGCCCTCAGCGTTCCGGTCCTCGGCTTGAGCGGAACCGTGGTGTGGTGGAGCAGGCGGCGTGCTCGCGCGCCGATCGTCGCCAACGTTCTCGCCAAGGCTGCTGACACGGTGATCCTGGTCGGGAGCGAAGGCGGCAGCACGTGGGGTTTCGCTCGCACGCTGCACGCCGCGCTGACGGCGAACGGGCACAAGGTCCACACTGCTCCCATGGACTGCCTCGCGCGATCCTATCCGGCAGCGCGGCGTATGTTCCTGCTGACGGCAACCTATGGCGACGGGACAGCCCCGGCGACCGCCGGCGGATTCCTCGAACGCCTTGACGGAATTGGAGAGCCACCTTCGTTCCCTGTCGCTGTCTTGGGCTTTGGTGACCGGCAGTTCCCGCGCTTCTGCCAGTTTGCTCGAGATGTGGATGCGGCATTGATTCGAAGCGGCTGGACGTCGCTGCTGCCGCTGGAGACGATCGACCGCCAGTCTCCGCAGGAATTCGCGCGCTGGGGCGAGGCTTTGGCGGCCGTCATGGGCGACGATCTGGTGCTGGCGCACGTGCCAGAGCGCCCGCGCACCCATGCGCTGACACTCATCGAACGTTTCGACTATGGCACGGAGGTGCAGGCCCCCACCTGCGTGCTGCGCTTCGCGTTGCCCAAGAGCAGGGGGTTTGGGCGTCTCGGTAGCCGTGGCTGGCCGCGGTTTTCCGCCGGCGATCTGTTGGCCGTCCTGCCGCCGGGCTGCACTCTGCCGCGCTACTATTCCCTGGCCAGCTCAGCCGATGATGCCTTCGTCGAGATCTGCGTGCGCAAGCATTCCGGCGGCCTTTGCTCAGGCCTGCTCCATGGCTTGCGGCCAGGCGACACCATCGAGGCGTTCGTGAAGGCCAACCCTTCTTTCCGTCCCGCACGTGGGCGCAAACCTGTAATCCTGATCGGCGCCGGCACCGGTATCGGTCCGCTCGCAGGGTTCATTCGCGCCAATAGTGGGCGACGCCCCGTACACCTCTATTTCGGCGGGCGCGATCCAGCCTCGGATTTCCTCTATC
Source organism: Reyranella sp. (assembly GCF_050185545.1). Classification (GTDB taxonomy): domain Bacteria; phylum Pseudomonadota; class Alphaproteobacteria; order Reyranellales; family Reyranellaceae; genus Reyranella. Next base: position 7,655 of record NZ_JBFWZI010000211.1, on the reverse strand, counting down.
GGCGTGAGATTGGCGGCTGGCTGGACGACAAGCGGCTGACAAGCCTGTCCACTGCCTTCTCGCGCGTCAAAGGCGGCGGCTACGTGCAGGATCGCCTCCGTGCAGATGCCGATCGTTTGCGCACCCTTATCGCCGAAGGGGCGCAGGTCCTGGTTTGCGGCGGACGCGACATGGCAGCAGGCGTGATGGAGACGCTGGGCGAACTGCTCGTTCCGGCCGGCCTTACGCCCGCCTTCCTCAAGGCCCAAGGGAGATATGTCGAAGATGTCTACTAGGCTCCGCCGCCATGCATTGAGCGGCGCAACCATGGGAACGCGGTGGTCCGCGCTGCTCCATGCGCCACCCGCGACTGACATGTCTGCCCTGGAAACCGCCCTGGCGCGTGCCGTCGACCGCGTCGATCGCCAGATGTCCACCTGGAAACCGGACAGCGACCTGATGCGGCTCAATGCGGCCTCACCTGGCGCCTGGGTGTCATTGCCCACGGAACTCATGAAGGTTCTGGCCAAAGGGCTGGAGATCGGACGCATCTCGGCAGGCGCGTTCGATATCGGTCTCGGGGGGCTGGTCAATGCCTGGGGCTTTGGAGCCGGTTGCTCGACGCCCGACAAGGAAGCGATCCAGGCGGCTCTTCGCCAACGGTTGCCGCCAACCCATACAGTCCTGGAGCTGGACGTGCCAGGCGGGAGAGCGCGCAAGCATGCGCAATTCGACCTCGACCTTTCAGGCATCGCCAAGGGATTTGCCGTGGATGAGATGATGCGCACGGTGACGGCCTTCTGCATCTCCGATGCGCTGGTCGGACTCGATGGTGAGCTCAAAGCAAGCGGCACCAAGCCAGACGGAACGCCATGGCTCGTGGCGGTGGAAAAGCCCGACTACGGCCTTCGCAGTCCGCTCGGTGTAATCGAATTGCGGGACGCTGCCGTCGCCACCTCAGGCGACTACCGGCATTGGATCGAGATTGGAGGGACTCGGCTGTGCCACACGATGGACCGGCTGCGCAGCGGTCCGATCGACAACGGGATCGCATCAGTTTCAGTCGTTGCTTCAAGCTGCATGGACGCCGATGCATGGGCGACCGCGCTCATGGTTCTCGGGCCAGCAGAAGGCACGGCACTTGCAGAGAAGCACGGCCTCGACGCATTGCTCGTTGAGCGAAGCGCTGGGAAGCTCGATCAATTTCGAATCGGTCCTGTCTTCCAAGCCGCCTCGACGGAGTCGGTTTGGGTGACGCAGCAGGAACGCGCATCGGCTGCGCAGCATGTGGGCGAGATAGTGAAGTCGGCCCCTCATAGGGACTAGATTGAAGCCACAGAGCTTTGGCGTACTCCGTCGTAGTCTTGCGCATGTCGTCGCACAACATCGCCCAAAAGGTGCTTGCGGGGGTGGGATTTGAACCTACGGTGAGCAAGTTACTGCGCCGCGATCCTCTCCGCCGGCGTGAAGGCGCGCTCCATCTCCCGCCGCAGCTGCACCGCGGTGAGCGTCTCGTCCATCGCTGCGTCGGCGTAGGTCAGCGACTGGCCGGCCTTGATCGGCTTCAGGAGCTTGACGTTGTGGGCGAGGCCGAGCGGCAGGCTGCCCAGCCCGGTCGATTTCCCGGCCGGGAACAGCTTGCCGTAGACCGTGTAGCCGCCCTCGCCGTCGAGCATCTCGCCCGCCTTGAGGTCGCGCTTGGCGGTGGCGATGACGTCGGCATGGAAGCCGATCGGGCAGCCGGTCGGCTCCTTGCGCAGGCCGACCGAGGCGACCGACATGCCGACCTCGAGCCCGATCAGGTGCCACCGCTTGTACATCACCGAGTAGCGGCCGCTCGGGTCGGTGCAGAGCATGTACTCCTCGAAGCAGTTCTTCTGGTACTCGGTCGCTGCCTCGAACACGACCCACACGCCCTTGCGGATCTCGTAGGGGATGGCGCGGCCGTCGCGCTCGAGCGAGCTCGCGCATTCGACCTGGCCCTTGTGATGCAGCTGGCCGCCCTCGGAGGCCGGACGCATGACGAATGGCAGGTCCTCGACCGCGCAGGGCGGGAAGGCGAGCCCGTCGGGCGCCGGCGTCAGGCCCGTGGCATTGGCCACGGCCGTGCTCTCGATGGCGGGCTTGGAGCCATCGAGGAAGGAGTTGAACATCTTAGGGTTCAGGCCGCCACGTTTGGCCTGCTCCTCGTTGAGGCCCCAGTACTTCCACACCGTCTCGGGCGTCGACTGCGCGTAGTGCGGCAGCCATTTGTGGCCGCGCCCGGCGGCAGTGACCTCGAAGCCCGAGGTGCGCGCCCAGTCGACCAGCTCGCAGATCAGCGCCGGCTGGTCGCCATAGGCCAAGCTGTAGATCACGCCGGCTTCGGCAGCGCGCCTGGCCAGCAGCGGCCCGCAGAAGGCGTCGGCCTCGACCGTCACCATCACCACGCTCTTGCCGTTGCGGAAGGCCTCGAGCGCATGCTCGACGGCGGCGATCGGATCGCCAGTCGCCTCGACGACGATGTCGATCTCGGGATGGCTCACCAGCGCGCGCCAGTCGTCGGTCAGGTAGGTGTTGCCGTGACGCCGCGCCTCGGCGAACGAGCCGGCTGCCGTGACCTCGGGCTTCCAGCCGAGCCGTGCCAGGTTCTCGCGCGCCCGCGCCGGCGCGAGGTCGGCAATGCCCAGCAGATGGATGCCGGGCGTGGTCGGGATCTGCGACAGGTACATGGCGCCGAACTTGCCGGCGCCGATCAGGCCGATGCGCAGCGGCTTCGCTTCGGCCGCCCGCGCCAGCAGCATGCGATGGAGACTCATGGGTTTCCTCCTGTGATCTTCTGGACCGCGGGCGTCTCGCCCGCTCAGATTCATGAGCGGGCGGGACGCCCGCGGTCCGTATGACTATGACGTCCGCGCGCCGTCGCCGCTCCTACTCCGCCGCCACCTTGCGCCGGGCGGCGCGGGCAACCGCATCGTCCTCCCAGGCGTCGATCGGCGTGAAGTCGCGATGGGCGATGTAGTCCGGCCGCTTGAAGCGGCGGATGGCGTTGGAGATGGCGTTGTAGGTGACGTAGATGATCTGGCGGTCCCACGGCGACATGTTGGGCGGGCTGCCGTGCACCAGCGTGCCGTGGAAGAAGATGGCCGAGCCCGGCCCGCCCTTCGGGGCCACGATGCCGCCCTGGTGGACCAGCTTGGCGATCGTGTCGTTGTCGATGACCCACAGCGGATACGACGTCGTCGTGAGATCGTGGCTGGCCTCGATCGCACCCTTCTTGTGGCTCTTCGGGATGAACCACAGCGGACCGTTGAACTCGTTCACCTCGTCGATGAACACTGCGAGGTTCATCGCCCGCGCCTCGGGCATGTCGTCGTCGGCTTTCCAGGTTCCGTAATCCTGGTGCCACTGCCAGACGTCGCCGTCGAAGGCGGCTTTGCCGTTGATCTTGAACTGGTGGATGTAGGTCTTGTCGCCGAGCAGCTGCTCGGCCGGCTCGACGAAGCGCGGATGATGGACCAGCGCCTCGAACACCGGATGCCAGGTGTGCACGGCGAAGGCGGTGCGCACGACGTCGCCGGTCTTCTCGCGCACGTTCTCGGGACGGCGCTGGGCGAACACCTCGGGCACCGAGGCCTTCAGGATCCGGGTTTCCTCCGGCGAGAAATACTCGGGAAAGAACAGGTAGCCTTGCTCGTCGAACTGGGCGAGCTGCTCGGCAGTGAGCTTCATGGCGCTCCTCCTTATGCTTCTGCAGGCGCGCGCTTCAGGCGGCGCGCGAGATCACGACTTTCAGGCGACCGGTGAGAACGTCGGCCATCTGCTCGGCATGGCCGCGGCACAGTTCCTCGGCCTCGGCGGTCTGGCCGGCCTCGAGGGCGCGCAGGATGCCCTCGTGCTCGTCCCACACGCTGACCCTGAGGTCGGCTTCGCTCAGCGCCGCCGCCATCACACGCCTGAGATGCTGCCAGTGCGGATGCGCGGTCTCGCCGATCAGCGGGTTGCCCGACGCCTCGTAGATGAACAGGTGGAAGTCGATATCGGCCTCGATCACCGCCTGCACAAGACCGCTCGCCACCGCGCGGCGGCCGACATCGAGCAGGTCGCGGCCGCGCTGCCGCAGATGCGGCGTGTAGTTGGCCGCCGCCAGCCGCGCCGCCGCGCCATCGAGCGCCCCGCGCACGACATAAAGGTTGCGCGCATGCTGGACGTCGAGCGGCGCCACACAGACGCCTTTGCGCCCGGCATCGATCAGGAAACCCTCACGGCGCAGCAGCATCATCGCCTGCAGCACCGGCTGGCGGGAGACGCCGAACTTCTGGGCCAGCTCTTCCTGGGTGATGCGCACCCCGGCCTTCAGCTCGCCGGAGCAGATGGCCTCGAGGACGGAGTCGTGGATTTTCTCGCTGAGATCAGCTTCGGGCACGATCGGTCGCATGGTCTGTATACAGAACACAAAGCGAGGCCTGTCAAGTCGCTGTGCGCAATTGCAGAGGCACTTGGACGAACGGGTGCGAGCCAAGTGCACCGTTGCTTTCGCGACGTGTCAGCTGACCTCGCTTTTGCCGAGGAGGCGCACGAGCATATGTCTGATGTGATCCTGCCCACCGAAGAACACGGCGAGGATGCGGACCTTGTGCGCCGTTTGGTCAACGTCGAACCAGTAGGTCGCCCGTGCGACGGCAAAAAAAAGCGAACTCCCGGCAAGATGTCGTCGCGCGCCGTGTCCCGCAGCGGAAAACGTGCCAGCCGATCGGCCGCCTTGCGGATTGCCATCACCCGCTGCGCGGCATGGTCCAGGGCTTCCTCGGTATTCTCGCCGAAGGTCCCATAGCTCTCGAACAGGCGGCCGAAGATCAGGTCGAAGTCGCGTTCGGCGTCGGCCGAGAATTCAATCGCGAACCGCATGCGCCCGGCGTTTACGATTGATCATCCGGGACAGCCGGCTGTCCATCTTTGCGGCCGACAGGAACGGACCCGGCACTGACGCTGGGAAAGCGCCCCGACTCGACGAGCGTCTTGGCAAAGGAATGCTGATCATCGGTTAAGGAAATCGAAGACTTTACAGTCACGGGCCTACCTTTCGGTCGGATCGGGCGGAGTTGACGGTGATACTGGGTCGTACCGGCCGTCAACTTCCGCTGGCCTGCCTCACACCGCCAGCCCCGCCATCATGCCCTCGTAGACCGCCTCCTCCGCCGAGCGAGGTGCCAGGCAGTCGCCGGCGAGGTGCAGCGGAACGCCGAGCGGGGCGAGCTCTTCCTCGAGTGACGTGTCTGGCCGGTGGCCGAGGGCCAGCACCACCGTCTCGACCTCGTTCGCGATGATCGGCTCGCCCGAGACGATGTGCGCCAGGTAGGCGGTGTCGGCGTCGACGCCGAACAGCCGCGCATAGGGGATCACCTCGACGCCGAGCTTGTGCAGCTTGCCCGCCCAATGATCGCGCAGATACTGCTGCAGGTTCTGTCCGACATGCGTGCCGGTGATGGCGAGGCGGACATGGCGGCCCTCCCGCGCGAGCTTCTCCGCAAGGCCCATGCCGACCCAGTCGCAGCGCCAGTCGGCCACCAGCACGCGCCCGCCGGGATTGGCGCGGCCTTCGAGCACGGCCCAGGCATCGAGCACGTGCGCCTCCTCGGCGCCTTCGATCGCGGGGCGATAGGGCAGGCCGCCGGTGGCGACGATGACGGCGTCGGGTTGCTCGCGCCGCACCGTCTCGGCCGAGACCGGCGCGTTGAGCCTCACCTCGACGCCGGCGAGCGCCAGCTCGTGCTGCAGGTTCGTGACCAGCCCGCCGAACTCCGCGCGCTCGGGCAGCAGCTGGGCGAGAAGCACCTGGCCGCCGAGCCGCGGAGCGGCCTCGTGGAGCGTGACGCGATGGCCGCGCTCCGCCGCCGTCAGGGCGGCCTTCATGCCGGCCGGCCCGCCGCCGGCGACGAGGATGCGCCGCGGCGCGGCAGACCTTGCGATGCTGCCCAGCTGGCGCTCGCGCCCGGTTACCGGATTCTGGATGCAGGAGATGCCGACGCCCATGTGGTAGTGTCCGATGCAGGCTTGGTTGCAGGCGATGCAGGCGCGGATGTCGTCCGTGCGGCCCGCGCGCGCCTTGTTGGGCATCTCGGGGTCCGAGATCATTGCCCGCGTCATGCCGCACATGTCGACCTGTCCGGCGGCAAGCACGGCCTCGGCGATCTGCGGCTGGTTGATGCGGCCGGCGACGAGCACGGGCAGGCCGACGGCAGCGCGCAGGGTGCCGGCCTTCGGCGCCACGTAGGCGTGCGCGAGTTCCATCGGCGGGACGACGTGCACCGAGCCGCCGAGGCCCTGCATCGAGCCCAGGGTGGTGTTGACGTAGTCGATGGCCCGCCTTGCCTTCAGCGCCTGGCAGACGGCGATCACCTCGTCCTTCTCGAGGCCGCCCGGCTCGACCTCCTCGGCCGAGATGCGGATGCCGAGCACGGGGCCGTCGCCCAGGCCGGCGCGGACCACGGCCAGGAGATCGGCGAGGAAGCGCAGCCGGTTCTCGAAGCTGCCGCCGTAGGCGTCGTTGCGCTGGTTGTGCCGGGGATTGAGGAAGTCCGAGATGAGGAGCCCATGGCTCGCCAGCAGCTCGATGCCGTCGAAGCCCGCCTCGCCGAAGCGGCGCGCGGCCTTGCCGGCCTCGGCGATGATCTCCTCGATCAACGCCACCGGCATGGCCCGCGGCATGGTGTGGAAGCGCTGGTCGGGGACGACCGAGGGCGCGTAGGCGACGCCGCGCAGACCGCCGGAGAGCCGTTTCGTCACGCGTCCGGAATGCGAGAGCTGGCCGAAGATGCGCGCGCCATGACGGTGGACGCTGTCGGCGAGGTTTTTCAGGCCGGGAATGCACTCGTCGCTGGCCACGATCAGCTCGGGGCTGTCGGTGAAGCCCGTGGCATGGAAGCGCGCCGCTTCCGTGATGATCAGACCGGCGCCGCCTTTGGCCCGTGCCTCATGATAGGCGACGAAATCCTCCCCCGGCAGACCGTCCTTGGCGAGGTAGGTCTGGTGGCCGGTCGACAGGATGCGATTGCGGATCTCGGTGTTGCGCAGCCGGATGGGGGAGAAAAGGCGGGGGAAGGACGTCATGGGATACTCATGCGCTGGGAGCGCGCCACTCCGATGGCGCTCTTCTCATCCCTCTCCCCAGCTTCGCTTCGGCGAAGGCAAGCCGCGGCAAGTCGGCGACACCTCATCAGCAAAGCTGAGGGAGGATGAGAAGAGCGCCATCGGAGTGGCGCGCTCCCAGCGCACGACTCCATCAGAGGTCTCGTTCAGCTGCACACCGTGTACTCCGGCGAGAGCCGGCTCAGCACCTCGGCGCCCGTAGAGGTCAGCACGATGGTGTGGCCGAGCGACATGGCGAGGTTCTTCGCCGCGTCGATCAGAATGGCATGGAGGAACAGCACCATGCCGGGCGCGGCGGGCGTCGCGTTGCCCGAATAGAGCATCGGCGGGACGTCCATCCAGGTCGGGCGATAGAGCGCGCCCAGCGAATAGCCGCAGGCCGACATGCGCGCAGGACCATAACCTGCCGCGTCGTAGACCCGCCGATGGGCGTCGTCGATCTCGCCGAGCGGACGACCCGGCCTGGCCGCCTCTGTCATCGCCGCGAGCGCCTCGCGCGTCACCTCGAACATCGCGCGTTGTATCGGGTTGCCCCTGCCGATGGCGAC
>NZ_JBFWZI010000210.1:0-10977 GCF_050185545.1 Reyranella sp. | reverse complement strand
CTCAGGATGAGGATTTCTTGGTTTAACGCCTATGGGGAGGTGCCCCGTCTTGCGGGGCGGAGGGGGAAGGCCGCAGACGAACTCCATGAATTTCCGACGTCGGAATTTTCATGGATCTCGCGTGAGGCCTTCCCCCCTCCGGCCCTTGTGGCCACCTCGCCCGATTACGGGGGAGGAAAGGGAGACGTGTCCGCTCCGCAGCTGAATGACGGGCGGAGAAAAGGAGCGCACGACCTCGCCCTGTGTTGCCAAATGGCCACACCGGCCGGCCCGTTCATTGCCGGCCCCGGAAGAGCGCAAGCGGATTGCGGCGGCATTGTGTAGTCTGTCACGCATCGCGCAATTACTGCTAGGGGAGATGGCACTTGATCAAACAAGCTTTCGCCGCTGCAACGGCGCTCGCCCTGATACCCTCGATGGCGTCAGCGCAGGAATTCAACCCCTTCCCCGGCTTTTACGTCGGTGCGGGTGTCGGCGGTGCTTGGTTCCTGACCCAGACGACTACGATCGGCGGTAACTTCAACAGCACGACCGGCCTGATCGCCGACCTTGTCGCCGGCTACGACTTCGTGGGACCGCGCCTCGAGGTCGAGCTCGGCTACGGATTCATTCCCTTCACCGCCACGCTTGCCAACACCGCAGCACAATCGAATTTCAGCGGTGTTGGTCACCAAGTGCACATCATGGCGAAGGCGCTTTACGATTTCATGCCGGCGTCGACCATCACGCCCTATCTCGGCGTCGGCGCCGGCGTCGCCTTCGTCGACAGCAATGCCCCGCTCGCCAGCACGCAGTTCGCCTATGAAGGCATCGTCGGCCTCGCCTACAACATCGACAGCCAGTGGCGCCTGGCGCTCGAAGGCCGCTATGTCGGCACCACCAACCCGACCTTCGTCGTCAACAACGTCACCATCGGCGTGAACAACTCCAACATCGTCGCGATGGTTTACGGGCAGTACAAGTTCGCCCCGCCGGCCGCGGCCGCGCCTCCGCCTCCGCCGCCGGCGGCCACCCCGCCCTCCTTCATGGTGTTCTTCGACTGGGACAGCGCGCGTCTGTCCGAGGCGTCGCTGAACGTCGTGCGCCAGGCGGCCGCGGCCTACAAGAGCAAGGGCAGCGCCCGCGTCACCGCGACCGGCCACACCGACACGTCGGGGCCCGAGGCCTACAACATGGCGCTGTCGCTGCGCCGCGCCAACGCCGTCAAGGATGCCCTGGTGCGCGATGGCGTGCCGGCCAACGTGATCACGGTCATCGGCCGCGGCGAGAAGGGCCTGCTGGTGCAGACCGGCGACGGCGTGCGCGAGCCGCAGAACCGCCGGGTGGAGATCATCATTCAGTAGCCGATCGACGGGCTTGGAGAACAGAAGGAAGGTCCCTCGCTTTCGCGAGGGACCTTTTTTCTTTGGCGGCAACCCGTCCCATCAAAGACCGGCTTGCGACGTTCGGGAACGCCAGGCCGGCAAAGGCGTTGCCTCCTCGCCATGTCGCAACGCGCCCTGATCGCGAGGCTCGCCAAGCAGAATGGGCTGGTCATCGTGTCGCCGCAGGCGCTCGATCTGCGGCGCCGGCGTTGTGGCAAGGGCTTTGCCTTCGTCACATCCTCGGGCGTGTTCCTGCGTGATACCGCCGATATCGCGCGGCTCAGGTCGCTCGCGGTGCCGCCGGCCTACGTAAATGTGCGCTATGCCAGCGACCCGGCTGCCCATCTTCAGGCGGTCGGCGAGGATGCCGCCGGCCGGCTGCAGTATCGCTATCACCCCAAATGGGCCGAGGTGCGCGAAGCCTTGAAAGCGCGGCGGCTCAACCGATTGGCAACGGCATTGCCGGGCATCCGGCGCGCGCTTGGCCGATGCCTGGCGTCGGAGGTCGTCGATCTGCGCTTCGCCGCGGCGTCGGTGATCGAGCTGGTAAGCCTGACGGCTATCCGCGCCGGCGGCGAGGAATACCTGCGCGATCACGGCACACGCGGCGCGACCACGCTCTTGAAGTCGAATGTGCGCTTGGGCGATGACGGCAAGCAGGTGACGCTGACCTTCAAGGCAAAAGGCGGCAACCCGTTCAGCCGGGACGTGAGCAGCAAGCGCCTTCACGCTGCCGTCACGCGCCTGCTGACGCTACCCGGCCGGCGCCTGTTCCAGGTCGCTGGCGCAGATGGGGTGGTGCGGCCCGTCCGGGCAAGCGACGTCAACGCCTTCCTGCGCAACACGACCGGCAGGCGCATCTCGCTGAAGGATTTCCGCACGCTGATCGCGTCAGCTGCCGCCCTTCGGGTGCTGGCCAGCACCTCGCCTGCCGAAACCGCCGCCAAGCGCCGCCGTCAGATCCGCGACACCGTCGTGGAGATCGCCGGGAAGCTGGCCAACACGCCGACCGTGTGCCGCACCTCCTACGTCCACGATGCCGTCATCGCCGCGTTCGAGGCGGGGGCGCTGAAGCGCGTGGCCAAGAGGAAATGGCGATCTCCCGTCGCCCACGCCGACGCCTTGGCACGCGTGGTCGCCAAGCACGCTGGCTGAACACGCGGCGTTTGCCGATCCAATCGATCGAGCAGAATTTTACGCCTTGACCTCGGCGCCGAGCCAGTCGATCGCCGCCTGCGCTCCGCCCTTGCCGTGCGGGATGCCGAGCGCGTTGAGGGCGACCTCGATCACGCTCAGCGTGCCGAGCATCATCGGCGCGTTGACATGGCCCATATGGGCGACCCGGAAGGCCTTGCCCGAGAGCTCGCCGATGCCGTGGCCGAGGATGACGCCGCACTTCTGGTTGCAGTAGGCGCGCAGCGCCTCCGGATCGTGGCCACCGCCGACCAGCACCGGAGTGACGGTGTCGCAGCGTTCGCCGGGCTCGATGATGTTGAAGCTGATGGCCTGGCCCTCCGCCCACACGCCAATGGCGCGGCGGACCGCCTCGGCGAGGAGCGCGTGGCGGCGGAAGACGTTGTCCATGCCCTCGGCGAACAGCATGTCGATGGCCTGGCGCAGGCCGAACAGCAGATGCTCGGGCGGCGTGCCGGCGTACTTCTGGTAGTGCTGGTCGCCCTCGCGGTCGGTCCAGTCCCAGTACGGCGTGCGCAGGCCGGCCGTCTTGTGGACCTCGCGGGCGCGGTCGTTGGCGGCGACGAAGCCCAGGCCCGGCGGCGCCATCAAACCCTTCTGCGAGCCCGACATCGCGACGTCGACGCCCCACGCATCCATGTCGAACGGCATGCAACCCAGCGACGCGACCGCGTCGACCATCAGCAGGGCATCGTGACCGGCCGCGCGGATGGCCTGCGCGATCGCCGGGATGTCGTTGACGACGCCCGACGCGGTGTCGATCTGCGCCACCAGCACCGCCTTGATGGTGCTGCCACCGTTCGCCTTGCGACTGTCGGCCTTGAGGCGAGCCTCGACCTCGGCCGGCCGCACGGCGCGCCGCATGTCGCCTTTCAGGATCTCGACCTCGACGCCCATGCGGCGGGCATTCTCGCCCCAGCCGATGGCGAAGCGGCCGCTCTCGAGCACCAGGATCTTGTCGCCCTTGGACAGCACGTTGGTGAGCGAGGCTTCCCACGCGCCGTGGCCGTTGGAGATGTAGATGTAGGCGCGACCCTTGGTGTTGAACACGCGGGCGATGTCCTTCAGGAGGCCATCGGTCAGCGCCAGCAGCGGGCCGGAGTAGATGTCGACCGCCGGCCGATGCATCGCCCGCAGCACCTCGTCGGGCACCGTCGTCGGCCCGGGGATGGCCAGGAATTCACGCCCCGCACGCACGCTCATTCTTTTCCTCCGCGGGCTCGTCGTGCCCAGATGACGCGAGCGCCGGCAGGCGCCCCGCAAACCGAGCGGCGCTTGCAGGAACGTGCAAACGCCGCACGGCGGAAGACTATCACACAAGGACCACTCCGAGGGTCCGGCATGAGAACATTTCCGGTCAGCCCTAACACGGCGAGGGGCGGGCCATTTCTTCCTCCCCGGCGTCTTCGCTGGGGACGTGCCCCCTCATACGGGGCGGAGCGGTCATCAGTCACGAGAGCCGAAGGGGCCCATGGCTGATGACCCCTCTGTCGCAGTAAGCGGCGACACCTCCCCAGCAAAGCTGGGGAGGAGGAGAAGGGACCGCGGCCCGCGATCACTACCGCGCGGTCTCGTTAGTCGCCACAATGCCGGCTCGACGGAGAAGGCAGAGGCGAGATGGCCGAGATCAAGATGGGCGTCATCATCAATGGCGCCACCGGGCGCATGGGCACCACGCAGCACATGGCCAACCTGCTGGCCATCGCCGCCGAGGGCGGCCTGCCGCTGGCCAACGGCGACAGGCTGATCCCTGACCTGCTGCTGGTCGGCCGCAACACCGGGCGGCTGGCCACGCTCGCCGCCTCGCACGGCAACCTCCGCTACACGACCCGCCTCGAGGAGGCGCTGGCCGGGCCGGACCAGATCTACATGGACTGCACCCACACCGGCGACCGGCCGGCCCGCGTGCGCCAGGCGATCGCCGCCGGCAAGCACATCCACATCGAGAAGCCGACGGCGCCGACCGTCGACGAGGCCATGGAGCTCGCCCGCCTTGCCGAGCGCGCCGGCCTCAAGCACGGCGTCATCCAGGACAAGCTGTTCCTGCCGGGCTTCGCCAAGCTGCTGGCGATCCGCCAGGCCGGTTTCTTCGGCCGCGTGCTCCAGGTGCGCATCGATGCAGGCTCGTGGATCTTCGATGGCACCACGCAGGCCTGCCAGCGACCGAGCTGGAACTACAAGAAGGCGCAGGGCGGCGGGCTGGCGCTCGATATGATGGCGCACTGGCGCTACATGATCGATCGCCTGGTGGCACCGGTCACCGGCGTATGCGCGGTGATGACCACCGCCATCCCCGAGCGCCTCGACGAGCAGGGCCAGCGCTACACGGTCGACGCCGAGGACACCTCGCACGCCCTGCTCCAGATCCAGCACGGCGCGGTCGGCGTCATCACCAACAGCTGGGCGACCCGGCTGCGCCGCGACGACACGATGGTGGTGCAGATCGACGGCACCGAAGGCTCGGCCGTCGCCGGCCGCCATCGCTGCTTCACGCAGGCTGCCGCCGACACGCCGGAAGCGTTCTTCGGCGCCTCCCATCCCGGCGGCATGGACCATCACAGCCTCTGGCAGGAGGTGCCCGACGCGGAAGGGCCGCTGCGCAATCCGTTCCGGCAATGCTGGGAGGCGTTCCTGCGCCATGTCGCCGAGGACGCGCCCTACCTGCCCAACCTGGTCGAGGGCGCCAAGGCCGTCCAGCTCGCCGATCTCGCCTATCGCAGCGTCGAGGAGCAGCGCTGGATGAACGTGCCGGAGCTGAAGCTCTAGGAGCCACGCTACGGCGGCGCGACGCTGGCAACCAACGGGCTGCCGGCTGCTCCTATCCCGGCACGCGGCCGAGTGCGGCATAGACCTCGGGCTTGCGCGCCTTGATCCGGAGGGCGAGGCCGATCCCGCCCAAGCCGATCAGCACCAGAAGCTCGGGAAAGCTCTGCACGAAGCGCGAGCTCGAGCCGCTCACCAGGTCGAGATGCAACGACATGAGGACGAGGCTGACCGCCAGCCCCAGCGCCGCGAGCCCCGGCGCCAGCAGGCTCCGCCACAGACCGACACCGCGGCTGTCGCGCCAGAAGAAGGCGACAACGGCGAGCGACACCATGATCTGCAGCATCAGGATACCGAGCGCGCCGAACGTTCCGGCCCAGGCGAACACCACGGTATAGGGATCGGAGCCGGCCAGCGCAAAGAGCGCCACCAGGCCGAGCGCGCTCGCCGTCTGCACCGCCCCGGCCAGCAGCGGCGACTGGTGATGCGGATGGGTTTCGCAGAGGCGCCGCCACATCAGTCCCTCACGGCCGACCGCGAACAGGTAGCGGTTGATCGTGTTATGGAACGACAGCGCGCAGGCGAAGATGCTGGCAACCAGCAGCAGATCCATCACCACGCCGGCCGGCCGGCCCAGCAGCGCCTTGACGGCATCGAGATAGAGCGTGGCGGTGTGCGTCGAGGCCTGGTCGTGGATATGGGCGGGGCCGTAATAAAGCGAGATCGTCCAGGTCGTGAAGGCATAGAAGGTGGCGATCACGGTGACGGCGATGTAGGTCGCGCGCGGGATGGTGCGCTTGGGCTCGCGCGCCTCCTCGCCGAAGATCGCCGTGGCCTCGAAGCCGATGAACGCCGATACGACGAACACCAGCGCCAGACCCAGCCCCGGCGTGGCGATGGCCTGGATGCCGAACGGCGCAAATGCGATCGGCCGCGCCGCATCAGCCGTCAGCAGGATCGCGATACCGAGCAGCAGCAGGATGGTGATCTCGGCGATCATGCAGCAGCCGAGCAGCCGACCGCTGAACTCGATGCTGCGCACGCCGCACGAGTAGACGACGATGCCGAGACCGGCGGCATAGACCCACCAGGCGACGTCCGGCCCGCCCGCCCATCTCACGATGTCGTTCACGAAGAAGCCGAACAGCCCGTACACGGCGACATCGACGGCGGTGTAGGTGGCGAGCGCGATCAGCACGCCGGCCACCCCGAGCGACGGGCCGAGGCCGGCTACGATGAAGGAATAGAAGCCGCCGGCATTGCCGACGAAGCCGCTCATCGCGGTGAAGCCGGCGCTGAACAGCAGGTACAGCGCGCCGACCAGCAGGAAAGTGCCGGGCACGCCCGGCCCGTTGCCAAGCATGAAGGCCGCCGGGGTGACGCCGACGACCGCGGTGAGGGGCGCCGCCGCGGCGATGACGAAGAACACGATGTGCGGGACGCCGAGCGCATTCCTGCGCAATTCACCGGCGGCGACGGACGTTATTGTATCGGACGACATTCGCGCGCGAATTCAGCACGGATGGCGGTTGGCCGACAACGATTTCGTCGCACACACGGGATTGCACGCGCGGCAACGGCCCGAGGGCGCCTTGCTTCCTGGTGCCCTACTTCTTCGTAAGCGTGAAGTTTCCTTGGGAGGACTGACATCCCACGTTAAGCTGCGCGCGCATGATCATCGACTGCCACGCCCATGTCTTCTCCCACTGGATCGGCCCCTGCGGGCATCCGACGCGCGACATCCACAACCGCTACCTGCAGCGCATGATCACCCGGACGGCGGCCTCGACCTTCCGTGCGCGCGACGGGGCGCCGGCCGACACGCGAGCGCTCTACCGCACCGACGATGCGGGGTGGAGCGGGCTCGCCGACGTCGATTTCCGGGTCGGCCGGTTCGGCCAGCTCGAGTTCACGCACGAAGGCGAGGATCATGTCATCCAGTACATGCCGGTCGGCATGCAGGAGATCACGGCGCCGCCCGAGCTGATGCTGGCACAGATGATGTATGCCGGTGTCGATCATTGCATCCTGCAAGCCGGCGGTTCCTACGGCGCGATGACGGAGATGAACGCTTTCTCCCAGCAGCAGTATCCCGGGCGCATGACCGGGCTGATGCATGTCGATGAGGCAATGGCGGGCAGCGAGCGCGAGCTCGCCAGGATCGACCATGCCTTCCACGGGCTGAAGCTCGGCGGCCTCTACTTCAACGTCGAGTCGATGAGCCGCCACGGGTTCCCCTGGCCGCTCGACGCCGCCCCGATGGCGCCGTTTTGGGACAAGCTCGAGCGGCTCGGCATCGTGCTCTGCCTCGAGCTGAGTTCCGGACCGACCTACGACCTGGCGGGCTACATGGGCCACATCGTGGCACTGAAGAACATCGTGAAGCGGCACAAGGACCTCAGGCTTCACCTGGCGATGAGCCCGCCGGTCGCGTTCTTCGCCAGGAACGGCCGCTACGAGTTCCCCGCCGAGCTCGAAGCCGTATATCGCCACGATCGGCTGGTGCTCGAGGTGATGTTCCCGATCACCTACGGCGGCCTGTGGGACTACCCCTACCCCGAGGCGCAGGCGCTGATCGAAAGCCTGCGCGACCAGCTCGGCGCGGATCGGCTGATGTGGGGCTCCGACATGCCCAACGTCGAGCGCTTCTGCACCTACCGGCAATCGCTCGACTACGTGCGCAAGTACTGCCCGTTCCTGACGGCCCGCGAGAAGGACCTGATCCTGGGCGACACCTGCGCGGCGTTCTATGGGATCGGAGGATAGGCCTCATACGCTGGGAGCGCGCCACTCCGATGGCGCTCATGGGATGCGTATTCATCAAGAGGAGCACCATCGGAGTGGCGCGCTCCCAGCGAAGAAAAGGGAGGGGCGGCCATGAACACCGTGCGTACCATCCTGCGCGAGACGCCGCTTGCGTGGCTGCTCTTCGCCGTGCCGATCGCGGCGTGGATGCATCAGGCACGGCCGCAATCGCCGTTGCTGGTGTTCGGGCTGGCCTGCATCGCCATCGTGCCGCTGGCCGGCCTGCTGGGGCTCGCCACCGAGAAGCTGGCGGCGCGCGTCGGCGAAGGGGTCGGCGGCTTTCTCAACGCCACCCTGGGCAACGCCGCCGAGCTGATCATCGCCCTGGTGGCGCTGCGCGCCGGCATGCTCGACGTCGTCAAGGCTTCCCTCACCGGGTCGATCATCGGCAACCTCCTGCTGGTGCTGGGCGCCGCCTTCCTGGCCGGCGGGCTGAAGCATCCCGTGCAGAGCTTCGCCACCATCGGCGCGCGCACCCAGGTCGGCATGATGGCGCTCGCCACCATCGCCATCGTCGTGCCGTCGATCCTGGCCGTGGCGGCGGGCGGCACGCTCGCCAGCCAGTCGGTAGCCTTCAGCATCGTTGTCTCGGTCATCCTGCTCGCGGTCTATCTACTGGGCCTGGTGTTCTCGCTTGGCACGCACGCCCATCTGGTGCGCGGCGACGGCCAGCCGGCTGACGGGGACGCGCACGGCGCGCCGTGGTCGCTGGCGCTGGCGATTGGCGTCATGGCGGTGGTGACGCTGCTGATCGTGTGGATGAGCGAGATCCTGGTCGGCACGGTCGAGCACGCCGCCCACGCGCTCGGCCTCACCAACCTGTTCGTGGGAGTCGTGGTGGTCGCCGTGGTCGGCAACGCCGCCGAGCACAGCACGGCGGTCCTCGTCGCCAGGCGCAACCGCATGGAGCTCGCGGTCGGCATCGCCGTCGGCAGCAGCACCCAGATCGCGCTGCTGGTGGCGCCACTGCTGGTGCTGCTGAGCCTGGTCGTGGCGCCGACGCCGCTCAGCCTCGCCTTCTCCGGCGTCGAGGTGCTGCTGATCCTGACGGCGACCTTCGTCGCCTCGATCCTGATTGTCGACGGCAAGTCGACCTGGTTCACCGGCGTCCAGCTGATCGCCGCCTACCTGATCATGGCGATCACCGTGTTCGCCATTCCGGCCGCCTGAGCACCCTACTCGCGCGCCACGCGGCTCATGAAGGCGGCGAGCGGGATCGCCGCCAGCGCGGTGAAGGCCATCAGGTGGAAGGCGTTCAGGTAGCCGATCATCGCGGCCTGGCGCAGGATCTCGTTCGACAGGCTGAGCAGGCTCGAGGTGCTCTCCAGGCTCCACGCCTGCGGCAGGCCGGGCAGCGCCAGCGACTTGTTGTAGGGCGTGATGTACTCGGTCATCTGCGAGTAGTTGGCGGCGGTCGAGCGGCTGACGATCAGCACCGAGATCGAGATGAACAGGCTGGAGCCGAAATTGCGCATCAGGGTGAAGATGGCCGAGCCCTCGGTCACCTGGCGCGCCGGCAGGGTCGAGAAGGCCATCACCGTCATCGGCGTGAAGGCGATCGACTGCCCCAGCCCGAGCATGAAATTGCCCCAGAACACGTCGTGCTCGGTGAGATTGATGTCCCATTCGGCCATCCAGAACCCGGCCGCGGCCTGGATGGTCATGCCGAGCACGATGGCGAAGCGCGGCGCGATGCGGGTGAGCCGGGCGATCACCAGGAAGGCCGTCCAGTTGCCGATGCCGCGGGCGGCGATCAGGGCGGCGATGGCATTGTCGGGATAGCCGCGCAGGTCGTGCAGCAGGGTCGGGAACAGCACGATGCTGATGAAGTTCAGCATGCCCATCACCAGCGCCAGCAGCACGCCCAGCGAGAAGTTGCGATCGAGCAGCAGGCGCGGATTGAGGAATGGCTCCGGCACGGTGAGGCAATGGACAATGAAGATGTAGAGCGCCAGGACACCGACGAAGGCGAACAGGATCATCTGGGTCGAATCGAACCAGTCGAGCCTGTGCCCGCGATCGAAGATCAGCTGGGCGGCCGTCATGGCGACGGAGAGCGCGATGAAGCCGATCCAGTCGAAGCGCACGACGGTTCGCGTGGTGTGGCCACTGAGGGCGAACCAGATGCACACCAGCGCCGCCACGCCCGGCGGCACGATCATGAAGAAGGCGGCGCGCCAGTCGTAGGCTTCGGTGGCCATGCTGCCCAGGATGGGCCCGAGCACGGGGCCGAACACCGCGCCGATGCCCCACATCACCAGCGCCGTGGGCTGCAGGTGCTTGGGGAAGGTCGCGAGCAGGATGGCCTGGCCGAGCGGCATGATCGGCGCGCCGAACGCACCCTGCGCGACGCGCGCCAGGATCAGCGTCTCGAGGCTGCCGGCGATGCCGCACAGCAGCGAGGTGACGGTGAAGCCCAGCACCGTGAAGAACATAAGATTGCGCCAGCCCAGCCGGCTCGCCAGCCAGCCGGTCATCGGCGTGGCCACGGCGGTGGCGACGAGGTTCAGCGTGATCACCCAGGAGATCTCCTCCTGGGTGGCAGACAGGTTGCCGCGCATCTGCGGCAGCACCAGGTTGGCGAGCGTAATGGTCATGCCGAACAGCATGTTGGCCAGTTGGACCATCAGCAGGATGAGCCACTGCCGGCCGCTGATCGTGAAAAGGCCGCCCTTCTCCGCACTTTCCGTGCTGACACTCGTCGTTTCGGCAGCCATCCCGGTCGTCGTCGAGCGGCCATCGCCGCGAACTCACGGCGACGATCATTCGGCAGAACGACCGCGAATGACAGGGAAAAGACGTCCCGGACCGGCGAACGCATTGCTGCCTTGCGCCAATCGATTCTCTTCTC
>NZ_JBFWZI010000209.1:0-10990 GCF_050185545.1 Reyranella sp. | reverse complement strand
AGAGGCGACCTGTCGGTCGCCTCTCCGGCTGCAATCGCAAGTCGCCTGTCGCTTACAGCCCGCCGTTCACCACCAGGCACTGGCCGCTGACGTAATCGCTGTCGGGGCTGCAGAAGAGGTAGACCGAGCCGGCCGCCTCTTCCGGCAGGCCGCCGCGGCCGAGCGGGATCATCTGGTTCATGGCGGCGATGCGGCCGCCCTGCACGCCGATCTTGACCTTGCGGCCCTGCACCTCGATCTCGCCGTCCTCGCCCTGGGCGAGCGGCTTGGTGAGGCGGGTCTGGATGTAGCCGAAGGCGACGGCGTTCACCGTCACGTCGTAGCGGCCGAACTCCTTGGCCAGGGTCTTGGTCAGGCCGATGATGCCGGCCTTGCCGGCCGAGTAGTTCGACTGGCCGGCGTTGCCGTTGACGCCCGAGGTCGAGGAGATGTTGACGACCTTGCGCACGATGCGCTTGCCTTCCGACCGCTCCTTCTCGACGGCCTGGCGGAAGTGCTGCTGGAAGGCGCGCAGAATGCGGAACGGCGCGGTCAGGTGAACGTCGAGGATGGCGTACCACTGCTCGTCGGTCATCTTCTGGATGACGCTGTCCCAAGTATAGCCGGCGTTGTTGACCACGACATGGCAGCCGCCGAAGGCGTCGACCGCCGTCTTGACGATGCGGTCGCCGAAATCGGGCTTGGCGACGTCGCCGTTGCAGGCCACCGCCTTGCCGCCCATTTTCTCGATCTCGGCGATGGTCTCCCTGGCCGGCGCCTCGTCGATGTCGTTGATCACCACCCTGGCGCCGGCGCGCACCAGGCGCAGCGCGATCTCGCGGCCGATGCCGCGCCCCGAGCCGGTGACGATCGCCACCTTGCCGTCCATCTGACCCATTGTGTCTTCTCCTTCGTGATTTTCACCTTCCTCCTCCGTCTTACGGTCTTCCGGGGGAGGTGGTCCGCAGGGCCGGAGGGGGAAGCCGCAGAATGGTTTTCATGAATTCCGACGCCGGAACCACGAAAATCTCGACTGAGGCCTTCCCCCTCCGCCCCGTAAGACGGGGCACCTCCCCCGTGTGACGGGGGAGGCGTTTGAAAACGCTACGCCGCCGCGACCGTGGCGTGGCCCTGCAGCGTGTCCTGGCCGTTCTGGTTGGTGCACTTGACCTCGAGGTCGATCAGCTTCTCGCCGTTCTCCTCGCGCTTGCCGGTGACCTTGCCGGAGAGCGTGATCACGTCGCCCACCCAGGTAATCGAGGTGAAGCGCGTGCCGAGCCGGCGGATGCGATCGCGCGGCGCGTAGCTGGTGACCAGCCGGCCCAGGAAGCCCATCGACAGCATGCCGTGCGCGAACACGTCCTTGAAACCGAACTTCTTGGCGAAATCGATGTCGACATGGATCGGGTTGTGGTCGCCCGAGCCGCCGCAATAGAGAGCGAGCTGATGACGGGTGATCGGCGGCAGCACGATCGGCTTGATCTGATCGCCCACCTTCACCTGGTCGAACTTGGGAACGGCAACCATGGTCTCCTCCGTCACTTCTTGGCCGCGTCGGGATTGCGCACGACCGTGATGCTGGTGGCCTTGGCCACGAGCTTGTCGGCCTGGTCTTTCATCGTGGTCTCCGAGACCACGAACCACAACGCGCCGCCCTTCTTGTCGTACATGTCCGTCACCTTCTGCTGGCAGGTGATGGTGTCGCCGACATAGACCGGCGCGTAGTAATCGTAGTGCTGCTCGCCGTGCAGGATCAGGCCGATGTCGACGTTGAGCAGGCGCAACAGCCCGCCTTTCTCCGGATCGTCATTGGTCAGCGCCTGCAGGAAGGTCGGCGGCACCGGCACCTTCTTGTAGCCGGCAGCCTTGGCCGCGGCCTCGTCGGCGTAGATCGGATCTTCCTCGCCGATTGCCTTGCAGAAGAGCTTCACCTTGCCGGCTTCCGCCGTGGCCTTGAACGCTTTGAACTCGTGGCCAATCACCTTCTTGTCGAGCTGCATTGCCCGTTTCCTCTCCCTCGAAACCTGAAACGAACGCCCTCGCCCATTCAAGGGAGAGGGCGCGAATGCCGTGAGCCTGGGAACTCTTCCGGACCGCGGGCATCTTGCCCGCTCATGAGCTTGAGCGGGCGAGACGCCCGCGGTCCGGAAGAGGATGAGTCGGCTACTCGAAGCGGCCGACGATGGCGATGCTGGACACGTTCTCGCGCGGCGAGCCGCCGAGATTGTGGGTCATGCCGATACGCGGATCCTTGAGCTGGCGGGCGCCGGCGCGGCCCTGGAACTGCAGGTACATCTCGTACAGCATGCGCAGGCCCGAGGCGCCGATCGGATGGCCGAAGCACTTCAGTCCGCCGTCGATCTGGCACGGGATCTTGCCGTCGGCGTCGTAGAAGCCGTCGAGCACGTCCTTCCAGCCCTTGCCGGTCTCCGAGATGTGCAGGTCCTCCATGGTCACCAGCTCGGTGACCGAGAAGCAGTCGTGCACCTCGAACATCGAGACTTCGGCGCGCGGATCCTTGATGCCCGCCTCCTCGTAGGCCTTCTTCGAGGCGATGCGGGTGGTGTGGAAGTAGCTGCCGTCCCACGAGTTGTGGCCCGACTCCGAGCCGTTCGACACCGAGAGCTGCAGCGCCTTGACGCTGACCAGGTTGTGCTTGCCCAGCGACCTGGCGATCTCGGGCGTGGTGACGATGGCGGCGGCCGCGCCGTCCGAGACGCCGCAGCAGTCGAACAGGCCGAGCGGCGAGGCGATCATCGGCGCGTTCAGGATGGTATCCATCTCGACCGCCTTCTGCAGATGCGCCTTGGGGTTCTTGGCGCCGTTCTGATGGCTCTTCCACGACACGTGGCCGATCGCCCGCTTGAGGTCGTCGGCGCTGACGCCGTGCGCGGTCTGATAGGCCGTGGCGAGCTGGGCGAAGTTGCCCGGCGCCGTGCCATTGGCGTGCCACAGCGCCTGCAGCGGGCCGCCGCGGCCGCCCGGCAGGCCGCCGTAGCCGGTGTCCTTCAGCTTCTCGACGCCGAGCGCGAGCGCGAAGTCGGCCGCGCCGGAGGCGACCGCATAGCAGGCGCCGCGGAACGCCTCGGTGCCCGAGGCGCACATGTTCTCGACGTGCGTCACCGGGATGTTGGGCAGGCGCAGCGTCATCGACAGCGGGATGCCCGACTTGCCGACATGGACCTCGTCGATCGCGGTCGAGAACCACGCGGCGTTGAGCTGCTTGGCATCGATGCCGGCGTCGGCGATGCATTCCTTGTACGCCTCGAGCATCAGCTCCTCGGCGCCGCTGTCCCAGCGTTCGCCGAACTTCGAGCAACCCATGCCGAGAATGGCAACCTTGTCCTTGATACCACGAGCCATTGCAGGTCTCCTTGGTGTGGTGGTGGGGGTTTCAGACTATCACTTCAACGCATTCTTTGCCGGGAGCGCGCCACTCCGTGGCGCTCATGATGCGCCACGGAGTGGCGCGCTCCCGGCGATGAATCACAGCGGCGCCGCCTTCCAGAAATAACGCTTGAAGCCGCCGCGCATGGTGTCGTTGTCGCGGATGCGGAAGGTCATGCGCATTTTGGCGCCGACCTTCACCTGTTCCTTGTCGCTGTCGGTGAAGTCGGCCATGAAGCGGCCGCCCTCGGGAAACGTGATCATGCCGTAGTACGCCGGCGGATCCGGCGAGTAGGTGAGCGAGTCGGCGGTGAACGACATTACATTCGCCTCGAGGCCGGCCATCGGATAAGGATCCTGGCTGTCGACGGCATGACAGTTGGGATTGACGCAGACCTGGGTGCGCGGGAACTGCACCGTGCCGCACACCTTGCACTTGCCGCCGACCAGGCCGTAGATCATGTCGCGCTTGCGCCACAGGACCGACAGCGCGGTCTTCTTGTCGAACTCGGCGCGCATGCCCTTCTCGATCGGCAGCATCTCGTTGAAGGCGAGGAACTTCAGGTAGTTCTTCTCTTCCTTGCGCCGCGCCATCCAGCCCGACAGCCCCTTGCGCTTGGGCAGCCTGGCGTTTTCCGCCGTCACCTCGAACACCAGGATGTCGACCCCCTGGCCGAAAGCGACGACCATGATCTTGTCGCCTTCCTTGGCGGTCTCCAGCGCATCGACCAGCATGACCAGCGCGTGCGCCGCGCCGGTGTCGCCGAGCGTGGCGCCCAGCAGGTCGCGCACCGAGCCGTCGGCGATGCCGCAGATCTTGGCCATCTGCCGCGGCACGGCCGGCATCGGGCTCGGCATGATGAAATGGGTGATGTCGCTGCCCTTCAGCTTGCACGTTGCAAAGGCAGCCTTGATCGCCGGCGGCACGATCTTCGAGTAGCCCTCGTCGCGGATCCAGCGCTCTTCCCAGCCGTAGTCGAAATCGCTCTCTTCGCCGCGGAAATGGTCGACGAAATCCATCGACACCGAGTGATGGCCCACGAGCCTCGCGATCACGTTCTCGGTGCCGCAGAGCAAGGCCGCGGCGCCATCGCCGTAGTTCAGCTCGTTGGCCGAGGCGACGCGGGCCATGCGCTTGTCGGCGGCCGCGACCAGTGAGGGCGCGCCGTCCTTCGAAGCGTTGAGCCCGGCGATCAGCGCCGACGTGCCCGCCTTCTGCGAGCCGCCGACGTCTGACGCCAGCAGGTTCTGCTCGATCGAGAGCGCCGTGCCGACCACGCCGGCGTTCTGGCGATCCTTGAAGGGATGCGTGGTCGAGGCGAAGTAGAGGTTGCGCACGTCCTCGGCCTTGTGGCTGGTCAGGCAGTCGCGCGAAGCCTCGACCGCCATGGTGATCGAATCCTCGTCCCAGTTGGCCATCGACCGCTCGCCCTTGGCCAAGCCGCGCAGGCCGGCGGCGAACCACTTGTTGGCGTCGTACACCGCCTGACGGTTGAGACGCAGGCGCGGCACATAGGCCCCATAGGCCACGATTCCGACCATTCTTCTCTTTCCTCCTGGCTGTCCGGCAGCAGCCGGCTCATGAACGAGCGTTTATGTCTCCGCTCTTAGCGCGCCCCGGCGGGCGGGGCGAGCCGCAAATGAGCACAGCTGCCAAAAACGTGGAATTACCGCCCGGTCTGCGGAACTGGCTGCGGCGGCATTTCCCGCACCACGTTGCGATAGCCCGAGTCCGGCGGCAGGTGCATGTAGCGCTTTCCGTCGCGGCTCTCGACCCAGGGCTGCACGGTGACGATGCGGCGCGCCTTGGCCTGTGCGATCGCCTGGGCAACGGTATCCGCCTCGGCCAGCAGCTCGAGGTTCTTCAGCGTGGCATGGACCAGGGTGCGCCGGCCTGCCTGGGCTTCGTCGATGGCCTGTTGAGCGGCGATCCACACCGAATCGACCGATTCCGAGCCGTCGTGCAGGGCATCCTGCTCGGCCGGCGCCTCGGCGACGAAGAACCAGGTGTTGAAGCGCCTGGGTGCGAACACCGGCGTGATCCAGTGCGCGTATGGCGTCATCAGCTCGGTCGCCAGCTCGAGATCCTCGGCCTCGACGAGATCGACGATGCTGGCCTCGTCCCTGGCCAGCCTGTCGCGCCAGCGCTGCTCGATCGGCGCCAGCTCGGCGGCAGTAACAAGAGCACTCGAGCCGCGCTTGTGGGCGAGCAGGATGCCGCACTCCTCGAAAGCCTCGCGAATGCCGGCGATGCGGAATTTCAGCTCCTCGTCGCCGAGCGTCGCCGCCCCGGTCGAGCGCGCGCGCAGCCGCGCGTCGCCATCGGCGTCCTCGAGCTTGCCGCCGGGAAACACCAGTGCGCCCGAGAAGGCGTCGATCTGCTGATGGCGCACCACCATGAAGACCTCGGGCGGCGAGGCGGCATCGCCGCGGCGCGACGGCCGCAGCAGCAGCACGGTGGTGGCGGGCCGGGGCACCGGCGGTTGCTTCTTCGATTCGGTCATCTCTGCCTGCAGCTCTGGAATTGCCGCACTTTCCCACAGCCGTCGCGACAGCGCCATCGACGGCGTGTATTCTTCGCCCGGCCGTTCCGCAGAGAAGGAGAACGACATGACGATGGCGAACAGCCCCTCCCCGCACAATCTGGGCCAGGGCATCGGCACGCTGCGTGCCAAGTGGGGTTGGATCGTGGCGCTGGGCGTCATCTTCATGATCGCCGGCGTGATCGCGCTCGGCAGTGTCATGGCTGCCACCGCCTCGGCCGTGCTGATCATCGGCATCATGATGATCATGGGCGGCGCGGCCGAGATCATCGCCGCCTTCAACGTCAAGTCGTGGGGTCGGTTCGCTTTCTGGTTATTGCTCGGCCTGCTCTATGTCGGCGCCGGCGTCATCTGCATCCTGAACCCGTTCGAGGCGGCGACCATCCTCACGCTGTTCCTGGGCGTGGCGCTCATGGTCGGCGGCATCGTCCGCATGTTCCTGGCCTGGCACATGCGCGAGGCCGGCAAGCCGTGGGGCTGGGTCGTGGTGTCGGGCATCATCACCCTGCTGCTCGGCCTGATCATCATCGCCAAGTGGCCGGTCTCGAGCGTCTACACGCTCGGCATCTTCCTCGGCATCGACCTGATCTTCATCGGCTCGGGCTGGCTGACCATCGGCCTGGCGCTGAAGAAGCGCGCCTGAGGCCGATCATTTTGCTCCCCGGCGAAGCTGGGGAGGTGTCGCCGTCATCGTCGGCGGAGGGGTCATGGCTGGGAGCGCGCCACACCGATGGCGCTCTTCTTGGTGATCACACGTCCGATGAGCGCCATCGGAGTGGCGCGCTCCCAGCAAAGACTATGGCCCCTTCGCCGCTGCAGGACGGCACATGAACCCGCGATGCGCTTACCGACGCGTCGGGTCTTCCGAGACCTGCACCAGGAGCTTGCCGAAGTTCTTGCCCTTCAGCAGGCCGATGAACGCCTCGGGAGCGCTATCGATGCCCCGCACGATGTCCTCGCGATACTTGATCCTGCCGGCCTTGACTGCGGCGGGAACCTCTTTCCAGAAGCCCTCCATCTGGCCGAAATGGTCGGACACGATGAAGCCGGTCACGGTGGCGCGCTTGATCAGCAGCAGGCGCCAGTCCGGCCCGGCGCCCATCTGCATCTCGTTGTAGTGCGCGATCAGCCCGCACAGGGGCACGCGCGCGAAGTCGTTGAGCTGCGGGACGACGGCGGCCTGCACGGCGCCACCGACATTCTCGAAATAGATGTCGATGCCCTTGGGCGCGGCGGCGCGAATTTCCTTGAACAGGTTGGCGCCGGCGGCGCGATAGTCGACGCAGGCGTCGAAGCCCAGCTCCTGCACGACGTAGTCGCACTTGTCCTTGCCGCCGGCGATGCCGACGGCGCGACAGCCATGCAGCCTCGCGAGCTGGCCGACCACCGAGCCGACCGCCCCCGACGCCGCGGAAACGACCACCGTCTCGCCCGCCTTGGGCTTGCCGATCTGCATCAGGCCCCACCATGCCGTCATCCCCGGCATGCCGAGCACGGACAATGCCGTGGACAGGGGCGCGCCGCCGGGATCGAGCTTCATCACGCCGGAGCCGTTCGACACCGCGTAGCTCTGCCAACCCGAATACTCGGCGACGAAGTCGCCCTCCTTGAAGGACGGGTGCTTCGACTTGACGACCTGGCCGACGGTGCCGCCGACCATCGGGTCACCGAGAGTCACGTTGGCGGCGTAGCCCTTGGTCTCGGCCATGCGGCCACGCATGTAGGGATCGAGCGACAGCCAGATCGTGCGCGACAGGTACTCGCCCTCCTTGGGCTCGGGCACGGGCGCATCGGCGATCTCGAAATTCGCGGGCGTCGGTTCGCCCTGCGGACGCGACTTCAGCAGAACGCGACGATTGGTGGCCATGGGATCCTCCTGAATGGCCGTACGATAGCACGTCATGCTCTTCCGGACCGCGGGCGCGACTCCCGTGGCACTCATGGGATGCGTAATCGACAAGAAGAGCGCCACGGGAGTGGCGCGCTCATAGGCGCTAACTTTGCCCATCGACGTCGCCACTTTGCTGGGAGCGCGCCACTCCCGTGGCGCTCATAGGATGTGTAATCACCAAGAAGAGCCCATCGGAGTGGCGCGCTCCCAGCGAACGACCCCCAAATTTAACGCCTATGAGTGGAGCGCATCATCCTGGTTCATGAGCGAGCGAGACCCTTCGGCCAAGCTCAGGGCAGGACGCCCGCGGTCCGGAAGAGCGTGAGCAGCCTGCCTTGTGCTAAGACGACCATCGATGCGTACCTACATCTGTCTTCCCGGCGCCTGGATGGGCGCCTGGTCGTGGCAATTCGTGCTGCAGCGGCTCGGGGCCGCCGGCCACGACGCCCGCGCCCTGCCCTTTCGCGGCGTCGGCGAGCGGGCGGCCGAGCTGTCGCCTGCACACGACAACGACGTGTTTGCAGCCGATACGATCGAGACCCTGGAGCAGGAGGACCTGCGCGACGTCGTGCTGGTCGGCCACAGCTTCGGCAGCCTGATCGCCTCGCTGGTCACCGACCGGATTCCCGAGCGCATCGGCCACCTCGTTATCATCGATGGCGGCATCGCCCAGAATGGCCAATCGATCTTTGGCCGCATCCCGGCCGAGATCGCCGCCAAGCGACGCACGCTGGTCAAGGTGGTTAACGACACCGAGGTGCTGCCGTTCGCACCGGCCGGCAGCCTGATCATCGACGATCCCGAGCTGGCCGCGTGGACGCATCGCCAGCTCACGCCCCATCCGGTCGCCTGCTACACCAAACCGATCCGGCTCATGAATCCAGCAGGCAATGGCCGGCCGATGACCTATATCGCCTGCACCAGCCCGCGCTATCCGGTGTCGGCCGGCATGCACGAGAAGGTGCAGGCGATGCCGCATATCCGCTATCGCCCGATCGCGGCCGGACACAACTGCATCATCTCGGCGCCCGAGCTGGTGGCCCGCGAGTTGCTGGAGATCCCGTGATGAGCGAGCAGCTCATGATCCTGGTGGCCGGACCCTACCGCTCCGGCACCAACGACGACCCGGTACTGATCCAGCGCAACGTCGACGCCATGGAGGACATGGCGCTGGCGGTGTTCCGCCGCGGCCATCTGCCGGTGCTCGGCGAATGGTTCGCCCTGCCGCTGCTCAGGCGCGCCGGCTCGAGGGCGATCGGCGACGCCGTGTTCGACCAGATCTTCCATCCCGTGGCGCGCGAGCTCATCGGCAAGTGCGACGCCGTGCTGCGCGTCGGCGGCCCCTCGAGCGGCGCCGACGACATGGTCGCGACCGGCCGCAGGCACGGCAAGCGCATCTTCCACGACCTGTCGGAAATTCCCGAGCGGCGGCGATGAGTCAGCTCTTGCTTTCTTCCGGACCACGAGCATCTTGCTCGCTCATGCATCATGAGGAGCAAGATGCTCGCGGTCCGGAAGAAGATGATCCGAATGCGATCGCCCAATGAATAGTGAGCTGCCTCACCGGCGCTGGTGGAGCGACCCGCTGGTCATCTCGGTCAATGCGCTGGGGCTGACCCAGATCACCGCCTGGGGCACCAGCTACTACTGCCTGGGCGTGCTCGCCAAGCCGATCGGCGCCGACACCGGATGGAGCACCGGCACGATCTTCCTCGGGTTCAGCGTCGCCCTGGTGATCATGGGCCTGATCTCGACCTGGGTCGGACGGCTGATCGACCGGGTGGGCGCGCGCGTCGTCATGTCGATCGGAACCATCATCGTGTCGGCGGGCCTTCTGGCCCTGTCGCAGGTGCACGCCGTCGTGACGTACATCGCCGTCTGGGCGGTGATCGGCGTCGGCATGCGCTGCTGCCTCTACGATGCCGCATTCGCCGCGCTCGTGCAGGCAGTGCCGAGTCGCGGCCGCGCGGCCATTTCCTACCTCACCCTCTACGGCGCCTACGCCTCGACCATTTTCTGGGTGATCGGCCATTACCTCAACGACGCCTACGGCTGGCGCGGCACGCTGGCGATTTTTGCAGCGATCAATCTCGTCGTCTGCCTGCCGCTCAACTGGCTGGGCCTGACATGGCGCGATCCGGCGGTCGCGGCACCCGCCGACGTCAAGGCCTCCACCACTCCGGACAGCGCACCGGCGCTCGAGGGGCGCCTGCGCACGATCGGCATCGCCCTGTTCGCGCTCATCATGTCGCTCAACGGCTTCGTGTTCGGCGTCGTTTCCCTGCAGCTGGTGCCCTTGCTCGAGGCGGCCGGATTGGCAGGCGCCATCGCGGTGTGGGTCGCCTCGCTGAAGGGGCATGGCCAGTTTGCCGGCCGCCTGGTCGAGATCTTCTTCGCCAAGAACCTCAAGGCGATGACCGTGGCGCGCATCGCGATCGGCGTCCTCCCGGCTGCGCTGGTGCTGCTGATGCTGGCCCACGGCGAGCTGATGCTGCTTGTCGCCTTCACCGTGCTGCTGGGTGCTTCGCAGGGCGTGATCACGATCGTGCGCGGCGCTGTCCCTCTCGCCTTGTTCGGCACCAAGGGCTACGGCGCGGTGCTCGGACTGATCGCCACGCCGATCCTGCTGGTCAACGCCTTCTCGCCGACCGTGTTCGCTCTGATCGTCGATCAGATCGGCTGGCAGAACGCCTTCAATGCACTGCTCGTCTGCGCGATCCTGAGCTGGCTGGCGATCGAGCTGATGTCACGGTGGTATGAAAGGACGCGCCTCTCGTCGAACCGCGGGCGTCTTGCCCGCTTATGACGCTCATCGCTGGGAGCGCGCCACCCTGTGGCGCTCATGCTCTTCTTCCGATCCGCAGTCGGCGTGTCTTCTATCTCCATGAGCGCCACAGGGTGGCGCGCTCCCGGCCATGAGCATGAGCGCCCCTTTGGCGGAGTAAACTCCGCCAAAGGGGCGCCGACCCAGCCACGACTCCTCCCCTTGCGATTCGTCGCCGCTTGGCTACGGTCCGCCGCATGAAAGTGCCACCCTATCCCATGCCCGACCTCGAACTCGGCGCGCCGCTCGACATTCACCGCGCCACCGTCCTGCCCGAGTGGATCGACTGGAACGGCCACATGAACGTCGGCTTCTACGTCGTCGCCTTCGACAAGGCGACCGACACGCTGTTCGCCCAGTTCGGCT
>NZ_JBFWZI010000208.1:0-11167 GCF_050185545.1 Reyranella sp. | reverse complement strand
TCCTTGACGGTCGCGAGCACGCCGGCACACTTCCGCGCGACGGGCGACAATGCACCCTCACTCACCTTCACATCGTCCCCCAAAACGAGGCAATGTTCACTTGACCACGGGTAGGAAGTCCTCCCCAGCGAAGCTGGTGAGGAGGGGAGTCTCACCGCAAGCGCGCGGCAATCAGGTCGGCGATGAGCCGGTTGCCGGCGGCATTGGGATGCCAGCGATGGTACAGGGCGTCGACTCCCTCTGCCGAGATGGCACGGTCGAAATCATCGTAGGTGTCGATCGTCTCGATCCCGGCCTTGGCCGCGCACGACAATGTCGCATCAAGTGCCCGATGTTGCCGGGCGAGCGCGCCGAGCCAGCGCCAGCGCCAGGCATCCGCGTCGTAGAGGCCCACGACCATTGTTCTGGCCTCGATCTTGCGACCGTACGCGGCGAGGCGCTTCATGAGCAGACAGGCGATGCGATCGCCCTCGCCCGCAGGATGGACGCGCAGATCGTCGTGGCTCCACGCGTCCATCAGGCCGAGCGCCTGCATCGTCATCTGCACCAGCACCGACCGGCCCAACAAGCGCTGCCACAGCGTCAGGGTTGCATGCTGTGCGGCCGGCGGCGGAACCGGTACGTTGCGCAGCGCGAGGGTATTGCCCGCCACATCGAAGTAAGGCTTGTCGGCTCCCCAAACGCGACTCATCTCGGCGCGACGCAGGTCGTCGTGAATCAGGGCAACGACGATCACGCCCGGGTGGACGGTGCGCGCGATCCTCTCGACCCTGAGCACGATCTGGTCGATGCCATAG
Source organism: Reyranella sp. (assembly GCF_050185545.1). Classification (GTDB taxonomy): domain Bacteria; phylum Pseudomonadota; class Alphaproteobacteria; order Reyranellales; family Reyranellaceae; genus Reyranella. The sequence continues at coordinate 10,370 of NZ_JBFWZI010000208.1, read as the reverse complement.
CCGTTTGCCCCGGCATTGACGACCGTCTGCCCGAGAAGGGATTGCAGGGCGACGGGCCAGGTGTCGGCGTCGTCCACCTCGGCCCCGTAGGTGAAGGAATCGCCGGCGGCAAGGATCGGCGGGCCAGGCAAGGAGAGCGGCGCGCCCGCCGGCGCCAGGCGCAGTCCCTGCGCATCGTGACTGGCGTTGGTCCGTCTTATGGTTCCGTCGCTTTCGCGCGCCATGTTGAGCAGCCGCGCCTCGGGGAGCGGAGCGAAGCCGAGCCCCTCATCGTACACCGCATAGCGGGCGACATCGGTGGCGCTTTCGGCACGATTGAGGGGCACCAGGTTGGGCCACTGCGAGAGCCACTCCGGTCCGCGCAGCAGGCGGGCGCCCAGCTCGAGAACGATCAGGCCGAACAACAGGGAGCCCAGCAGAAGGAGGAGGCGGCCTAGCATTCCGCTTCGACATTCGGGCGAACGGGCTCGCCTTGGACGCCGGGGGCAATCATCGTGTCTGCAAGTCCGATGGTACGGGGAGCGCATTGAACGGGCAATGATCTGTACGAGACGCGGCGTGGCGCGCTAGGCTCGACGGTTCATGGAACAGGGGAGGCGCGACCGATGTTGCTGCGTTCGCTCAACATTCCAAGAAGCGAGTTCGAGGCGGGCACCGGCTGGACGTTGAAGCCGGAAGGCGCCTGCCGGGGCCACGTGTGCATCCCGCTGTCGCGCCCACCCGGTGACACGATCGACGTTGCGCGGACCGCCCGCGACATGGGCATGCCGCTGGTCGATGCCGCGGAGCATGGGCTGTGGGCGCTTGGGCCGGCCGCCATCGGCTCGCGGGCGCTGGTGACGGCCGAGGCGCCTGACCTGAAGCTGCCCGACCTCGACGGAAACGTGTTCCAGCTGTCGAGCCTGCGTGGCCAGAAGGTCTTGGTGTACGCATGGGCGCCGTATTGAGGTTGTTCGCGAGACTTGCCCGTGTGGCGGTCCCTGCGCGACGAACTGCATTCCAATGGCTTCGAGCTGGTCACGGTCGGGCTCGACACATTGGGCGACGCCGGCTGCCGCGCTTTCATCGAGGCGGCCCGGCCGACGCATCCTTCCCTGATCGACCGGCATCACGTGCTGGCCGAGCTGCTCGGCGTGATCAACATCCCGAGCAGCATATGGATCGACGAGAACGGCATGATCGTGCGGCCGGCCGAGGCGGCGCCGGCGCCGCCGCAGCCGGCCAGCGGACCGCGGCTGACATTGCCTCCCGATGCACCCCAGCGCTTCGTCGAGATCATGGCCGAAGCGGCGAAGATCCGGCGCGACACCGAGGCCTATCATGCCGCACTGCGCGACTGGGTGGCGCACGGCGCGGAGAGCCGGTTCGCGCTGTCGCCCGACCAGGTGATCGAGCGGTCCCGCCCGCGTGATGCGGACAAGGCGCGCGGTCACGCCCACTTTCAGCTCGCCTCGCAGCTCGAGATGGACGGCCATCGCGAGGCGGCGGTGCGGCACTTCCGCGAAGCCCATCGCCTGGTGCCGGACAGCTGGACCTTCCGCCGCCAGGCATGGTCGCTCGAGAAAGTCGGCAACGACGCGCTCGCCCGCTTCTGGCAAGGGCCGGATCCCAAGGCGCCTGATGCCTGGCCGTACGAAGGCGACTGGCTGACCGACGTGCGCAAGATCGGCGCCGAAAACTACACCGAGCCCTGGCGGCCGTGACCGGCGGCTGTCGACAAACTTCCCACACACCACAATCACAAAGGTCGGCACATAATGAAGGCTGTCTATATCAAGCAATTCGGCGGGCTCGACGCGCTGAACTACGGCGATCTGCCCGATCCGACACCGAGTGCCGGCCAGATCGTCGTCGACACGCACGCCGCGAGCGTCAACGGCGCCGACTGGAAGGTGCGCGCCGGCGAGTATCCCGGCTCGCCCACGTTCCCGATCATCCTCGGGCGCGACTTCTCCGGCGTGGTAAGTGCGGTCGGCGCGGGCGTCGGCGATCTCGCGATCGGCGACGAGGTATTCGGCGTCCTCGAGGCGGGACGCGACGGCACCTACTGCGAGAAGATCGCCATTGGCGCGGCCATCGTCGCCAGGAAGCCTGCGAGCCTGTCGCACGTCGAGGCCGCGGCGATCGCCCTGATCGGTCTCACCGCCATCCGCTCGGTCGAGGATACGCTGAAGCTCAAGGCCGGCGAGACGATCCTGATCCAGGGCGGCGCCGGCGGAGTTGCGGGCTTCGCCATCCAGCTCGCCAAGCACCTCGGTGCCCGCGTCGTCACCACAGGCAGCGCCGCCAATCTCGACTACCTGCGCGGCCTCGGCGCCGACCAGGTGATCGACTACAACGCCACTGACTTCACCAAGGTCGTGCAAGGGTGCGATGCGGTGTTCGAGACGGTGGGCGGCGACGTGGCGACGCGGTCGTTCGCCGTTCTCAAGCCGGGCGGACGCGCCGCCTTCATCGCCTCGGGCGCCCAGGCGCCCAAGCCCGAGCGCAGCGACGTCGTTGCGCTGCGGCCTGCAGTCAGTCGAGCGCGGGCGCCGCTCGAGCGCATCGCCGAGCTCCATCGCATCGGCGCCGTCCGCCTGCCGCCGATCACGCAGTACAGCCTGTCCGATGCGGCCGCGGCGCTGAAGATCAGCGAGGCGCGGCACCTGAAGGGCAAGCTCGTGTTCAAGCTGCGCTGACGGTTTGTGAGATCGGTCCGTGAGATTGCCGTTCATGCTATTCCGGGCCGCGAGCGTCTCGCTCGCTCATGCACATGAGCGAGCGAGGCGCTCGCGGCCCGGAAGAAGATGACCTCGGGGGTAGGCTCACACAATCCGAGCCGCGCGGCCCGACTGCCCCTTCGCCTGTGGCTCGTGGCCCTCTGCTCCATGCTCCTGCTCGCCCCCGGCGTGGCCGCCCAGACCGTCGTCCCGGTGGCGCGGCCGTCGGGCGCCGCCGTCGCCGATACCCTGCGCGGCGGCTGGTATCCCTGGGATCCCTATCAATATCAGGACTTTAGGCGCGGGGTTGCGCTTCTCACCGGCTTCGACATCGAGATCGAGCGCGCGATCGCCCGCATCATGGGCCTCGAGATCGACCTGCCGTTGCGCGAGTGGGAGCCTTACCTTGCGGCGATTGCTGCCGGCACGGCCGACATCGCGGCCGGAGCGACGAAGTCGGAGGAGCGCGAGCGCTATGCCTACTTCTCCAAGCCCTATCGAACCGAAACGAACGTCCTGATCGTGCGGCGCGGCGCAAGTGCGCGACTTCCCGTCGCGACTGTCGACGAGATGCTCGAGGCGTTTGCCAAGCAGAAGTTTCGGCTCGGCGTGATCGGGGGCTACGTCTACGCCGACAAGCGCATCAACACCTTCATTGCCGACCCTGCCAACAAGGATCGCATCGTTGCGGTTGAGACCGATTCCCGGAATCTCCAGAACTTGCTGGGCGGCGTGATCGACGGCTTCCTGGCCGATCGTGTTTCCGCCGCCACCACGGCGTGGCGCCGCAACGAGGCTTCGCTGATCGAGGAACATCCGCTGCGCGTGTCGACCGATATCCATTTCATGCTGAGCCGTGCCAGCCAGACGCCCGAGCGGGTCGGCCGCATCGACGCCGCGATCGACCAGTTGAAGGGGAGCGGCGAGTTTCATCGCATCGCGCGCGTCTATGTGATGCCGGTGCTGACCAACCAGACGATCGATACCGGCTGGTTCCGCTTGCTGGTGTTCCTGGGGACCGTGGCGTTTGCCCTTTCCGGCGTGCTGCTGGCGCACGAGGGCAGGTACACGGTATTCGCGGCTATGCTTCTCGCCGTCCTTCCGGCGGTCGGCGGCGGCATCGTGCGCGACCTCCTGCTGCAGCGCGAGCCGATCGGCATCGTGCGGCATCCCGACACCCTGCTGATCGTGTTCGGCACCGTGCTGGCTGGCATGCTGATCATCAGGGGCGCGGCGCTCCTGCAGGCCGGGCCATCGGCCCGCCATCTGGTCCTGCCGGCGGCGCTGGCGAGCCGGTCGATCGAGGTGACGGATGCGGTCGGGCTCGCCGCCTTCACCGTCACCGGCGTGGTCGTGGTGCTCGATGCCGGAGTCCAGCCGCTGTGGCTGTGGGGCCCGATCGCCGCGGTACTCACCAGCGCGTTCGGCGGCCTGATGCGCGACCTGTTCCGCCACGATCGCGTGGTGGCCAACCTGCGCGGTGAGCTCTACGCCGAGATAGCCTTCGTCTGGGGTCTGGCATTCGCGCTCTTCCTCGACTGGGAAGGCGATCGGCTGCAGGCGCAGGAGATTGCGTTCGGCGTCGCGGTCACGGTCGCCGGGGCTTTTCTCAGCCGCATGATCGCGATCTCGCACCGGACCAAAGGTTGGCGCTTCAGCTGACCGTCCGCCAAGCTCTCATCGTCGATCGGACTGCGGGCGGGACGCCCGCAGTCCGGTTGAGAACGACGATGCTACTTCTTGACCAGAGGGCAGGCACCGTCGCTGAGCGGCCGGAACGCCTCTTCACCCGGCACCGTGGCGATGATCTTGGCCAAGTCCCAGGGGCCCTTTGACTCCTCGGGCGTCTTGACCTGCATCAGATACATGTCGCGGATGACGCGACCGTCCTCGCGCACCTTGCCGTCCTTGGTCATGAAGTCGTTGATCGGCAGCTTCTTCATCTGCGCCATCACCGCCTTGGCCTCGTCGGTGCCGGCGGCCTGCACGGCCTTCAGATAGTGCAGCACTGCGCCGTAGGTGCCGGCCTGGATGAAGCTCGGCGGCCGGCCCATCTGCTTGGTGAAGCGGTCGGAGAAGGCGCGTGCGTCCGGATTCATGTCCCAGTAGAACGGGCTCGCCATCAGGAGGCCCTGGGCGATCTTGAGGCCGACGCCATGGACATCGGGGAATTGCATCAACGGGGCGCTGATGCGCATGCCCTGCTTGACCAGGCCGAACTCCGCCGCCTGCTTGACGCCGTTGATGATGTCGTTGCCGCCATTGGCAAACATCAGACCCTTGGCCTTCGACGACTGCGCCTGCAGGACGTAGGAGGAGAAATCCTGGGTGTTCAGCGGATGGCGCGCCGAGCCCAGCACCTTGCCGCCGGCCGCCTTGATGAAGCTGGTGGCGTCCGATTCGACCGCCAGCCCGAAGGCGTAATCGACGGTGATGAAGTACCAGCTGTCGCCGCCCTGCTTGCTGAGCGCGGTGACGATGGTCTTGCTCTGGCCATAGGTATCGTAAATCCAGTGGATGCTGTGCCCAGTGCACGCCTTGCCGGTCAGCTCCGAGGTCGCCGCCGCGGTCGGCATGACGATGCGGTTCTTCTCCGCGGCGACCTTGACCAGGGCAAGCGCTATCGCCGAATTCGGGATTCCGATGATCAGGTCGACGTTCTCGTCGTCGTACCAGCGCTTGGCGATACCGACGCCGACGTCGACCTTGCTCTGGAAGTCGGCGCTCACCAGTTCGATCGGCTTGCCAAGCACGGAGCCACCGAAATCGGCGATGGCGAACTTGGCAGCGGCGACATCGCCTGGCCCGGTGTTCTCGGCATAGGGTCCCGACATGTCGTCGAGCACGCCGATCTTGACGGCCTGGTTCTGCGCCAGTGCCGTCCCGCCGAAAAGGCCGCACGCGACCAACACCGCCACTGCGGCCCTTGTGATGTGCATTGTTTCCTCCGACTTGACGTTGTTGGCGCGAGCCTAGCACGCAGGCGCGGGGATGACGCGAGTCTTGCTTTGCTCCGCGGCGAGGACACGTCTTTCATTTCCTCCCCGTCATCGGGGAGGTGTCCCGTTAACGGGGCGCAGGGGGAGGGCCGCAGTAAAGATGCTTCAGATTCCGACGTCGGACCTTCAAATACTTCGCGTGGGGCTTTCCCCCTTCGGCCCTCCGGGCCACCTCCCCCGATTACGGTAGAGGAATGGAGGTCCGCCCCGTAGCCGCGAAGCCGGATCGGAAAATGCCTCGCCGATCACGAAGCTCGTGCAGCCGCCAGACTCGCCAGCAGCCGGACGTCCTCGAGCTTTTCGAGGTGATCGACCGACTCGATCAGGCGTGAGCCGGCGTCGGGAGCAAGGGGCTCGGCGGCGAAGTCTAGGCAGCGCGTGAACTTGGCGAGGTGCTGCTCGTGGGTAAGGGGACGCGCCGGGTTGGCGAGCATGGTCTCGCATCGCCATGCAAGGCTGCGGCCGTCCTTCAGGTGCACGGAAAGGCTTTGCGGGGCGAGGGCATTGGGATCGGGGTTGCCGTCACTCAGCGTTTGCACGCGGGCCGCCAGCGCGTGCGTCGCCGGATCGGCGAGCGCCTCGCCGCGGAAATCAGAAAGGTCTAGCCTGCCGCTCTGGAGCACCTTGGCAACGGCGTAGGCCATGCATAGGCGGCAATAGCTTGCGCCGCTGCCGCGCAGCAGAGGGCGGCTGACGAGGCGTGCGGTGAGCGGCGGCACGCGGATCTCGATGCGGTCGACGTCGTCGGCGGTGAAGCGATGAGCCGCCTGCAGGGCTGCCACCCCTTCGATACCGCCGTGGGTGGCGCGTCCGGCGGGGAAGGGCTTGTGGCTGAACTGGGCGATGCTCCAGTCGCGGCCGAGGCTCGAGAGCACCGGCTCGAGCTCGAAGCTGCCCTCGAACAGCGCAAGATAGCCGTACGGGCCTTCGAACACGGCGCGCGCCGGCGCAAAGCCCAGGGTCGCAAACTCGCAGGAGTGCAGGGCGGCGCGGGCGTTGAAGCCGACCTGCGCCGGCAGGATCGGGCTGCCTTCGCTGTGGGCCTGCATGGTGCCGCTGGCCTGCGCCAGCTGCCAGGCAAAGGCTGCCTGCAGGGCCTCGGGCGCGAGGCCGAGCACGCGGCCGGCCGCGGCGACGGCGCCGAAGCCGCCGGCCGTGGCAGGACGGAAGAAGCGGAAGCCGGCGCGCGATGCGAGCCCCAGCCCGGCCGCGACATCGACGCCGACCGCGACCGCGGCCATCAACTCGCGGCCGGCGACGCCGCCGCGCCGCTCGGCGGCGGCCAGGGCCGCTGGCAGGACGGACGCCATGGCGTGCACAACGGCGCCCTCGTGCAGGCAATCGTATTCCTGGTTGTGCATCTGCCAGGCGTTGACGAAGGTCGCTGCCGCCGCCGACAGTCTGGCCGTGCGGCCCCAGACGGGGGTGTCGCCGGCGCCCCAGCCCGCAGCGATGCGCGACAGTCCGGCGGCGCCCTCGACCGACGAGCCGGCGATTCCGACGCCGAGACTGTCGAGCACATAGACCTTGACGGCGTCCACGGCAGCGCCGGGCAGGTCGGCGAAGCGCGTGTCGAGGGCGTGAGCGGCAAAGCGGTTGGCGGCGGTCATGCCGATGATTAGCGTACGCGCCCGGCCGCCGCTATTGTCTGGCGGCCACAGTCCATCGAGAGCAGCGCACCATGAGTACACCGGAAATCGACAAGGACGAGCTGCAACGCATCCTGAAAAGAAACGGGCACGACCTCTCGCCTGCGCAGATCGAGGCCATAATGCCGGGCGCGGCGATCTTCCGCCGGATGATCGAGCGCGTGAACGCGCCATTGCCGCGCGAGGCGGAACCCGCGCTCACCTTCGACGTCGGGCAGGGCCGATGAACTTCCTCACCATCGCCGAGGCGGCGACTCAGATCGCGGCCAGGAAGCTCTCGCCCGTGGAGCTCGCGAAGTCGCAGCTCGAACGCATCCGACGCCTCGATCCCCAGCTCGACTCGTTCCTGCTCGTGACCGAGGAACGCGCACTCGCCGATGCCAGGGCAGCGGAGGCGCGGCAGATGGCAGGCACGTTGCGCGGCAAGCTCGACGGCATCCCGATTGCCCACAAGGACATTTACAACACGGCCGGCATCCGCACGACGGCGCACTCGAAGCTGCTCGAGCACAACGTGCCGACGCACGACGCCCACACCGTGAAGAATTGGGCCGACGCCGGCACGGTCATGCTGGGCAAGCTCGCCACGCACGAGTTCGCCTTCGGCGGTCCGTCGTTCGACCTGCCCTGGCCGCCGGCGCGCAACCCGTGGAACCGCGAGCATTTCACCGCCGGATCGTCGTCCGGCACGGGCGCCGCCATTGCCGCTGGTCTGATCCTGGGCGGCACCGGCTCCGACACCGGCGGCTCGATCCGCGGACCGGCCGCGCTGTGCGGTATCGCCGGCATCAAGCCGACCTACGGGTTGTCGAGTCGCGCCGGCGTCCTGCCGCTCGCCTTCACGCTCGACACTGCCGGGCCGATGGCGTGGACGGCCGAAGACTGTGCGCTCCTGCTGCAGGGCATGGCCGGCCACGATCCCGAGGACCCGGCCAGCGTCGACCGCCCAGTGGCGAATTTCACCGCCGAGCTCGGCAGGGGCATGAAGGGCCTGCGCATCGGCGTCGTCCGGCACTTCTTCGAGATCGACAACCGCGCCTCCGATGCAACTCGCGCCGGTATCGATGCCGCCCTGGATTTCTTCCGCAAGGAAGGCGCCGAGGTGCGCGACATCACCCTGTCGCCCGCCGCCGACTACCACGCCGTCGGCTACCTGCTGATGGTCACTGAGGCCTACACCCTGCATGCGCCGTGGCTGCGCGAGCGCTTCACCGACTATGGCGAGCTGTTCCGCGACCGGGTCGCCCTGGCGGCGACGGTGAGTGGCCCCGACATCGTTCAGGCGATGCGCCGACGCCGCATGCTATGCTTGGAGATGGCCGCGGCGATGGAGGATCTCGACGTTCTCGTCAGCGCTTCGCAGGCGGGCGAGGCGCCGCGGATCGCGGACGTGCCGAAGTGGGGCAACATGGAGAAGCCGTCTTTCACCATGCCGTTCAACGTCACCGGTTTTCCGGCGATCAGCGTCTGCACCGGGTTCGGCGAGGGTGGCCTGCCGGTAGCCGTGCAACTCGCCGGCAAGCCGTTCGCCGAGCCGACGCTGTTCCGCGCTGCCCACGCCTACGAAACCGCCATGCCGTGGCGCAGGCAGCGGCCTGCCATGGCCGGTTGAGGCGCGAGGAACCGCGGAGCCCTCGTCTTGCGGACCGCGGGCGTCTCGCCCGCTCATGATCATGAACGTGAGCGGGCGAGACGCCCGCGGTCCGCAAGACCAAGACGCCGGCACCCACAGAATATTGGCGCAATCAAGACAGCGGCCTGATCCGCCGGCGCATATCTCGCGTGTCATCCGGGGTTGCTTGATCGGCCCGTTGCGATGCCGGACAATTGCCGTGCCGACTGTCACAGGGAGGAGATGGCAATGCCCTTCACGTTCCTGATGAATGGTGACGTCCTGCCGAGCGTTACGACATCGCAGATCCTGCTGCGTCGGCACCGGCCGCAATCCCTGATCAAGTCCGACGGGCATTTCGGGCCGCGCACCAAGGGCGCGGTCGAGAACTTCCAGTCGTTTCATCACCTGGGGCGCGACGGCATCATCGGTCAGAACACGTGGAACAAGTACATGGACGTGAGCGGCTTCCAGACGATCGACGTCGTTGATGGCACCGACCCGTCGCTCGTCAACCTCGAGGCGGCGGATGTCCGGGCTGCCGGCGGCGATCCGATCGTCGTGTTCGGCATGTCCAACGGCATCGAGTTCGTCACCAACCAGATCGTAGCCCGCGGGAGGCGCGAGAACGTCATGCTGCTGCGTTTCCACGGACACGGCAATCGCGGCCTGCAGAACGTGACGGGCGGCGAGATCAATGGCGCGCCCCATCTCGCGGCGATCTCGCTGTCGAACTTCTCCCAGGTCGAGGGAACCATCCGGCGCATTCGGCAGGTGCTGCTGCCGTTCGGGTCGGTTCAGCTCCTGGGATGCGATGTCGGCGGCGGCCGGGGCTCACAGCTCGTGGCGCGGCTTGCGACGACGTGGGGTGTGCCGGTCACGGCAGGTCTGCACACCCAGTTCGGCGGCGGCAACCGCACGTTCCGATTCGAAGGTCCCACGGTCACCGGCTTCCCGTTCGGCGACTTGAAGTCATGGTCGCAGCAGATGGAAGACCGTTTCGGCAACCAGAGCATGTCGACCTGACTCGTGCTGCGGCTCGATGTCGAGGCCCTTGATCGGGTCGATCCACACCGGTCCTTCCTCATCGATGACCTCTCGAAGCAGGCCTTTCAGCGGAAGGTGAGGCCCTCGAAGCGCCCGGAGCGGCGCCATTCGTCGATGTACTTGAAGTAGGCCGACGCACCGGCCGGGTAGCCGACGGCGAGCCGGGCGGCAAGGCCGGCGTCCTGGCCCTCGTTGTTGTAGTAGCCCGGTGTGCAGTCGGCGCCGCCGGTCATTCGCCCGACGCTGGTCAGCAGCAGTTTCACCCACTCTTCCTCGGCCTTTTGCGTCACCTCGATCTCGCGGAAGGCGTGGTCGAGGGCGTGCCGTACCATGGTCGCAATGGTGCGGCCGGACTCGGTGA
>NZ_JBFWZI010000207.1:0-11321 GCF_050185545.1 Reyranella sp. | reverse complement strand
GTGAGTGACGTGCAAATGCCGGGTCTGGATGGACTGGGTTTGCTGCGCCACTTGCGGGCGACGCATGGGGCAAGTCTGCCCCTCGTGTTGATCACCGGCCATGGCGACATACCGCTGGCAGTGGAGGCGATGAAGGCTGGAGCCGTCGACTTCCTGGAAAAGCCCTTCGAGCCGGATAGGATTCTGGCAGCCGTCGAGGCGGCATATCGCGTGCAATCGAACGCTGTAGACGAGATGACGCGGGCTGAAGCGGCACGGGCGCAATTGGCGAGGCTGACGCCGCGCGAGGCCGAGGTATTCGAAGGACTCATTGCCGGCAATTCGAACAAGGAGATTGCCGCGAAGCTCGGATTGAGTCCGCGCACCGTCGAGTTTCATCGCGCGCACATCATGGACAAGACCGGCATGGGCAGCCTGCCCGAACTGGTCCGGCTTTGGGTATCGGCTCGGCAGGCGAGCAGTATCAATTAGAGGACAGCGGGGTTCGTGCGATGGCTGTGGAGCGCCAGGTCACGGGGACGGTCCTGCCCTTTGGGCGTCGATGCGGCGAAGCTCGCGGCGCATGATCTTGCCGGTGGTGGTGAGCGGCAGCTCGGCCACGAACTCGATCTCGCGCGGGTATTCGTGGGCGGAGAGCCTCGTCTTCACGAAGCTGGCGAGGTCGGCCTTCAGGGACTCGGTGGCGGCCATCTCGGGACGGAGCTGGACGAAGGCCTTGACGATCTCGGTTCGTACCGGGTCGGGCACGCCGACGACGCCCACCATGGCGACGGCGGGATGCCTCATCAGGCATTCCTCGATCTCGCCCGGGCCGATGCGGTAGCCGCCCGACGTGATCACGTCGTCGTCGCGGCTCTTGAAGAACACGTAGCCTTGCTCGTCCATGCGGCCGAGATCGCCGGTCAGCAGCCAGTCGCCGGCAAACTTGGCCGCTGTCGCCTCGGGGTTGCGCCAGTACTCCAGCATGACGATCGGATCGTGACGCCAGCCCGCGATCTGGCCCTCCTCGCCGGTCGGCAAAACGGCGCCTTTGCCGTCGACGATAGCGACCTTGCGGCCGGGGCAGGGGCGCCCGCAGGATCCGGGGCGCACCTCGAACCAGTCGGGCGAATTGAGCAGCATCAGGTTCATCTCGGTCTGGCCGTAGCCTTCCGATATCGTCGTGCCGAAGGTGGCGCGTCCCCAGTCCAGCAGCTCCTCGCCCATGGCCTCGCCGCCGGTGCTGACGGCACGCAGGTCGTAGCGCCAGCGTTCGCGCGGCCTGGCCACTTGGCGCATCATCTTGAGCGCCGTCGGCGGAATGAAGCCGACGCCGATCTTGTGCTTCTCCAGGAGCGCGAAGGCGCGCTCGGGATCGAACTTGGCGAAGCGGTGGGCGACGACCGGCGTGGCGTAGAACCAGGCCGGGAACAGGGCGTCGTACAGTCCGGCGATCCAGGCCCACTCGGCCGGCGTCCACATGACCTCGTTGCCGCGCGGCCAATGACTCAGCCACTGCTCGACTGGCGGCACCGAGCCCAGCATCATGCGATGGGCGTGCAGCGCACCCTTCGGCTGGCCGGTCGTCCCGGACGTGTAAATCAAGAGCGCCGGATCCTCGGCCAGCGTGTCGACCGTCTCGAAACTGTCGGAGGCGGCGGCCAGCAGATGGTCCCAGTCGAAGAAGGCCGCTCCGTCGGCGCCGGCGCCGATCACGATCAGCGTCTCGAGGCGCGGCAGGCGATCGCGCACGGCCAGCACCTTGGGCAGCTGCGTCACGTCGGTGACCAGCGCCGAGGCGTCGGCATTCGACAGTCGGTATTCGAGAGCCTCCTCGCCGAACAGGGTGAAGAGCGGCAAGACGACCGCCCCCATGCGGTAGCCGGCGAGATGGCAGATCGCGAGCTCGGCGCCCTGGCTGAGAAAGACGCCCACCCGGTCGCCGCGGCCGATGCCCTTCGCTTTCAGGGCGTTGGCGAGGCGCGAACTGGCAGCCAGGAGCTGGCCGAACGTCCAGTTGCGCACGCTGCCGTCGGCATTCTCGACGATCAGCGCCAGTGCCTCGGACGGATGGCGTTCGCAGACGGCCCGACCGATGTTGAAACGCTCGGGGCGCGGCCAGCGGAACAGCCGCATTGCTTCTTCGTAGGGGACGCCGTGCGGGATCATGCGGGCGGCACTCTAGAGCACATCCCGTCCGGCTGTAATCAGTCGGACGGGATGAAGGTGGAAAGGGCGGGTCGGTCATGACCTGCACCCTGATCCACAGCACGCCGCGCGCCGCTGCAACCCGCCGCGCAAATGAGAACCAGGCGTCGTGAATCGGCTACACCGGTCAGAAGCACGAGAATGGCCGCTGACCCCGCTTCCTGCTCCTTGTCGTGTTCCAATTCGCTGGGCTCGGCCTGCCGTTGCTCAGCGGCCGCACTGTGGCTCGCCGGAAAAAGTGAAGGGCCACCGCGGGGGATGAGACGGCGGCCCTTCGGGGACGCGGAACGATCACTCTGGAAGGCCCCGCGCTGTCGGTACCAGATTGGCAACGTGCGGAGCGGAGAAAAGGACCGTGATCAATCGATGTCGTCGGGATAAAGCCTGCCGCGCCACCGCGAACACCCCGCCCATTGGCACTTCAGTGTGAACAGCAACGTCGCCGAGTAACGGCATGTGCGACCTGCCAAATGTTGCCAGTCGCAGCGATCATGGAGTAGCCGGTCGCGTTTCCGGGCCGCGAGAACCGGCGAATCGCCAGGAGTGGAGACCATCGGGCGACACGACAGGAGCAGACGTGCCGCCGTCGCAAGAACCGGTCCCCCCGCACTTGGGTCCCTCGGCGACTAAAGCCCGATGGCTGAAACCAACCATGTCGGTCCTCGTCGTGACGCGCCTTGAGGCAGGTCAACCCGCCAAGAAGGAAGCGCCACTTGTCCGGAAAGGCGGCCCTCGCTCGGCTCGAGCGGAATGCGCGAAACGAAGCCGCCAAAGTCGGAGTGAATTGACAAGACTGCGTCGTCGCCTTTTTCCTGGTGCCGCCGACGGTCCGCAAACGGACGGGAACCTGGCCAGGCGGGGTTCGTTGGTTTCCCTGAGGCCAGTCGGAAAACATTCCCATGTCACCGCTGGCGGCGGAGCCCGTGGTTGGCATCCCCGCAGAGCCACGGGCTCCTCTTTTTGCGGCAAATGATCGGCGCATTCAGGGTCAGAGTTTAGTCCATGTCCAGGCCCCACCCCAAGCTGGACGCCCCCGCGGGGCGAAGCACGGCAACCGACCCCCTCAGCTCCGGCTACTGGCGAAGACGCGCGGAGGACGCTCGGCTGACGGCACACGAGAGTGAGGGCGCCGATACGGAAGCCTCGATGCTGGCTATCGCCCGCATGTACGACGAGCTCGCAGATCGAGCGAAAGCGCGCGAGAGCGGTCGTCAGCCCGACAATGTGCAGGAAGTGTAAGCCGACCGTCGCCGGCAAACGTCACATCCACTCGGCAACGACGTCAGGCCGCGACTGCGCGTCGTCCGCGGACCATCGCGGACCAATGGTCCGCGGCCCACTTCGGCCCCGGCATTCATCGGCAGGTGACCCCTTCGCAAACGCGGAGGCGGACCATGCGACATCAACGTCTTCCGCTCCAGGGCATGTGGACGGATCGCTGCCGGCTCGTCTGGACCCTCGGCGTGGGGCGGGGGTACTCTGAGGCATGGCTCCCGACGACCATTCCCACGCGCCCGCAGGGCGCGGCCATTCCTACGCGCCGGCGGCGCGCGGCAAGGCCAACCTGGCTGGCGTAACCATCGTACCCTCGGTGTGTCCGCACGACTGCACCAGCACCTGTGCGCTCGATGTCGAACGCCTCGACAGCAGGCGCATCGGCCGGGTGCGCGGCTCGATGCGCAACGACTACACGGCCGGCGTCATCTGCGAGAAGGTCGCGCGCTATGCCGAGCGCATCCATCATCCCGACCGGCTGGTGAAGCCGCTGCGCCGGGTCGGCCCCAAGGGCTCGCGCCAGTTCGCCGAGATCTCGTGGACGGACGCGCTCGACATCGTGGCCGAGCAGTTCATCGCCAAGGCGCGCCGGCACGGCACGGAGACCGTCTGGCCGTACTATTATGCCGGCACGATGGGCCTGGTGCAGCGCGACGGCATCAACCGGCTGTGCCACGTCATGAAGTACTCGCGCTACTTCTCGACGATCTGCGTGACGCTGGCGGATACCGGCTGGATCGCTGGGGTGGGGGCCAAGCGCGGCGCCGACGTGCGCGAGGTCGACCACCATTCCGACCTGGTCGTGATCTGGGGCGGCAATCCGGTCAACACCCAGGTCAACGTCATGACCCACGCCATGCGCGCCAAGAAGCGCGGCGCGACCCTAGTGGTGGTCGATCCCTACCGCACTGGTACAGCCGAGCAGGCCGACATCCATCTGGCGGTACGCCCGGGCACCGACGGCGCGCTGGCCGTCGCGGTGATGCACGTCCTGTTCAAGGAAGGGTTCGCCGACTGGGACTATCTGCGCCGCTACACGGATGCGCCGGAGGAGCTGGCCGCTCATGTCGCGCAGCGCCCACCGGAGTGGGCCGCGGCAATCACTGGGCTTTCGGTCGACCAGATCGTCTCGTTCGCGCGGCTCTACGGGCGGACCAAGGCCTCCTTCATCCGCTGCCATCACGGCTTCAGCCGCAGCCGCAACGGCGCGGTCAACATGCATGCCGTCGCCAGCCTGGCGGCCGTTACCGGCGCCTGGCAGCACAAGGGCGGTGGCGCGCTTTACGGCCATACCGGCATGTATCCCCTGAAGCGGAGCCTGATCGAGGGGCTGGATGCCGTCGATCCCTCGATCCGCGATCTCGACCAGTCGCGCCTGGGGCCGATCCTGACCGGCGACCGCGAGGCCCTCAAGAACGGGTCGCCGGTAACGGCGATGCTGATCCAGAACACCAATCCGGCCATGGTCTGCCCGGAGCTCGAGCTGGTGCACAAGGGCTTTGCGCGCGAGGACCTGTTCACCTGCGTGCACGAGCAGTTCCTGACCGAGACGGCATCCTTCGCCGACATCGTGCTGCCGGCGACGATGTTCCTCGAGCACGACGATTTCTACACGGCGAGCGGGCACACCTTCTTCCAGGTGACCAAGGCGGTGATCGAGCCGCCCGGCGAGTGCCGCGAGAACCACTGGGTGATTTCCGAGCTCGCCAAGCGCCTGGGGGCCAGGCATCGCGGTTTCGACATGAGCGTCTGGGAGATCATGGACGAGACGCTGCGCGTGTCGGGCATGTGGGATGCCGAGACCAACTGGCAGAAGGGCGGGCAGGATTTCCATCTCGGCTTCGAGACGTCGCACTTCCTCGACGGCTTCCCGTGGCCGGACAAGAAGTTCCGCTTCAAGCCGGACTGGGCGGCCTACGGTCCGCGCGGCAGGGAGATGCCGGTCCTGCCCGACCATTTCGACGTGATCGACAATCCGACACCCGACAAGCCGTTCCGCATGGTCGCAGCGCCGGCGCGCACCTTCCTCAACTCGACCTTCACCGAGACGCCGAGCAGCCAGAAGCGCGAGGTGCGGCCGACGGTGATGATGAATCCCGACGATTGCCAGGCGCTGGGCTTCGTCGAGGGCGACCGGCTCGAGATCGGCAACGATCGCGGCAAGACCATCGTCCATTGCAGGCCGAAGGCGGGCCAGCAATGCGGCGTGGTGATCGTCGAGGGCGTCTGGCCCAATCGCAACTTCGAGACGGGGATCGGCATCAACGCCCTGACCTCGGCCGATCCCGGCTGGCCGAACGGCGGGGCGGTGTTCCACGATACTGCTGTCTGGATTCGCAGACCCGCATGACAATGACGGAATTTCAGCCTGCGCCCAACCCGAGCATCACGCAGGCGCAGTCGGCGCCGGTCGCCGATCGCGCGCACGTGCTGGTGATCGGCAACGAGAAGGGTGGATCGGGCAAGTCGACGACGGCATTGCACATTGCCGTGGCCCTGCTGAACGATGGCGCGCGCGTCGCCACCTTCGATCTCGACGCGCGACAGGGCACGTTCGGCCGCTACCTCGAGAACCGCGCCGCCTACGCCCGGCGCAAGGGCGTCGAGCTGCCGATGCCGATCCACGCGGCAGTACCGATCTCGACCCTGCCCGATCGCGCGGAAGCGCAGGCCGACGAGCGCGGCCGCTTCGAGGCGGCCCTGGAGCCGGTGATCGACAGCGTGGATTTTGCGATCATCGACACGCCGGGCAGCGATACCTACCTGTCGCGGCTCGCGCATACCTGGGCGGACACGCTGCTGACGCCGCTGAACGACAGCTTCATCGATCTCGACCTGCTGGCGCGCATCGACCCCGACACGCTCAAGATCGTGCGGCCGTCGATCTATGCCGAGGCGGTGTGGAAGCAGCGCCAGCTGCGCGCCGTGCAGGGCGGCCGGCCGGTCGACTGGGTGGTGATGCGCAATCGCCTGTCGTCGCTGGCCGCGCGCAACAAGCGCGACATGAGCACGGTGCTCGATGCGCTGGCCAAGCGCATCGGCTTTCGCGTCGCCGCGGGCCTCAGCGAGCGCGTGATCTACAAGGAGCTGTTCCTGAATGGGCTCACCCTGCTCGACCTCAAGCGCGGCGGCAGCGGCCCGTCGCTGACCCTGAGTCACGTTGCGGCCCGCCAGGAGGTGCGTGACCTGGTGTCGGCGCTCAACCTGCCACGGCGAGCTGCGGACGCGCCATCGGACGTGCCCGCGACAGAACCAGCCACAGAAGACCAGCAAGCTGCAGAATGAACAGGGCGCCGAACGCCCAGGTGTAGCCGTCGGCGGCGTAGCCGGTGGCCGTGCGCGGCCACAGGTCGACGATCCTGCCGATTGCCCATTGGCCGGCGAAGATCACGGTGAAGACCACCAGGTTGCTCGAGGTGGTGACCCGACCGGCGTAATGGGTGGGGAAGGCCGCCACCATCAGCGGCATGTACTGGATGGGGCAGGCGCCCAGGAAGCCGAACAGCAGCCAGGCCAGCACGGGCTCGAACGACGGCAGGAATGCGAGCCAGCCGCACACCAGGGCGAACAGCACGCTGGTGAGGCCGGCCGAGCCGAACCCGCTGATGCCGACGCGGCGCAAGGCGCCGGCGATGACGCCGCTCATGGCAAACCCGATCGTGGTCGCGGCCGCGGTGTAGAGCTGGATGTCGGCGCGCAAATCGTCGTCGGTAATGCAGCCGACGTCGCGCAGCCACGGACCGATCCACAACGAGATGCAGCCGATGAAGGCGAGCTGCTGGACCGCCAGCAGGGGCTGGATGCGCCAGTAGAACCCGTTGGTCAGCACCGTGCCGGTGATACGGAACTGATCGCGCAAGGTCGCCCCGGAGTCGGTTGCGCTGCCGTGCGTGGCGCCGCGCTCGGGTACGACGAACAGCAGGATCGCCGACGTGGCGAGGCATAAGCCCGCCAGCCAGAAGAACAGGCCCTGCCAGGTGATCACCGAGAGCGACCATTGAACCGGCAGCGTCGCCGCCATGGAGCCCAGCCCGCCGGTCATCATGTGGAAGCCGGTGATCAGGCCCCAGCGATGTGGCGGGTACCACAACGTGATCGCCTTGATGGCGGCCATCAGCCCGCCGGCGAAGCCCAGCCCGATCAGCACGCGCGCGAGGATCAGCTCGCCGAGCGAGACGCTCAGGCCGAACAGCGCCGAGCCCAGCGCCGCCAGCGCCAGCAGCACGACCTGCACCTTGCGCGGCCCGTAGCGATCGAGCATGACGCCCAGCACCGGCTGGCAGCCGGCGAAGAACAGGAAGAAGGCCGAGGTCAAGAGGCCGAGATCGCCCGCGGTGATGCCGATGTCGCGCTCGAGGTACGGGAAGATGACCGCGTTCACGCCGCGGAAGATGTAGGACAGGAAGTAGGCCAGCGCGAACGGCAGGAAGACCCGCAGCAGCAGCGTGGCGAAAGTCGGGGCGTTTGCGGTCATGTCTTGCTTTGCCAACGAGCTTATCGGCCGCTGCCCGCGGGGTCAAAGCGAGTGCGCTTTCATTCTCCTCCCCAAGCGGAGCTTGGGGAGGTGTCGCCGTCATACGGCGACGGAGGGGTCATGATTCACGCGGACCGCGGGCGTCCCGCCCGCTCAAGAATCATGACCATGACGATGAGCGGGGGGGACGCCCGCGGTCTGGAAGGCCATGACCCCTCCGTCGCCGTAAGACGGCGACACCTCCCCAGCAAAGCCGGGAGGAGACTGACAGCCTCACGGCTTCGCGTTCGCACCCTCGCATTCGCATCACCTGCACGTGATGACCTCGTGTGCCATCCGCCAGCAGGCCGCCGCACGTAAAGCTGGGCAGAGCAGGCGACATGCCATGCTCCTAGCCAACGCCCGGAGGATTTTATGTCTCGTTCGATCGATCTGCGCCGTCGCGGCCTGTTGCGCGCGTCCGGCGTCACGCTGTTGTCGGCATCGGCGGTCGCGCTGCTGGCCGGCGAGGAAAAGGTCGCCCTGGCCCAAACCGGCGCCGCCGGCGACATCGGCATCCTGAACGTCGCGCTCGCGCTCGAGCACGAGGCGATCAGCGCCTATCAGCTTGGCGCGCAGAGCGGGCTCTTGCAGAAGCCGGTGCTCGACGTCGCCATCCTGTTCCAGTCGCATCACAAGGAACATCGCGATGCGCTTGTCGCCACGATCCGCAAGCTCGGCGGCACGCCGGTGGCGGCCAAGAGCGACGCCGAGGTGGCGAAAGCCCTGAACGCCGCGGCGCTCAAGACCCAGACCGACGTACTGAAGCTCGCGCAGAGGCTCGAGAAGGGCGCGGCCAACGCCTATGTCGGCGTCATCCCGTCGTTCAACGACCGCACGCTGGCGCAGATCTCGGCGCGACTTGGCGAGGACGAGACCATGCACTGGACGGCGCTGACCGGCGCGCTCCAGCAGCCGCTGCCGGCCAAGGCGCTGAGCTTCGGCGCCTGATCATGCACCGCGGCCATTCGCTCCTGGCGATGGCGCTCCTGTTGGCCGCGGCGGATCACGCCGCCGCGGCCGACGCCGCACACGGCCAGGAGCTCTACGAATCGCGTTGCGGCGGGTGCCACTCGCTCGATGCCAACCGGGTCGGCCCGGCGCATCGCGGCGTCTACGGCCGCAAGGCGGGCAGCGCGCCGAACTTCAACTACTCGACGGCGGTCAAAGGCTCGACCGTGGTGTGGGAGGAGAAGACGCTCGACGCCTGGCTCACCAACCCGCAGGCCCTGATCCCCGGCCAGCGCATGAACTTCCGCGTCGCCACCGCCGAGGACCGCGCCGACATCATCGCCTACCTGCGCAAGGAGTCGGGGAAGTGAACGGTTCATGCGCTGGGAGCGCGCCAATCATAGGCGCCAACCTTGCCAAAAGATCGCGTCATGCGCTGGGAGCGCGCCACTCCGATGGCGCTCTTCTTGGCGATTACACATCCCCTGAGCGCCATCGGAGTGGCGCGCTCCCAGCAAAGAGGCGCGTCGATGGGCAAAGTTGGCGCCTATGAGCGCGCCACTCCAGTGGCCCACATCTTGCCGATCACACATCCCATGAGCGCCATCGGAGTGGCGTGCTCCCAGCAATGAATCACACCACCATCGCGCCGATCAGCGCTGCGGTCAGAAACATCGATACTGAAAGCAACGGCAGCGCGCCCATCCAGCGTATGCCGAGCGGCAAGGCGTCCCAGTAGCGCAGCGTCGGGACGGCGGTCCACAGCGCGACTAGAACGCCCAGCACCCAGAACAGCAGGGCGAGCGGCGTCGCGATGTTGACCTGGTCCTCGGTCGCCTGGGCGATGCCGAAACCGACCGCGGCCGGCGGCAGCGAGGCCGCGAACAGGGCGACCGCCCAGATCGCCCGGTTGCGGATGCGCTGGCTGGTACCGAACGGCGGCGACCGCCCGCTCACCTCAGCCCTTGAAGTGGCCTTCCGACTTGAGATCGGCCAAGGTCGCGTCCAGCGCCTGGCGCAGGCGGCCGAACAGGTCGGCGAGCTCGCTCTCGTTGATGATCAAAGGCGGGCAGATCGCGACGCGGTCGCCCATGTTGCGGATGAACAGGCCGCGCGCCACGGCGTGGTTGTAGACGCGGTTGCCCGCACCGACCGTCGCCATGTCGAACGGGGCCTTGGTCTTCTTGTCGGCGACGACTTCCAGCGCGCCCACCATGCCGACGCTCATCGCCTCGCCGACCAGCGGATGATCGGCGAAGGACTGGATGTGCTTGGCGAAGGCCGGGCTCATGCGCCTGGCATGGCCGAACAGGTCGATCTCGTCATAAATCTTCTGCGCTTCCAGCGCGACGGCAGCCGCCACCGGATGGCCCGAATAGGTGAAGCCGTGGCCCCACACGCCGATCTTGTTGCTCTCGTCCGCCAGCGCCTGGTAGACCTTGTCGTTCACCATTACCGCCGAGATCGGCAGGAACGAGGCCGACAGCGCCTTGGCGCAGGTCAGGATGTCCGGCTTGATGTTCATGGTCTGGCTGCCCCAGACGTTGCCCGTCCGGCCGAAGCCGCAGATCACCTCGTCGGCGACGAACAGCATGTCGTATTTGCGGCACACCGCCTGGATCTTCTCGTAGTAGCCCTTGGGCGGCACGATCACGCCGCCCGCGCCCATCACCGGCTCGCAGATCATCGCGGCGACATGGTCGGCGCCGCCTTCCTTGACGATCAGCGCCTCGAGTTCCTCGGCGCAGCGCGTGGTGAACTGGTCCTCGGTCTCGCCGGACTGGGCGCCGCGGTAGTAGTGCGGCGTCGTGGTGTGGATGATGCCCGCAATCGGCAAGTCGAACGAGCGATGGTTGTTGGGCAGGCCGGTGAGGCTGCCGGACGCCACGGTGATGCCGTGATAGCCCTTGAGCCGCGACACGATCTTCTTCTTGTTCGGCCGGCCCAGCGCATTGTTCATGTACCACACCATCTTCACGACGGTGTCGTTGGCCTCCGAGCCCGAGTTGGCGAAGAACACCTTCGACATCTCGACCGGCGCCATCTGCTTCAGCTTCTCGGCGAGGTTGATGGCCGGCTCGTGGGAGCGTTGGTTGAAGGCATGGTAGAACGGCAGCTGCTTCATCTGCTCGTAGGCCACCGTGGCCAGGCGCTCGTTGCTGAAGCCCAGCGCCGCCGACCACAGGCCGGCCATGCCCTCGATGTACTCCTTGCCGTCGTCGTCGGTGACGTAGATGCCGCGGCCGCGCACGATGGTGAGCGGGCCGGTCTCCTCGTGCTTCTTGAAGTTGGTGTACGGGTGCAGATGGTGCGCAATGTCGCGGGCGGCGTTGGAATTGCCGCGGAAGCTGCGAGAAACGTCGTTCATGGAGGCACCCTGTTAATGCGACATAGG
>NZ_JBFWZI010000206.1:0-11465 GCF_050185545.1 Reyranella sp. | reverse complement strand
CGCTACCTGGACCTGCTCGGCCGCGATGTCGCTGTCGCTGGCGCCAGCATGCCGCTGATAGGCATTGGCGATCTTGGCACTGTAGGAAGCCACACGGCGCCGGGCCCATTGTAAACGCGGGGCCACCCAGTCACGCTCGACGAGGGCGCGCAACATCGCCGGGTAGCGGAGATGAGAGCGCAGAATGAGATGGTGGGATGGTCTCGATGGCGGAGTTCATCATTGATGGCGTCGGTCACCTGTCCGGACTCATTGCATCTGGCGGGGCCCGGTGTGGACGTGAACGACAGCTATCTCTGCTGCTCGTCGGCTCGTCTGCCGCGTATTGAAGACTCGACTTTCCCAGTGCTCCGTTTGGATTTCAGGATCGCGCACCCAACCGAGATTCGCTTTCGAAGTGCGCTTTTCGGCCTCTCAAAAAGGTACGCTAGATCAAAGACTTACAAGAAGCGTACTGAATCTGTGCAGTCATCAGCTTTGGAGACAATGGGCCGGAGAGAGACAAATCGGGCCCCGAGCCAGCGGAGCGTAGTCAACAGGTCTGTCGCCAAAAGCCCGCGAACGTTGGGCTTTTTCGGCCGCTCGATTCTCGACGGAGAATGTTTCGCCTAGGATCAGTGGCGGAGCGAACGAACCTGAAATCCAACGGTGTTCCGAGCGCCCCTTGTGTTAGAAAATTACCCGACGCATTTGCCCGGGGCAAGCGTCTCCTTGTTGCGAGGGGTGCACGAACACCGCAGGTTTGTGGGCGCGTCGGGGCACGGCCGTCTAGATCGACTAGACGGCGGTCTCAGCCGGGTTGGCCTTAGCTGCGCGGGTTGCTGAGGACGATGCAGGCGCCGCCGGCGGCGCGCAGGCGGGCACACAGGACATCGGCGTCAGCGCGGCTCTTCGCCGATATGCGGACGACGTAGGTCGAGGCGTCGGTCAGGCGGCCCGGTACAACCAGCGGCAGGTGGTCGCCCAGCACGGCCTCGTAACGGCGGCGCACCCGCTCGAAGCGAGCGAGCACGTCCCCTTCCGAGAAGCTGCCGGCAATCTGCACGCCCCAAGGTCCCCAGGCCGGGTCGGCGGTGTAGTCGCGGCGTGGGACGGCATGATTGACCACACCATTGGCCAACTCGACGCAGCGCGCCCCGATCAGCGTATCCACTAGCGGTGGCGGTGACGCCATCTGTGGTATCTGCCGTGCCGTCCAGGCCTCGGCCGTGTAGCCGGTAACCAGGCGGACATAGGCCTGCGTCTCGAACGGCAGGGCGGCTCGGCCGGCACGCCAGGCTGCGACCGCGGCGGGACCGGCATTGTAGGCGGCCGCGGCCAGGCCGAGATTGCCGCCGAAGGTGACGCGTAGCTCGCGCAGGTAGCTCGCCGACTCGCGCAGCGCCTGCAGAGGTTCGAAGGCGTTGGTCAGACCGCGCATCGCGGCCGTCGCGGGCATGAATTGCGCGATGCCCTGCGCCCCCATCGGGCTGACGGCCGACGGGTCGAAGCGGCTCTCCTGCCAGATCAGTCGGGCGAAGAATTCCAGCGGCAGGTCGTTGGCCGCCGCGGCCTGGGCCAACGTGCGGCAGATTGCGTCAACCGACGGCCGCGACGCTGCCGCAGGAACACCCGGCGGCTCGGCGAGCGTGGGCCGCACGGCGCAGATAAGGGCGAAGGCAATACTGGCAGCCTCGCCGCACCGGCGCGCCGCAGCGGCGACAGCTTCCACAAACCGAGTGCGAACCATTTGGTCGTCTTACCATGCCTGTCGAGCTCGCAGGCGCGAGGGAGACCGATCAATTCCTCGCTGCCTCAATGGCGGCAACGGCGCTGACCGGTGTTTCCTTCAACGCATTTACCTGCCCGTATAGCACGATCCGCTCGGAACGGACTCCAGCCGGACCGACCCACGCTCGCTACGCTGGCGGCCCGGCCCTGCGGTTCGCTCCAAGCGATAGCTCTGCCTCCTCGATCAACTGCCGCACAATCTCCGCTACCGGCTCCACCCGAGCCACCGCACCGACGGATAGTCCGGCGAACAGCGACATCGCGACGATCGCCCCCGTCGTTGTCTCTCCAACGCCGAGTGGCATGGCGCGCGACGGGATTGTGGACCTGACGAAATCCGATTCGCAGGTGCCGTCCTTCCTCAACTCCTCTTGGCCCAATACGGTGAGCGCGGTGCGGATGGCCATTGTTTGGAGCAATTGGAGGGCAGCCATTTAGCGACTTCCCTGGTTTCCTCGATCCTAGGCGCATGGCCGAGAAGTTTCCTCGATCCAGCCCCTCGCCTTCATCGCCTCGAAGAGGCGAAGTGCGCACTCAAGCAATGCTCGGTCTTCCCACGCGTTGTCGCCGCGCCGGAGTCATCCGTAGACTGCCGATTCTGTCAGCGGCGATCTGCATAGCGCCGCTTCGCCACCCTATCGTCGCCAGCTGACCTCAAGTTGTCTCGCCTCATGTGCGCGCGTCTTCCAAGATCATGGCTGCGGCCTTTTCACCGATCATGATGGAAGGCGCATTGGTGTTGCCAGCTACCACGGATGGCATGATGGAAGCATCCGCCACCCGTAGCCCCGCCACACCGTGCACGCGTAGCCTCGGATCAACCACGCTATTGCTGCCAACGCCCATGGCACAGCTGCTCGCGGGATGATGATTCGTTGTGCCCGTTTCGCGCACGAAGCGCTCCCAATCGGCATCGCTGACACAGGAAACACCGGGCATCAACTCGTCGGAGACGAAGGGCTTCAGCGCGGGCTGTTCCGCCAGCCGCCGCGCCAGCTTCGCTCCCGCCACCATGGCGCGCATGTCATATTCCGAAGCGAGGAAGCCGAAGGTGATCGCCGGTGCGGCCAGCGGATCGGGGCTTGCAAGGCGCACCGTGCCGCGCCCCTCTGGTGCCAGATGCACAGGGCCCAGCGTGAAGCCCGGAAAGGGATGCGGAATCACGCCATTCTTGGAGCGCTCGAGCGTGCTCCATTCCAGCAGATTAATCTGCAAGTCCGGCTGTTCCAGGCGTCGATCGGATCGTATGAAAACCCCTGCGCGAATGCCATTCACTGCCATGGGCCCATTGCGGAACAGGCCGTAGCGGAGGGCGGCCACAATTTTTCGCGGCCAGCTATTTTCCAAATCATTGAAGGTGACCGGCTTAGTGCAACGCCACATCAGATAGGAGCAGAAATGATCATGCAGATTGGCGCCCACCGCCGGCATGTCCCGCACTACCGGAATGCCCATCGCCCTCAAGTGCTCGCCCGGACCAAGCCCTGACAATTGCAGCAAATGCGGCGATCCATATGCACCGCCGGCGACGATCACCTCGCGCCGCGCACGGGCAAGCTTCAACCCTCTCGGGTCACGATACTCGACACCGAGAGCGCGCTTGCCTTCCATCACCACGCGCGTCGCCTGCGCATTGGTGCGGATACTCAGGTTGGCACGCCGCTTGGCCGGGGCCAGATAAGCGCGCGCCGAGCTCCAGCGCCGATTGACGCCCGTGGTTGTCTGATAGTATCCGGCGCCTTCCTGCACCTTTCCGTTGAAGTCCGGATTGCGCGGAATGCCCGCCTGTTCCGCGGCCGCGATCAACGCCTCTGTCAACTCGGAGGTGGCATCATGGTCAGAGACATTGAGCGGTCCACCCGTTCCATGAAACTCATCGGCGCCACGGGCCTGATTTTCGGCTTTCTTGAAGAAGGGCAGCACCGAATCGTAGTCCCAGCCCGTGCAACCGCCTTGGCGCCACGTGTCATAGTCACGCGGATGGCCGCGCATATAAACCATGCCGTTGATGGAGCTGGTGCCGCCTAAGGTCTTGCCGCGTGGCACGTAAAGACGCCGATTGTTCAGCTGCTTCTGCGGTTCGCTTTCAAGACGCCAATTCACCTTCGGGTCGACATAGGTCTTGGCAAAGCCGAGCGGGATATGAATCCACGGATTACGATCAGGCGGCCCCGCTTCTAACAATAGCACCGCATAGCGGCCATCTTCCGAAAGACGCGCGGCCACGGCCGCGCCGGCGGAACCCGCGCCGGAGACGATGAAATCGAAAACACCGGCTTCCTCTGCTGCGCTGCTCATGCCGCTTGCCCCCAACCGCTATTCCTCTCAATCAGCCGGCGACCGCGGCGCATCGACGCTATCGACTGCAGCCAAGCTAACCAAGGGCTTGAATAACAGAAATCTGCTGCGTGTACCGATGATTCGATCGGCATCGACGTGCGAAGCAGACCGGAAGATCACTTTTGTAATGACCGACCTGCTCGGGCCGATGCTAGCCGCCCCGGCCTTGCGCTTCGACGACATCATCGACTGTCCGCGGGACGGTACCGGATGGGCTGCAGCATCGCTTTGCTCGTCGGCTTGCGCCTCCATCCCACCTCCTGTGCCGCCGCGCCATCCCGCTGCCTCTCGATGGAAGTAGCGCCAAAGACCTCCCAGTCGCTCGCGACACTGCCCCGGCCCTCGGCGCTGGCGGGGCGCCCGACGGAACAGCAGGCCGTTGCCCTTCCCCTGGCGATCGCGGCCCAGCGGCTCTCAAGGCGGAGGAGGAATCGGTCACCAGTCCGCGCAGCCGTTCCGGCTGCGCGGCCGCGTTTCCGCTGAAACTCGAGCCGCGTCGCCCTGCGACACGAGGTGACCGTCCTGCGCCGGCAACCGTGATCGGCTGGCATCGCAAAGGCTTCCGCCTCTACTGGAAGCGGCGATCACGCCACCTGGGACGGCCTGGCATCAACCGCGACGTCCGTGACCTGATCCGTAAGATGAGCACGGCAAACCCGCTATGGGGCGCTCCCCGTATGCGCACCGGCTTGCGCCTTTTCCGTCTTCTGCTGCGCCTCGATCATCTGCTCGCCAGCTCGCCGAGGTCTTGAAAATTTCGTCCAGGACGCCGGCCTCGCCGAGAACCGCGCCGCCGCCTGCGCCATCCAGTCGGGCCTCGCCACCAACGCCAACAGTCATTTCACCTTCGGCCTCTATGAACAGGCCAGCGGGCAATTTCATCGGCATCTCAGCGAGCATGTGGCCAAGCTTCGCTTGCCCACATCGCACGCGTTGACCTAAGGTCCCGCCAAATCGTAAGCGGGGCAACAA
The DNA here is from genome assembly GCF_050185545.1 of Reyranella sp. GTDB lineage: Bacteria > Pseudomonadota > Alphaproteobacteria > Reyranellales > Reyranellaceae > Reyranella. Next base: position 6,383 of record NZ_JBFWZI010000206.1, on the reverse strand, counting down.
CTTGAATCCGACTCGCCGCCGCATCCTCGCGGCCTCCACCGGCGTCCTGGCGACGCCCGCCCTGTTCACCCGCGCCTCCGCGCAAGGCGGCGCTGCCTTCCCCTCCAAGCCGATCCGCATCATCGTGCCCTATCCGGCTGGCGGCCAGACCGACGGCATCGCCCGCTCGTTCGGCGACTTCCTCGCGCGCAAGTTCGGCCAGACGGTCATCGTCGAGAACAAGGGCGGCGCCGGCGGCGCCATCGGTGCCGTCGAGGTAAAGCGCGCGGCGCCCGACGGCTACACAATCCTCTGCACCATATCCTCGTCGTTGATCCAGAACCGCGTCACGGTGAAGGACCTGCCCTACGACCCGGAGAAGGACTTCACCTACCTCGCGATGACGACCAGCACCGGCGGTCCCGTCGTGGCGGCCGAAAAGACCGGCGCCAGGAACCTCGCCGAGTTCGTTGCCTACGCGAAGAAGGTCGACAAGGTGAACTGGGGCGCCTACGGCGCCGGCTCGACGCCGCATGTGCTGATCGAGAGTATGGCCAAGCAATACGGCTTCAAGGTCGAGATCGTGCAGTATCGCGGCGAGGCCGCGATGTGGGCCGACGTGACGAGCCAGCAGCTCGATGGCGCTTCGGGCAGCCCCGCCGGAGCGTCGCCGGTGATCGCCTCCGGCAAGGGCCGGATCATCGCCGTGGTGGGCGATCGCCTGTCGGCCTGGCCGGATACGCCGACGATGCAGGAGCAGGGTGCCAAGGGCGGCTTCTACGACACGCGCGCCTTCGCCGCCTTCGCCGTTCCCTCGGCGACGCCGCCCGACATCGCCAAGAAGCTCGCCGACGCGCTGTTCGAGGCCGGCACCGACCCGAAGGTGCAGCAGCTCCGCACCAACTACCTGATCAAGGGCCCGCTCAACTTCGCCGACACCAACGCCCGCTTCAAGCGCGACACCGAGGTGATGCTGGCCGTGCTGAAGGAGATCGGTCTCAAGCCCGAATAGGGCGAGCGAACCTCACCTTGTCAGGGCCGAGGGGCGTCAAGGCATTGCGCAGCAATGTACGGGAGCGTCGATAGGTGCCGCCACACCCGACGCGTCGATTCGACAGCTTGCGCATGAGCCTCAGCGCGGCATTCGGGTATGGCCTGGACCAGCACATCGAGCACCGCGCCTTCGGCGTCGACGGCACGCCACAAATGGACCAGATGGCCATCGATCTTCAGGTAGACCTCAATGCGTTGCCCAGAGAGGTCGACGCCGGACGCGAGAGGAGAGGACGTGAAGGAGATCGAGTATTTCTACGCTGCGCATTCCGCCTTCGCCTATCTCGGCTCCGCGCGCTTCATGGCGATCGCCGCGGCCTCCGGCCGGCGGATTGCGCACCGGCCAGTCGATCTCCGCCGCGTCGTGGCAGAGGCGGGTGCCGTGCCCTTTGGCCGCCGCAGCAAGGCGCATGTCGCATATTATTTCGATCGCGAGATCGAACGCTGGAGCGAGGAACGAAATGCGCCGTGGATCGGCCGGATTCCAACTCATCATACCAACGACATCACTCTTCCGAACGGCATGCTGATCGCGGGTCTTAGACTCGGCCTCGATATCGACAGGCTGGCCCACGCGCTGCTGGAGAACCACTGGCCGCACGATGCCGATCTTGCCGATCGATCGACCCTGGCTGCCATCGGCCGCGACGCCGGCTTCGATCCGGCGCCGCTGCTCGACCTCGCCCTGGCTCCCGAGGTGCAGGCAACCTATCGGGCCAATACCGAGGAGGCGATCCACCGTTCGGTCTTCGGCTCGCCGACCTACTTCGTCGACGGCGACATGTTCTACGGGCAGGATCGGTTGGAGATGGTCGAGCGCGCACTTGCCCGGCCCTATGCCGGAAAATGGCCGCGGCGCTGAAGCGCCGCGGCGGTCCCGCTCAGACCACCTTGCGCGCGATGTGCCGACGGTTCGACATGAAGGGGCGCTCCCCGCATCCACGGCGAGCTGCACGAGCCGTCTTCCGTGAACCTCACTTGCGCCGCGTGCTGTCGGTATACCTTGAGTACCACTACCGAAGCCGCACGCATCTCTTGTTCGACAAGGACTGCCCCGAGCCCCGCCGACGCTGGACCGCCCGCATTGCGCCAAGTTCTGCGTGCTGGGCGGCGCAGCCTGCAGCCACCAAGCGCAGCCGTTACACGAACGTCGCGACCTCGTCGAACGGCCTTTTGGCCAGCGCGTGCAGCGGCACCACCGCGTCGGGTGCGGGATGGCCGGCGACGACGATCATGTAGGCCTTCTCGTTCCTGGGCCTGCCCAGCAGGGTGCCGAGAAATCCCATCGGGTTGGGCGTATGGGTCAATGTCGCCAGGCCGGCGTGGTGAAGGGTCGCGAGCAGAAAGCCGCAGGCGATGCCGACCGACTCGGGTACGTAGTAGTTCTTCTTCCGCGATCCATCCGGCCAGTTTCCCCATTGCTGGGCGAACACCACGATCAGCCATGGGGCCGTCTCGAGAAACGGCTTGCGCCAGTCGGTGCCCAGAGGCTTCAGCGCGCGCAGCCATTCCTCGGTGGCCTTGCCGTCGTAGAAGGCCTTCTCCTCGACCTCGGCGGCTTCGCGGACCCGTGCCCTCACGACGGGATCGGAGACGGCGACGAAATGCCAAGGCTGGTGATTGGTGCCACTGGGTGCGTGGCGCGCCGCGTCTATCGCGGCTTCGATGATGGCACGATCGACCCGTCGGTCGCTGAACTCTCGCACGGTGCGACGACGCATGAGTTCGTCGGCAAAGGCGCGAGCGCGCGGTGTCATCTCGGCCCCGGGGACGGGAAGGAACTCGAGCGGCCGATGCGGGAAATCGTTCGACATGAAAGCCTCCGGTGCGCGATCTAGCGCGCGCCAAGGCTGGGCGAAAGCCTTTCGTTCGGCATGCGTCCAGCTTCATAGAACTGCAGGTTAACGCGCGCCGCCGTAAGAAGCGGCGCGGTCAGCCGCCTAAGCTCGATCCCAGAACCGCGTCCGCCCAACACCAGGGTCGTCCGTTCGAAGTACCTCGCTTTGTCGATGCACCAGCGTCTGGTGCAGATCGATGGCGAATGGACGGCTAAGGCTTTTCACTGCCAAACCACCCCTTTAGGCGGAAGAGCGCACTCTGCCACCAGCCGGAGTTCCTGCTATGCGAGAGAACCTGGCGACACTTCGCAACATTCTTCCTGATCCTGAATGCATGCGGATGCTCCCTGCCCAGCACTCGCTCGCAGTTTTCCAGCGCCAGACGGAAAAGCGGTAATGCCGACGACGCGTCGCCCATTGCCTGGAGGCAACCCGCCAGGTTGTTTGCACTGATGTACGTCAGGGGATGGTCGTTACCCAGAATCTGCTCGCTGCTCTCCAATGCCCGCCGGAAAAGCGGAAGCGCAGACGAGGCGTCACCCGTAGACTGGAAGTAGTCCGCCAAATTGTTCACGCTGATGAGAGTCTGAGGGTTCTCCTTGCCCAGCACGCGCTCGCGGCTCTCCAGCGCCCGCCGGAAAAGCGGAAGCGCACACGAGGCGTCGCCCTGCGCAAACAAGCATGCCGCGAGATTGTTCACAGCGTTGAGCGTATCCGGATGCTCTCTACCCAGCACCCGCTCGCTGCTCTCCAGCGCCCGGCGGTAAAGCGGCAGTGCCGTCGAAGTGTCGCCGCGTCGTTCCAGGCAACCCGCCAGATTGTTCACGCTGCCGAGCGTGTCCGGATGCTCCTTGCCCAGCACCCGCTCGCGACTCTCCAGCGCCCAGCGGTAAAGCGACAGCGCAGACGACGAGTTGCCCAGCATTTGCAGGCAACCCGCCAGACTGTTCACGCTGGCGAGCGTCCGCGGATGCTCCTTGCCCAACACCCGCTCGCTGCTCTCTAGCGCCCGACGGCAAAGCGGCAACGCAGATGACGCTTCGCCCAATGCCAGGAGGCAATCGACCAGATCGTTGACGCTTTCGAGAGCGTCCGGATGCTCCTTGCCAAGTACCCGCTCGCGGCTCTCCAGCGCCCGACGCAAAAGCGGCAGCGCCGACGACGCCTCGCCACTTCCGTAAAGGAAAACACCAGCCCGGCTGAGCAAGGCTGCCAGGCTGGCGCTGGCATGGTTCAAGGCGAACCGACCCACGACGGCCTGCTGGTGAGGGATGAGCTGCCGGCAGAGCGGCCAGGCCGATGGATCGTTGTAGGCGGGTGGGAATAACTTCTCGAGCCTGTCGAGGGCGCGGTCACGCGCATCCTCGTCCTGCCCAACCCTCTTCGCCTCGATCCGCTCCACCGCCTGAACCAGCCCGTGCAGGCGAAATCCCTCTTCCGTGACATCCAGAATCATCGAATACCGAGCCAGCTCGCTCAGGGAGTCGCGCAGCTGCAACTCGGTCTCGGCCCTCGACGTGCCTCGTGGCAACGCACTTCCGAACGCGACGGCAAGCGCCGCCACGTGGTCGACGCCATCCAGGACGTAAGCACTGGAAATAGGTGTGTCGGCAAGCCAGGCGCACAGCCGTAGCACGGCGCGCGCGTTCGGCGACAACTTCGCCACAGTGGTTTGCCAGGTAGCAATCACCGCGTCCGGGTAGTCGGTGGAGCCCAATGCCTTCCGTGCCAGCAGGTTCTCCGTCGCTTCCCGGAAAAGCCGCAGATACGCCGCGAAGGTCACGCGCGGCACCGTGGTTGCGATGAAGGCCCCAGCCTGCTCAAGAGCGAGCGGCAGGTAGCCAAGCTGCTTTGCCAGCGCCTCGCACGCGACGCGCACGGGCTCGCCTCTCCTGTAGACCTCCGGCACGACGGATACGTCTTACCACCAAGCGAATGGGGAGCATCGTGGTGAGGCAACGACATCAATCAAAGGGAACATTACCAGGTGAGGCAACACGCGTTCTCATCCAGATTGTCGCGCCACAATTCAGCCTTGTCGTTCAACTGCGCCAGAGCCAGCACCGCTTTTTCGTCCGGCTTGACCCCCGACGTTGAACGGTCGGGGAACAACCGGTCGAACAGGCGGGCGAACTCACCTTGGTAACCGCGCCGGGCGTCGACCCAGAGGATCTGCGGATAGAGCCGCCAGTAGTGGCGCGCGTACTCGTTGGCCAGGGTCGTCTTCCCGATGCCTCCCATGCCCACCAGCACCCACACTCTTCCCTGCGTCAATGCAGCGACGGGCGCCGTGTGCAATTCCTCGTGGATGCGCACGAGGTCGTGCTCGCGGCCGGTAAAGTACGGGTTCGCCTCATGAGGCAGGTGCACCAGGCGAGGCGTACGTTCAGGAACGGGCTCGATGAGCTTGTCCCGGATCGCCCTGAGCACTTTCTGCCACTGCTCCTCGCTCGCGATCATCGGATCGAGCGAGATGCCGTTCAGACCGCGCAGCGGCAGCGGTAGAGTCTCCTCGGCCCTACCCTCGGCCAACACGGGGATGACCGATGCATGGAGATAGGTCTCGTAGCGGGCCCATTCCGACTTCTGCCAGCTCGGCGTGATCAGCGGCAGCATCACCCGCGTGGCTTCGCAGGCGGCCTCGATCTCCTGGTGCCACCTGCACCCCGGCTCCAGGCGCGCCTTGTCGAACCAGACCGAGAGCCCCGCCGAGCGCAGCCGCGCGTCGAGCTTCGCGGCCCGGGCCAGGTCCGGCGATGCGTAGCTGATAAAGACATCCGGGGCGCTCACGCCGGGTTTCCCCTCGTTGACACCGGACAGGCCTCGCCACTCGTGGTCGTTGGAAAGCAACGATCATGATGGATGCACATGCGACGGCTCGCAATGTCCGGATGCGGCACGACGCGGGTACCCGCCGACCTAAACGTCGGCAGTCAGCAGTGCGTCGAGGCTCGCGATCCCCGATCGCAGGTTCGCCGGCAGTCGGCCGGACTCTTCCAAGCCCGCCAGGATATCGCGCGCCTTGCGCAGGTGGCCGCGCCGCACCTGCTTTCTCTAACCGTACTTGAGCGTGCCAAGATTGACGTGCGATCGCACAAGGTCGCACTGCCAGTCGACGTTTCTCGGGTCGCGCGCCACGAGCTTCCGAGCGATGTCGAAGCTCTGGCGGAACCTCAACAGCGCCAACACGCTAGCCCTTGCGACGCTCATCGTGCGACGTAGCGTTGTCGGGCCGCTGTTGACCTGCGCTCGACGCGCCAAAACTGGCCCATCGCGTTGGCTTGAGGCGCGCGCCGGCTGGGCAGCTATCGGGAGTAGACCGGACCAATCCCGACAGCGTTGCAACTGAAGCGAATGACCCGAAACGGACATGTCTGCAGACCCACCCCCAAGCGCTGTTCGCGTGCCTTTCGGTCGACGCATCAAGGCTGAGGCCGGGGTGTCTCTGCAACGCTCTCGGGCAGGATTGGGTAAACCACTCTGGGTTGGTCACCGGTCAGACTCTTGAGGAAG
>NZ_JBFWZI010000205.1:0-11496 GCF_050185545.1 Reyranella sp. | reverse complement strand
GCGAATGGCCGGTGGTGCGTACGCCCTCGGTCTCGTAGATGTCCTTCAGCGCAACGGGGATCCCATGGAGGGGACCGCGCGTGAAGCCGCCGCTGCGTTCGGTGTCGGCTTGCGCCGCGGCGGCGCGGGCGCGCTCGGCGGTCACGGTGATGAAGCTCGAGAGCTTGCCGTCGATTGCGGCGATGCGCGCGAGAAAGGCTTCGGTGAGGGCCGTCGAGGTCAGCTCGCCACGCGCCATCATTCGTCCCGCGTCGGCGATGCCGAGCGTCGTGAGGTCGGTCATGGCGGGCCTACTCGTCGGCGCGGAAGACGTGCGGCGGCTCTGCCGCCCAGGCCCACTGGCTCGGGATGCGCTGCATCAGCGCGAGGAGGCCGAGGTAGCCCTTGTGCAGGTGCCCGATGTCTTCCTCGGTGAGCGGCAGGCCGGTCAGCGCGGCGCGTGCGCGGAACTCCTCCAGGGTGATTGCTGTCGTCTGCTCGGGCATTTCATTCCTCCACGGCTGGTCATGCAAGCGACATGCCGCCCCAACCGGGCGCGAAGTGCAAGCGCTCTTGGCTTGGCGCTTGCATGAGTCTCGTTCGAGCGCGCCAGCACGGCTGCGCCGGACAGGAGAGCGTCGAATGTTCAAGTACCTACGCGTCGCGGTTGCCGGAGCGGGCCTGTGCGCCCTGGCCGTAACGCCTGCCCTGGCGCAGGGCACTTTGCGCATCGGCATGACAGCGGCCGACATTCCGCAAACCACGGGCCAGCCCGATCAGGGCTTCGAAGGGTTCCGCTTCGCCGGCTACACCGTCTATGACGCTCTCGTGAACTGGGACCTGTCGAAAGCCGACACGATCGCCGACATCCGCCCGGGCCTCGCGACCGAGTGGTCGGCAGTCGAAGGCGAGCCGACCAAGTGGGTGTTCAAGCTGCGCCAGGGCGTGAAGTTTCACGACGGCTCGGACTTCGATTCCGCCGCCGTGATCTGGAACCTCGACAAGCTGCTGAACGACAAGTCGCCGCAGTTCGATCGCAAGCAGATGGCGCAGGCGCGCGCCCGCATCCCGACGCTGGTGGGCTACAAGGCGATCGACAAATACACGATCGAGCTCACGACCAAGGTCGTGAACTCGTTGTTCCCGTACGACATGTCCTACATCTTCTTCTCGAGTCCGGCGCAGTGGGAGAAGCTCGGCAAGGACTGGACCAAGGTCGCACTGCAGCCGTCGGGCACCGGCCCGTTCAAGGTCGAGCGCGTCGTGCCGCGCGAGCGCCTGGAGCTGGTACGCAATGCCGACTACTGGGAGAAGGCGCGCGTTCCCAAGCTCGACAAGGTGATCCTGTTTCCGATGCCGGAGGCGGCGACGCGTACCGCGGCGCTGCTGGCCGGACAGATCGACTGGATCGAGGTGCCCGCCCCGGACGCGATTCCGCGGCTCAGGCAGGGCGGCATGGCGATCGTCACCAACAAGTACCCGCACAATTGGGGCTACCATCCCAGCATGGTGGAAGGCTCGCCGTGGACCGACATCCGGGTGCGCAAGGCCGCCAATCTCGCGGTCGACCGCGCCGGTCTCAACAAGCTGCTGGGGGGCATGATGATCGAGTCCAAGGGACCGGTGTATCCCGGCCACCCGTGGTTCGGCTCGCCCACCTTCGACATCAAGTACGATCCCGAAGCGGCCAGGAAGCTGCTCGCCGAGGCGGGCTATGGCCCGAACAGGAAGCCGAAGATCAAGATCGCGATCTCGACCTCGGGCTCGGGCCAGATGCTGCCGCTGCCGATGAACGAGTATGTCCAGGAGAACCTGAACGCGGTCGGCTTCGACACCCAGTTCGAGGTCATGGAATGGAATGCGCTGGTGAACTTCCAGTTCCAGCCGGCGACCAGCGAGGCCGCCACCAAGGCCGGCGTCAACGGCATCAACGTGAGCCGCGCCACGGTCGATCCCTACTCGGCCTTCATGCGTCTCTATCATTCGTCGTTCGTGGCGCCGGCCGGCGCCAACTGGGGCATCCTGAAGGATGCCAAGCTCGACGAGCTGATCAACAAGGCGCACACCAGCTTCGATCGCGCGGCGCAGACCAAGGCGCTGGCCGACGTGCACAGCTACATCGTCGACCAGGCCTACTGGGTCTACATCGCGCACGATCTCAACCCGCGCGCCATGAGCCCCAAGGTGAAGGGCTTCGTCCAGGCCCAGAGCTGGTTCCAGGACCTGACGCCCGTCGAGATGGCCAAGTAGCAAACAAGGACAGTCGGCGATGCTGCTCTATGCCCTACGCCGCTTCGTCTACCTGATCCCGGTCGCCTTCGGTGTCTCGCTGCTGGTGTTCGCGCTCGTCCATCTGGCGCCGGGCGATCCGATCTCGGCGATCGTGCCGCCCGACGCGCCCAAGGAAGTCGTCGACAAGCTCAAGGAGTATTACGGCTTCGACCAGCCCCTGCCGGTGCAGTACCTGCGCTGGCTCGGCGTCACCCTGACCGGCGATTTCGGAACGTCGATCGGCACCGGCCGGCCGGTGGCGACGGAAGTGATGACGGCGTTCGGCAACACCATCATCCTCGCCGTCGCCGCGACCCTTCTGGCGTTCTCGCTCGCCGTCGTGCTCGGCACGGCGGCCGCATACGCCAAGTCGCGCATCGTCGACCGTCTGGTCACGCTGATCTCGCTGATCGGCGTCAGCGTGCCGCATTTCTGGCTGGCGATCGTGCTGGTGATCATCTTCGCCGTCGAGCTGGGCACCCTGCCGCCGATGGGCATCGGTCCGGAGAACTCGACCGGCTGGCGGCTCGACCGCGCCCACATCGCCCACATGATCCTGCCGACCATCGCGCTGTCGGTGATCCCGCTCGGCGTCGTCACGCGCACCGTGCGCTCGACGATCAAGGAAACGCTGAGCATGGAATTCGTGACCGCACTGCAGGCCAAGGGCATGAGCGACGGCCAGATCCTGCGCCACGTGCTGAAGAACGCCGCACCGACCTGCCTCGCCGTGATGGGCCTGCAGGCCGGCAACCTGATCGGCGGCTCGATCCTGATCGAGACGGTGTTCGCCTGGCCGGGCACTGGTTTCCTGCTGAACAGCGCCATCTTCCGGCGCGACCTGCCGATCCTGCAGGGCACCACCCTGGTGCTCGCCTTCTTCTTCATGATGCTCAATCTCACCGTGGACGTGATCCAGACCATGGTCGATCCGCGCATCAAGCGAGGCTGACGCCATGGCGATCCAAAGCCCGGCCCTCGACATCGGCGGCGCCGCCACGATGCAGGCGAGCAAGGCCACCGCCTCGCGCGGCTACTGGCCGTCGGTCGGCCGGCGGCTCAGGCGCGACCCCGTCACCCTGATCTGCGCCGCGCTGCTGATCCTGATCGCGGTTGCAGCATTTGCGGCGCCATGGCTGGGCCTGGCCGATCCCTACAAGACCTCGATGATCCGCCGCCTGCATCCGATCGGCTCCCCCAACAACCTGTTGGGCACCGACGAGCTCGGTCGCGACATGCTGGCTCGCCTGATCCATGGAGGCCGCCTCTCGCTGTTCATGGGCGTGACGCCGGTCGCCTGCGCGCTCCTGACCGGCGGTTTCCTCGGCATCACGGCGGGTTTCCTGGGGGGCCGGGTGAACATGGCGATCATGCGCACCATGGACGTCTTCTACGCCTTCCCGTCGGTGCTGCTCGCCATCTCGCTGTCGGGCGCGATGGGCGCCGGTGCCGAGAACACGCTGCTCGCCTTGAGCCTGGTGTTCATCCCCCCGATCTGCCGCGTCTCGGAGAGCGTCACCACCCAGGTGCGCGGCTTCGACTTCGTCGACGCCGCCAAGGCGAGCGGCGCCGGCACGCTCGCCATCGTGCGCGTGCACGTGCTGGGCAACGTGCTGGGGCCGATCCTGGTCTATGCCACCTCGCTGATCAGCGTGGCGATCATCCTGGCCGCCGGCCTGAGCTTTCTCGGCCTCGGCGTGAAGCCGCCGGAGCCGGAATGGGGCCTGATGCTGAACACGCTGCGCCAGGCGATCTACGTCAACCCGGTGCTGGCGGCGCTGCCTGGCGTGATGATCTTCGTCACCTCGATCTGTTTCAACCTGATGAGCGACGGCCTGCGCGCCGCCATGGACGTGAAGGCCTGACATGGATGCAGCTCTTCCGATCGCCGATCGCGGTGGCCCGGCGCAGCCGCTTCTGCTGGCCAAGGACCTGCGCAAGCATTTCCCGGTCGGCGGCGGCCTGCTCGGCCGTGGCCGCAAGGTCGTCCGCGCGGTCGACGATCTCTCCCTGTCCGTCGCCAAGGGCGAGACCCTGGGCGTGGTCGGAGAATCGGGTTGCGGCAAGTCGACGGTGGCGCGGCTGCTGATCCGCCTGATCCGGCCGGACAAGGGCACCATGGTGCTCGACGGCGACCCAGTCGACGAGCCGCACGGCATCTCGGTGAGCGAGCTGCGCCGCCAGGTGCAGATGGTCTTCCAGGACTCCTATGCCTCGCTCAATCCGCGCCTGACCATCGGCGAGACGCTGGCGTTCTCGCCCAGGGCGCATGGCGTATCCGCCGCCGAGTCGCGGGCGCGGGCGCTCGACCTGCTGGCCAAGGTCGGGCTCGATCCCGAGAGCTACGCCGAGCGCTATCCGCACGAGCTGTCGGGCGGCCAGCGCCAGCGTGTCAACATCGCCCGCGCGCTGGCGCTGCGGCCGCGCCTGGTCCTCCTCGACGAGGCGGTGTCGGCGCTCGACAAGTCGGTCGAGGCGCAGGTGCTGAACATGCTGGTCGACCTCAAGGGCGAGTTCGGCCTGACCTATGTCTTCATCAGCCACGACCTCAACGTCGTGCAGTATCTCAGCGACCGCGTGCTGGTGATGTATCTCGGCAAGATCGTCGAGCTGGGACCGGTCGAGGCGATCTACGGCAACCCGTTGCATCCCTACACGCACGCGCTCCTGTCGGCGCGGCCGTCGATGGACCCGCGCAAGCGCACGCGCGAGGCGCCAATCCAGGGCGATCCGCCCAATCCGATCGATCCGCCCTCGGGCTGCCGCTTCCGCACGCGCTGCCCGTTCGCCGAGGATGTCTGCGCCGCCCGCGAGCCGCTGCTGGCCGAGACGTCGGCGCAGTCCGTTGCCTGCCACATGCGCCAGCCCGGCTCGGGCCATTCGAAGGCAGAGGCTGCCTGACATGAGCGAGCTCCTGCAGGTCCGCGATCTTCATGTGACGTTCGTCACGCCCGACCGTACCGTCCACGCGGTGAATGGCGTGAGCTTCGACCTCGAGCGTGGCGAGACGCTGGGCATCCTGGGCGAATCGGGCTCCGGCAAGAGCGTCACCCTGCGCTCGATCCTGCGTCTGCATCCCGAGCACCGCACCCGCTGGAAGGGCAGCATCAGGCTGGAAGGAGACGAGGTGCTCGACATGGCACCGCGCGCGCTGGGCGACCTGCGTGGCCGGCGGGTCGCCATGATCTTCCAGGAACCGGCGACCGCGTTCGATCCGGTCTTCACCATCGGCCAGCAGATCACCGAGACGATCCGCCGGCACACCGGCAAGAGCGAGACCGACGCCTGGAAGCGGGCGCGCGAGCTTCTCGAGCTGGTGCGCATTCCCTCGCCGGCGCAGCGCCTGAAAGCCTATCCGCACGAGATGTCGGGCGGCATGCGCCAGCGCGCCATGATCGCGCTCGCCCTGTCGTGCAATCCCAGCCTGCTGCTGGCCGACGAGCCCACGACCGCGCTCGACGCGACCGTCCAGATCCAGGTGCTGCTGCTGATCCGCGAGCTGCAGCGCGAGTTCGATCTCGGCGTGATCTTCGTCACCCACGACATCGGCGTCGCGGTCGAGGTCTCCGACAGGATCGGCGTCATGTATGCCGGCAAGATCGTCGAGCTGGCGCCGGTCGAGCAGATGGTCGACGCGCCGCAGCATCCCTACAGCCGCGGCCTGCTCGCCTCGACCGTCCACGACGGCATGCGCGGCCGGCGGCTCGAGGCGATCCCCGGGGCCCCGCCGGATCTCGCCGAGGTGCCGACCGCCTGCAGCTTCGCCCCGCGCTGCCGCTTCGTGCAATCGAATTGCCTTGCCGGGCCGCCCGACCTGCGCACGACCGGCGACAGCCACCTGGTGAGATGCGTGATGGCGGCGGCGTGACTTCATACGGACCGCGGGCGTCTCGCCCGCAATTGATCTTGGGGGGGCGCGACGCCCGCGGCCCGGAAGAAGCTACCCGCCGAACATCTCCTTGACCTTGCTGAAGAAGCCTTCGGAGGTCGGGCTGGTCTTGCCGGCGTTCTCGAACTCCTTGAGCAGCTCCTTTTGCTTGGCGGTGAGGTTGGTCGGTGTCTCGACGTTGATCTCGATGTACATGTCGCCGTGCTGGGTCGAGCGCATGATCGGCATGCCCTTGCCGCGCAGACGGAACTGGTGGCCGCCCTGGGCGCCGGCCGGGATGTTGACCCGCGCCATCTTGCCGTCGAGCGTCGGCACCTCGATGTTGCTGCCGAGCGTTGCCTGGACCATCGAGATCGGCACACGGCAATGGATGTCCGCGCCCTCGCGCTCGAACAGCTGGTGGCGGCGTACCGACAGGAACACGTAGAGATCACCCGCCGGGCCGCCGCGCTGACCGGCTTCGCCCTCGCCGGAGAGGCGGATGCGGGTGCCGTCCTCGACGCCTGCGGGGATGTTCACTTTCAGGGTCTTCTCGCGCCGGACGCGACCCTGGCCGGCGCAGGTGCGGCACGGCTTGTCGATCACCTGGCCGGCGCCGTGGCAGGCATGGCAGGGACGCTCGATGGTGAAGAAGCCCTGCTGGACGCGCAGCCGGCCGCGACCGTGGCAGGTCGGGCATTGCTGCGGCTTGGAGCCGGCTTCGGCGCCACTGCCGCGGCACGACTCGCAGGTCACCGAGCTCGGCACGCGGACCGTCGCCTCGGTGCCGCCGTAGGCCTGCTCGAGCGTGATCTCGAGATTGAAGCGCAAATCCTGGCCGCGCTGGTCGCCGCGGTTGCCGCGCCCGCGCCCGGCGCCGAACATCTCCTCGAAGACGTCGCCGAACACCGAGCCGAAATCGAAGCCCTGGCCCTGGAACGGTCCGCCCGGTCCGTTGGGCCCCGCGCCGCCCTCGAAGGCGGCCGGTCCGTAGCGGTCGTAGGCCGCCCGCTTCTCCGGATCCTTCAGGATGTCGTAGGCGTGATTGATTTCCTTGAATTTCTTCTCGGCGTCCTTGTTGTCCCGGTTGCGATCCGGGTGGTGCTGCATGGCGAGCTTGCGGAACGCCTTCTTGAGGTCGTCGGGGCTCGCCTGGCGACCGACTCCGAGCAGCTCATAGTAGTCTTGCGACATAAAGCCTAACGCAGCCCCCACTTGCCCGCTTACACGTCGGCCCCCCGCTTGCGCGGGAGGCCGGGTTTTTCAGTTCCTGCTTCGGGTTCAGCCCGAGCCCGTCTTCTTGTTCTTGTCGGTGACGTCCTCGAAGTCGGCGTCGACGACCTTCTCGCTGCCCGGCTGGTTCGCGGCACCATCGGCCGGACCCGCGCCGCCTGGCGCGGCACCGGCCTGGGCCTCGGCCTGCTGGGCCTTGTACATCGCCTCGCCGAGCTTCATCGCCGCCTGGGCAAGATCGTTGGTCTTGCTCTTGATGGCCTCGGTGTCCTCGCCGGCCAGTGCCGACTTCAGGTCCGCCATGGCGCTCTCGATCGCCGACTTCTCGGCCGCGCCGACCTTGTCGCCGAACTCCTTGAGGTTCTTGTCGGTCGAGTGGACCAGCGCCTCGCCCTGGTTGCGGGCGTCGATCAGCTCGCGCTTCTTCTTGTCCTCCTCGGCGTGCAGCTCGGCATCCTTGACCATCTTCTGGATGTCGGCCTCGCTCAAGCCGCCCGACGCCTGGATGCGGATCTGCTGCTCCTTGTTCGTGGCCTTGTCCTTGGCCGAGACCTGCACGATGCCGTTGGCGTCGATGTCGAACGTGACCTCGATCTGCGGCAGGCCGCGCGGCGCCGGCGGGATGCCGACCAGGTCGAACTGGCCGAGCAGCTTGTTCTGGGCGGCGATCTCGCGCTCGCCCTGGAACACGCGGATGGTGACCGCGGTCTGGTTGTCGTCGGCCGTCGAGAAGGTCTGGCTCTTCTTGGTGGGGATCGTCGTGTTGCGCTCGATCAGGCGGGTGAACACGCCGCCCAGCGTCTCGATGCCGAGCGACAGCGGCGTCACGTCGAGCAGCAGGACGTCCTTGACCTCGCCCTTCAGCACCGCCGCCTGGACCGCCGCACCGACCGCCACGACCTCGTCGGGGTTGACGTTGCGCGCCGGCTCGCGGCCGAAGAACTGCTTCACGACCTCGATGACCTTGGGCATGCGCGTCATGCCGCCAACCAGGATGACCTCGTCGATCTGGCCGGCCTGCAGGCCGGCATCCTTGAGCGCAGCCTTGCACGGCTCGAGCGTGCGCTGCACCAGATCCTCGACCAGGGTCTCGAGCTTGGCGCGCGACAGCTTGATCACGAGATGCTTGGGGCCGCTCGCGTCCGCCGTGATGAACGGCAGGTTGATCTCGGTCTCCTTCGCCGTGGAGAGCTCGATCTTGGCCTTCTCGGCCGCCTCCTTCAGGCGCTGCAGGGCGAGCTTGTCGTTGCGCAGGTCGATGCCCTGCTCCTTCTTGAACTCCTCGGCCAGGTAGGTGATGACGCGAAGATCGAAATCCTCGCCGCCCAGGAAAGTGTCGCCGTTGGTCGACTTGACCTCGAACACGCCGTCGCCGATCTCGAGCACCGACACGTCGAACGTGCCGCCGCCCAGATCGTACACCGCGATGGTGCCGCTCTTGCGCTTGTCCATGCCGTAGGCGAGGGCCGCCGCGGTCGGCTCGTTGATGATGCGCAGCACGTCGAGGCCGGCGATGCGGCCGGCATCCTTGGTGGCCTGACGCTGGGCGTCGTTGAAGTAGGCCGGAACGGTGATCACCGCCTGCTCGACCTTCTCGCCGAGATAGGCCTCCGCGGTCTCCTTCATCTTGCCCAGGATGAACGCCGAGATCTGGCTCGGGCTGTACTGCTGGCCGTTGGCCTCGACCCAGGCGTCGCCGTTGCTCGCCTTCCCGATCTTGAAGGGGACCAGCGCCATCTCCTTGGCGACCATGGGGTCGTCGAAGCGGCGGCCGATCAGGCGCTTCACCGAGTACAGGGTCTTCATGGGATTGGTGACCGCCTGGCGCTTGGCGGCCTGACCGACGAGGCGTTCGCCGCTGTCGGTGAAGGCGACCATGGACGGCGTCGTCCGTGCGCCCTCGGAATTCTCGATGACCTTGGTGTCGCCGCCTTCCATGACCGCGACGCACGAATTGGTCGTGCCCAAATCGATACCAATGACTTTCGCCATGACTGTTCTCTCTTCCCTAGGCAGGTCGATCCGGCCCGTGAGGCGCCGGGGGGACCCCCGTAAATGTTACCTGCCGGCAAAAACCGGGTCAGGACAGGGGCTATATAGTTTCTGAAGGGCCGCCTGCAATGGAGCAGGCGGCCCAAAAATGCGAAATCTTGCCATTCCGGGCGGCAATTCGGCCGGTCCGGACCTAGTTCTCGTTGCTGGCCGCCCGCGCCGGCGGGCCGCCCTTGGACACGCCCACCATGGCCGCCCGCAGCAGGCGCCCGGCAATCAGGTAGCCGGGGATCAGTTCCTGGACGACGGTACCGGTCGGAACCGTCGGATCCTCGACCTCCATCATGGCCTGGTGAAACTCGGCATTGAACGGCTTGCCGAGCGACTTGACGCGCGTCACGCCATGGCGCTCCAGCGCCGATTGAAGCTCGCGCTCGGTCGCCTGCACGCCGATGATGACGTTGCGCAACGCGGGGTCGGACACGTCGCCGTCCTTCGGCAAGGCCGACAGGGCGCGGCCGAGATTGTCGGCCACCGACAGCATGTCCTTGGCGAAGCGCTCGACGCCGAACTTGCGTTCGCGCTCGACGTCCTGTTGCGCCCGGCGGCGCACGTTCTGCGCTTCGGCCAGCGCGCGCAGGAGCTTGTCCTGCAGTTCGGCTTTCTCGGCCTGCAGTTGCTGGACGTCGGCCTCCTGGCCGGCCGGCCGGGGTGGAATGTCGAGGTTCTCTTCGGGGGTCTCGACCGGCATCTCAGCCGAGGCACCGCCCGCGGTTGGATCGCTGGCCATACGGTTATCCCTGGTGTCTGTGGTCTTTTTCGGCGGCTTTCACTTAGGGACGGCGATGGTCCCGGTCAACCACTCTCGCTCTCCGCGTCAAACCGCCTCCAGCGGTGCGTTGAGCCGGGTGCCGCGCACGATGATGCCACCGCGATCGCCGATCGTGACCGTGCCGTAGCGCTGGGCGAACACCTCGGGCAGAGGGCGGGCATCCGCCGCCGCCAGCCACAGGCGCAGCAGATGGCGTCGCCGCTCGGGCTCCGGCCAGTCCACGAACCCGGTGCGGTCGTGCAGCATCGTATGGTTGTGCACGAGTTGAACATCACCCGGCTGGAACGCCATGAACAGGTGCAGCCGCGGATCGTTGGCCAGCGCGTCGAACAGGTCGAGCGCCTCGACCTGTGCCGGCGTGAGCCGCGGCGCGTCGGGGAAGCGCTGCGCCGAGTCGATGTACTGGCGCTGGTAGAGCGCGGTCAGGAAGCCCCGGTGCCAGCTGAACACGGGAATCTCGAAGTAAGGCTTGCGGCCCTCCGGCACCTCGCCACGCCGGTCGGTGGCGAGCGGCTGGAACAGCAGCTCGAGCAGATCGGGCCGCCGGCGCCGCATCTCGTTGAAGATCGTGGTCGAGCTCACCAGTGCCGACAGGCCGCCCGACTGCGCCGTCTTGAGGCACAGCAGACCGACGATGTCGCACGAGTCGGTATGGTAGGTCTGGCGCTCGTTGGTCTGGTAGATGCGGACATTGGGGTCGTGCACGTCGAGGCCGAGATCGCGAACGTGGCCCAGCACATGACCCTTGCCGTTCTGCGAGCGTGCGCTGCCGAGATGGCTGCCCAGGCCGAAGAAGGCGGTGGCCGCCTCGCGCATCGACCAGCGTTCGACCGGCAGGCCGCGCAGCAGCAGGAACCCGCGCCCGTTCAACACCTCGTTGCGCACCCGCGCGGCGAGCCGGGGCGCGAGCGAGGGCAGCGGGAAGTCGCGTGCCGTGATCGAGGCGATGTCGGCATCGCGCGCCACCAGGGCGTGTGTGGCGGTCTCGATCTCGGCGATCTCGGCTGCGCCGAGCGGCATCAGCCAGTCGGTGCGTTCCGCCATCTGCGGGCCGTACCAGGCCGCCTCGCCAGTCTGCTCGGGCGGGAGCTCGAAAGGGGTCACGTCTCCCACGGGAACCTCGGCGCGAACAGGTCGGTGTCGGACACCGACAGCCGGAAGCTTTCGGTGGCGTTGACGAGGGCGGCGCGGATACCCGGCTCCAGCGCGCTGTGGCCGGCGTCCGGCACGACGACGTAGCGCACCTCCGGCCACGCCCGCGCCAGCGCATCGGCAGTCACCGGCGGGCAGACGATGTCGTAGCGGCCTTGCACGATGGTGC
>NZ_JBFWZI010000204.1:9233-11658 GCF_050185545.1 Reyranella sp. | reverse complement strand
CCCGGCTCCAGCGCGCTGTGGCCGGCGTCCGGCACGACGACGTAGCGCACCTCCGGCCACGCCCGCGCCAGCGCATCGGCAGTCACCGGCGGGCAGACGATGTCGTAGCGGCCTTGCACGATGGTGCCCGGCAACCCGCGGATGCGGTCGAGGTCGGTCCACGGCCAGCCCTCGGGCACGAACGTGCCGTTGGCGAAGTAGTGTGCCTCGATGCGCGACAGCGCCAGCGCGAAGCCGCCGTGATCGGTCTCGAAGGGGGCCCGCGCCGTCGGGTAGAGGGTCGAGCACGACGCCTCGTAGCGGCTCCAGGCGCGCGCCGCCGGGCGATGGCTGTCGGGATTGCGGTCGATCAGGCGCCGGTAGTAGTTGCCCAGGATGTCGCCGCGCTCGCCGGCCGGCAGGTGCTCGACGAAATCGCGCCACGCCTCCGGAAAGATCGCCCGCATGCCGTTCAGGAACCAGTCGATCTCCGAGCGCGCGCCGAGGAAGATGCCGCGCAGGATGAAGCCGCTCACCCGCTCCGGGTGCTTGATGCCGTAGGCGAGCGCCAGCGTGCTGCCCCACGAGCCGCCGAACAGCATCCACTGATTGATCCCGAGATGGAGGCGGAGCCGCTCCATGTCGGCCACCAGGTGCTCGGTGGTGTTGTCCTGCAGCTCGCCGAGCGGCATCGAGCGGCCGCAACCGCGCTGGTCGAAGACGACGATGCGGTAGAATTGCGGGTCGAAGAAGCGCCGGTGGACCGGAGCCGAGCCCGCGCCCGGACCGCCATGCAGGAACAGCACGGGCATGCCGGCGGGATTGCCGCTCTGCTCCCAATAGATCGTGTGCCGCCGGTCGACCGCCAACATGCCGCTGGCATAGGGCGAGATCTCCGGGAAGAGGTCTGAACGAAGGGGAGTTTCCGATCGAGGCATGATGATTACATTCGCATCACTGCCATAGCGGCGCTCGTTGTGCCAGCTTCGAGAGGATGCCTTTGCGACGATTGCCGGGGCGCCCTCCTGGCGTCTATGGTCGGTATCGGGGGAGGCCAGGAGGCTCGGTGGTTTTCCTGCGGTTCTTCGGCCTTGTCCTTCTTCTCCTCGTCCTGGCGGCCGGCGGCTGCACGTCCCAGGGCGCACCCGGGCCGGCGGCCAGCGCCGCGACGGGCAGCGGGGGCGTGCCCGTGCTCCCGCGCAGCGTCGAACGGGATGTCGGCCCGGCCTATCGCGACGCGACCCTGCAGGCCTACGTCGATGGCGTCGGCCAGCGCGTGCTGCGGCGGTCGGGTATTACCACTCCCTATCGCTTCATCGTGCTCGACTTGCCGAATGCCAATGCCCATGCGGTGTCCAGCTATGTCTTCGTGACGCGCGGGCTGCTTGCCGGCCTCGACGACGAGGCCGAACTGGCAGCCGCCCTCAGCCACGAAGTGAGCCACCTTCTGCAGCGCCATGCCGCCCAGCGCGCCCAGCAGCGGCAGGGTGTGCTCGACGCCGCCATCGAGGCCGCGGCGGCAACCGGCTCGGTAACGGTCGGCCGCTCGGTCGCCCGCGAGGGCCTGCTCGCCCTGCGGCGCTACTCGCGCGACCAGGAGCTCGAGGCCGATCGCCTCGGGCTGGCCCTGCTGGTGCGGGCCGGCTACCGCGGCAGTGCTATGGCCAACCTGATCGACAAGCTGCGTCGGCAATCGCAGCTCGAGATGCAGCTGATGGGGGAGGCGCCCGACTCGGCCGACCGGCGCAGCGCCACCTCGACCCATCCGGCGCCGGTCGAGCGCCAGGAAGCCCTGCGCAGCCTGGCCGACGTGTCGACCCCGGGCGAGAGCGGGCGCGAGGCGTACCTGAAAGCGGTCGACGGCATGTCGGTCGATGATTCGCCCCAGGAAGGCTTCGTCCGCGGCAACAAGTTCCTCCATCCGGTGATGATGCTGGGCTTCGAGGCGCCGCGCGACTTTCGCCTGTTCAACGATCAGGACGGCGTCCTGGGGGTCGGGCGCGATCGCTCGCTGATGTTCTTCTCCTGCCTGCCGGATCCGGTGAGCGGCAGCCTGACGGAATGGATGCGCAACCAGCTGAAGCCGACGCCGGCCGACATCCACGCGACCGAGATCGGCGGGGCGGAAGCGGCGATCGGCACCCGGCCGCGTGGCTCCGATGCGGGGCTGAGCCAGCTCCGATATGTCATGGTGAGGCGCGGCGAGCGGGTTTGCTACTTCAACCTGCTGAGCGATGGCCCCGATCGCGATCACCGGATCGACGTGCTGGTGAACGCGGCCCGCACGTTCCGCCCGCTCTCCGAAGCCGAGCTCACGGGACTTCGGCCCTATCGGCTGCGGATCGTCCCCACCGGCGGCGCCTCGGCGACCCGACTGGCCCAGGGCCTGCCCTACGACGACTACAAGATGGAACGGTTGCTGGTGCTGAACGGCGCCGACAGCCCG
>NZ_JBFWZI010000204.1:0-9133 GCF_050185545.1 Reyranella sp. | reverse complement strand
TCGCGGGCCAGCCGATCGAGCGCCGCCTCGTAGATCTGGCGCTCGCTGTACGACTGATCGGGCTGACCGGCGTTGCGATGCAGGTCGCGCACGACCTCGGCAATCGACACCGGGTCGCCGGAGTTGATCTTGGCTTCGTATTCCTGGGCGCGACGGTTCCACATGGCGCGGCTGACGCGGCTGCGGCCCTTCAGGGTCACCAGCGCGTTCTCCATGATCTTGCGCGACGACAGCTTGCGCAGCCCGGAAATCTTCGCCTTGGCCACGGGAACCCGCAGCATCATGCGCTCCTGCTCGAACGAAATGACGAACAGATCGAGCTTGTGTCCGGCGATCTCCTTGGCCTCGATGTCGATCACGCGACCCACGCCGTGAGTTGGGTAAACGACAAAATCGCCCTTCTCGAAGGCCAAATCCTTTGCCTTCGCCGCGATCTTCTTCGGCTTGGCCATATCCAGTTCTTCCTTCACTTCGACCCCTCGCTCAGCGATACCGCAGTCCGCCGCACACGCTCCCCTGCGTGATCAGCCCGGGTATCCATTTATCAGTTGCTTTCGGCTACCGACTCGGGACACCGAACTGGCGACGGACCTGACGCCGGTCCGCTTTCAGCGCCGACCTTATATCAGAAATCTGGGCGCAAGTCGCCTACGATGTTGCATTTCGGCAACGGTCGTGCCATGCGGAAAGTGCATGGCTGTTGCAAAAGCTGTGCGAAACTGGCCGGATCGAACGGAATCTAACGTTTGCCCGGGTTCTTGCTGAAATACTTTTTGAACTTGTCTTTCTCGTCCTTGAAATCATCGGCGTCGGCCGGCGCCTCGCCCTTGCGCGTGATGTTCGGCCATTCGCTCGCCAGGCTGCGATTGAGCTCGAGCCACTGCTCCAGGCCCTTCTCGGTATCGGGCAGGATGGCGTTGGGCGGGCATTCGGGCTCGCAGACGCCGCAATCGATGCATTCGTCCGGATTGATGACCAGCATGTTCTCGCCCTCGTAGAAGCAATCCACGGGGCAGACTTCGACGCAGTCCATGTACTTGCACTTGATGCAAGCCTCGGTCACGACATAGGTCATCGACGACTCTCAAAACGGGCGGGCGGGTGCTTAACGCGCTGAACCGGCTGGCGCAAGAAGTCTGAATTACGCAGGGTCGATTTCATCATACAACGCTCGGGCCTCTGGAGCCGGTCCGCGACGCTCGCCCAGCGCCACGATGCGGACGACGCGCACCCGTGGCCCCAGGGCGAAGGTGAGCACCATGCCCGGCGCCACGGTGGCATGCGGCTTGTCGACCACGCGGCCGTCGACCCGGCATCGCGCCTTCTCGACGTAGCGCGTGGCCAAGCTGCGGGACTTGAAGAAGCGCGCATGCCACAGCCACTTGTCGAGCCGCATCGCCTGCCTAGCGTTCCACCGCCCCGCTCACCGGCCGGCTACTTCTTTCCGCCGAGCTTGAGCTCGAGCAGCTTGGCGAACGGCGAGTCGTTCGCCGGTGCGTCGCCCTTCTTCTCCGTGGTGGCATAGAGCCGGAGCGCCGGCTCGTTGGCATCGCGGCGGGGCGGCCGCGGACCGCGACGCTCCTCGCGCGGCCGATCCTCGCGAGGGCCCCGGTCGCCCGGTCCCCGGTTGCCTGGCCCGTCGTGTCTCGGCCCATCGCGCCGCGGCCCGTCGTAACGTTGGCCATCCTGGCGCTGGCCGTCGCGCGGCGGTCCATCGCGGCCGCGATCGTTGCGGCCAGGCGCAGTCTGTCCGAAGGCAGCGAAGAACTGCCGCTCGTTGGGCCGCTCCGGCCGCTCGCGGCGCCGTTGATCGCGCTGGTCGCGCTGCTGCTGACGTTGCTGCTGGCGCTGTCGCTCGCGCTGCTCCTCGCGCTCGCGCACGAAGCGCGGTTTGACCGAGTAGGCGTAGAGCGGTCCGAACTCCTCTGAAGGGGGATGCACGCGGTAGCCGAGGGCCGCCAGCACATTGGCCATCTCGGGCTCCGAGCAGCCGACCAGCGACATCATCTGCGGCGTGGCCCGGAACCAGCCCGGCGGCAGCGGTCGCGGGCCGGCAGGACGCTGCTCCTCGACCTTTGGCGCTTCCGCCTGGGTTGCCGCGGCCCCTCTCTCTTCGGCCGCGTTCTGCTCGACGGGCGTCTCCTCGGT
The DNA here is from genome assembly GCF_050185545.1 of Reyranella sp. GTDB lineage: Bacteria > Pseudomonadota > Alphaproteobacteria > Reyranellales > Reyranellaceae > Reyranella. The sequence goes on along the minus strand of NZ_JBFWZI010000204.1, from coordinate 6,985 downwards.
ACCGGTCTTTTCGACCGTAGCCTCCCCGGCCACCGGAGCCGCCGCTGCCTCGTCGTCGGCCACTGCTTCTGCAGGCCGAACCTCGCCCCGCGCCTCGAGCGGAGCAGGCTCGGCCTCGCCGCTCGCAGCCGGCTCGGCCGTTGCAGCATCGAGCGCGGCGGCACCGTCTGCGGCCGTGGTCTCGTCGCCGGCCGCCCCGGTCTCCTCGGCAATCGCGGCGACTTCGACCTGATCCGGCGCCGGTACGGGCGCTTCCTCTGTAAGCGGTAAAGCAGTTTCTGCCTCGGCGACCTCCTCGTGCAGCTCGGCCGCGGTCGACTCATCGACCTCTGCCACGGCAACGTTATCCGCTTCCGTCTCGACCTCGGCGTCGGCCTGGGAGGCCTCGGTCTCGGCCTCGACAAGCGCGGTCTCGGCGAGTGCGGTCGTGGGAGAGTCGTCGACCGGCTCGAACTCGCCGAACGCGGCCGCCACGATCGCCCATTCGCTGATCTCTTCGTTCGTCGCGGCCGCCGGAATGGCCGGCGCGTCGGCCTGGCGGTCCGTCTTGCCCCGACGCTCGCGACGACCCTCGTTGCGGCGAGCACGGTTCTCGTTGCGCTGCGGTTGGTCCTCGGGCTTGGCCTCCTCGACGGGAGGCGGCGGGTTATCTCGCTCGAACTGGGCGCGCCGGGCCGCCTCGCGGCTTTCGCGCACGGCCTGGCGGGCCATCGCCGCCAGGCGTTCGACCATGTCGGCACGAATCGCGTGATCGCCCAGCGGCAGATAGCCTATGGCCGAATAGAAATCGCGCTCCGAGCCGCGCGGCAGATCCATCGACGTGCGGCCTTCGGCCGGCAGCGGCGGGATCGTGTCGCGGTTGCGGGCGATCATCCAGAGTCCGGCGCGCAGGCGAATCGGCACCGGCTTCAGCATGCTCGGGAAGTAGAGCGAATAGACCCCGACGCGCACGCCCAGCCGTGCCAGCGCCTTGCGATCCTCCTCGCCGAGCTCGGCGAGCTGCTGCTCGATCGGCCGGCGCGGCAGGACGCCGAGATGCTCGCACAGCTGGAAGACGACGCCGCGCGCTCCGGCCGGCAGCTCGGTCGTGGCGCGGGCGTCCATCATCTCGCTCAATCCGAGGCGAATGCGCGTCTCGACCCAGGCGGCGGCGCGCTTGCGCACCTCCTCGCGCGCCGGCCCGTCGAGAAGGTCGGACGGCAGGGCTTCGATCTTGGGCGCCAGGACGTCGCCGCTCGCCTGCAGACGGGCGACCGGGCCGCCGCCCCAGCAGATGCGCAGTTGTGAATCGAACACCAGCTCGCGGTCGGCCGACGACACGAAGGCCTGCAGACGCGCCGGCAGATCCTGGCGCAGCGCGCGCAAGGCCGCGCTCATCACCGCCTTTTGATCGGCATGCCCCTCGGTGGTGTCGGGAATAAAGCGGAATCCTTCGATGCGCCCGAGATGTTCGCCTTCGACCGAAACCTCGCCTGCTTCGGCGACTGACGTCGTCATTTCACCCTCATCGTGCAATCTTCGTACAAGCAACGCCGCCCGTCTATCGACAAACCTTTGCGTCAGGCGCTGATGCAGCACGTCCGATAGCTTGTCCTCGATGGCGCGGGCGCGTTCCTGCCAGTGCGTCGCTCGCTGGATCCAGTCCGGCCGATGCGAGATGTAGGTCCACGTGCGAACGTGGGCGATACGCGCCATCAAGGTGTCGATGTCGCCGTCAAACCGTTCGAGCCGCTTGACGTGACCTTCGATCCAGTCCTCAGGTAACCGTTCCCCGCCCTGTGTCAAGTGCTCGAAGAGCTGGCCGAGCAGGCGGGTGTGCTCTTCCGTCATGGTCTTGCGGAAGTCCGGCACTTGGCAGACCTCCCACAGCAACCTGACGCGCTGCGGTGTGCGCAGCCGCGGCAGGAATTCCGAATGGGTCGACAGGGTCTGCAGCGCGAGCTGGTCGTCCTGCTCGCGCACGCGCTGCAGTGCGGCATGAGGCGGAGGTTCGTTCAGGGAAGCGATCAGCGCCGACACCGAGCGGAAGTCGAGGTCGCTGTTGCGCCATTGAATGTCGCGCAACGGATCGAAGCGGTGATTCTCGATCGCCTCGACGATTTCCGGCTCGAGCGTCCCGGCCTCGGCGGTGGTGCCGAACGTGCCGTCGTTCATGTGCCTGCCGGCGCGCCCGGCGATCTGGGCCAGCTCGACGCTGCGCAGGGGCCGCAGCGCCCGACCGTCGTACTTGCGCAGCGAGGCGAACCAGACGTGGTTGACGTCCATGTTGAGGCCCATGCCGATGGCATCGGTCGCCACCAGGTAGTCGACCTCGCCGGCCTGGAACATGTCGACCTGCGCATTGCGCGTGCGCGGGCTGAGCGCCCCCATGACGATGGCGGTGCCGCCGCGCTGGCGCCGGATCAGCTCGGCGATGGCGTAGACCTCGTTGGCCGAGAACCCGACCACCGCCGAGCGGCGTGGCAGCCGGGTCGCCTTCTTCGGGCCGACATAGGAGAGATTGGAAAAGCGCGGCCGCGCCACGACGTCGATGTCGGGCAGCAGCCGGTTCAGCACCGGGCGGATGGTGTCGGCGCCGAGCATCATGGTCTCGGCCGTGCCCCGCGCCTCGAGCAGGCGATTGGTGAAGAAATGACCGCGCTCGGGGTCGGCGGCCATCTGGATCTCGTCGACGGCGAGGAACGACACCGTGCGGTCGAGCGGCATCGATTCCACCGTGCAGACGAAATAGCGTGCGCCGGGCGGCGCGATCTTCTCCTCGCCGGTGATCAGCGCCACTTGGGAGGCGCCCTTGACGCGAACGATGCGATCGTAGTTCTCGCGCGCCAGCAGGCGCAGCGGGAAACCGATCATGCCCGATTCGTGACCGAGCATGCGCTCGATGGCGAGGTAAGTCTTGCCGGTGTTGGTTGGACCGAGAACTGCGGTCAGACGGCCGGCGCTGGGGGGCGGCATTGGTCCACCTTCGCGCGGGCGCGCGAAAGGCGCAAGGCCGGTCGGACCGAAGATAGTCCTAACCGGAGACCATCGGCTCGAGCTTGTTGCAGCCGATCACCGGCCCATGGTCGGCGCGCTGCACGATTACGGCGACCCCTTGGCCCTGCTGCAGGCCGGTCGTGTCGACCGACCAGGTCGCCGCCGCACCGTCCCAGCGGGCCAGCACCTCGAAGCGACGCACGACATTGAAGTTGTCCAGCATGCGCCCCTGGTTCTCGCCGCTTACCACCGGTGTGCTCTGCCGACGGTCGTAGAGGACGTAAGTCACGTCGGCCGGTTTGCCGGCGAGCGGAAAGGCGGCGAGCCAAACGCTAAGCCGCCCGTCGCTGCCGCGCGAGAGCTCGGGCGTGGCGCGCTGCGGCGAGCGGCGTTGAGCTTCGCCGAGCAGCGCCTCGATCTTGCCGCGGTCGCGGCCGGTATCGTGGCCGATGCCGTCGACCACCATCTCGGGCGTATAGACGTAGCGCTGCTTGAGGACGCGCGCATAGGCGCGCTGACGGTCGGTGGTCGCGCGCGAGGCGAAGGGATCCTTCCAGCCGATGTAGTCCCAGTAGTCGATATGGAACGACAGGGCGACGATGTCGGGACGCTTGGCCAGGAGTCCCAGATAGGTATCCGCCGGCGGGCAGGAGTTGCAGCCTTGCGATGTGAACAGCTCGACCGCCCAAGGGCCTTCGGCCGCGTTGCGCTGATCGGCGCCGGCGGGCGCCACCGTGAATGCTGCGCCCGCGGCGGCGCCACCAAGCAGCAGCGATCGCCGCCGGATAAGACCATAGCTCGTCATGGCGCGACCATGCGCTTTGCGACTCACTTTCACCAATCAACAAACGGTTAACGTGCCATGAGCAGATGACGAGGCGCTCATGGCCGGGAGCGCGCCACTCGCTCCGGATGACAGCATCATTGTCATCCCGAGCGCAGCGAGGGACCTTTCCTTTCGCAGCGCCGCCAGTCCGAGTGGCGTGGACCATAAACTCACAAACTCTTCGTGGCGCTCCTGGGCACTGTGGGCGTTGCACCCGCCCATGGCTTTGAGCGGGCAGGACGCCCGCGCCACGGAAAGCAAGAGCGCCACAGAGTGGCGCGTTCCCGGCACAGTGACTGGACTTACTGAACGTAACATTATAACACTACACGTCAGCAACGTTCTTTTATCGATTTTCCGGCGTTTCGTCTCGCCCCATGCATGATCCCGTTTCTCCCGGCACGGCCCTGCTCGCCATGAGTGCGGCCAACCGCGTCGCGGCTGCGCTGCTGGTCGCGGCCGTGCTGTGGCTCGCCGCCTGGTGGGCGCTGTGAGCGCCGCGCTTCGCCTGGTCGACCTGACCGTGAGCTACGACCGCCACCCGGCGGTGCATCATGTCTCGGCAGAGATTCCCGGCGCCGAGATGACGGCCATCGTCGGTCCGAATGGCGCCGGCAAGAGCACCCTGCTCAAGGCCTTGATGGGGCTTGCGCCGCGCGTCGAGGGCCGGATCGAGTGCAGCGCGCGGCGCATCGCCTACCTGCCGCAGCAGGCCGAGATCGACCGCAGCTTCCCGATCTCCGTGTTCGATACCGTGCTGCTCGGGCGCTGGGGGCGCTTCGGCGGCTTCGGCGCGGCAGGGCGCGGCGACATCCATGACACGCGCCACGCGCTGGAGGCGGTCGGGCTGGCGGGCTTCGAGCGCCGGCCGATCGATACGCTGTCGGTCGGCCAGTTCCAGCGCGTACTGTTCGCCCGCCTCCTGCTGCAGGATGCCGACCTCGTGCTGCTCGACGAGCCCTTCGCCGCCATCGATTCGCGCACCGTCGCCGACCTCATGGGGGTGATCAAGCGCTGGCGGGCCGAGCAGCGCACCGTGGTGGCCGTGCTGCACGACCTCGATCAGGTCCGTCGCGACTTTCCCAACACCTTGCTGATGGCCCGCGAGCTGGTCGATGCCGGCCCGACGGGAGAGGTCCTGTCTATCGAGAACCTGCGCCGGGCGCGCGCCATGGCCGAGGCGTGGGACGAGCGCGCCGACGCCTGCGAAGCGCCGATGCGGCTCAGCGCCTGAGCGCAGACGAGCTGTCCATGCTGTTCGACATCCTGATTGCGCCGTTCGCCGATTTCGGCTTCATGCGCCGCGCCCTGGTCGCCAGCCTGGCGCTGGCGGTCGGCGGCTCGTCGATCGGCGTGTTCCTCATCCTGCGCCGCATGAGCCTGATGGGCGATGCGCTGGCGCACGCGCTGCTGCCCGGCGCGGCCCTGGGCTTTCTGCTGGGCGGCCTGTCGTTGCCGGCGATGAGTCTCGGCGGGTTCCTGGCCGGCATCGCCACGGCTCTGGTCTCGGGCGTGGTCGCGCGCTTCAGCAGCATGCGCGAGGATGCGAGCTTCGCCGCCGCCTATCTCACCGCCATGGCGCTCGGCGTGCTGATCGTGTCGTTGCGCGGCTCGGCTGTCGACCTGATGAACATCCTGTTCGGCGCCATCCTGGCGGTCGACGATGCGGCGCTGATCCTCGTGGTGTCGACGGCGACGGCGACCCTGGTCGGTCTCGCCGCGATCTATCGGCCGCTGGTCGTCGAATGCTTCAACCCGGGCTTTCTCGTCGCCATGGGCATCCGCGGCGCGCTCTACCACTACCTCTTCCTGGCGCTCGCGGTGCTCAACATGGTGGCGGGCTTCCAGGCGCTGGGCACGCTGATGGCGCTCGGCCTCATCCTGCTGCCCGCGGTCGCCGCCTCCTTCTGGGCGCGCGAGGTGTGGTCGATGACCCTGGTCGCCGCGCCGATGGCCTTCGCCTCGGCCGCGGTCGGCCTCCTGGTCTCGTTCCATGCCGGCCTGCCGTCGGGCCCGGTGATCGTGCTGTGCGCCAGCCTGTTCTTCCTGGGCTCGCTGCTGTTCGGCTCACGCGCATCGGTGCGCGTCCGCCTCGCACGCCCCGCCCACCTGCGCGGCTAGCGCGGGCTGTGCGCGAGGCAAGGTGCCTCGCTGCGATCGGGATGACCATCTTCCGTACCGCGGGCGTCTCGCCCGCTCTTTCCATGAGTGGGCGAGACGCCCGCGGTACGGAAAGCTGTCACCAAGCGCAGCGAGGGACCTTTCGTCGGCGTGCGTTCCAGACGACTATCACCGCTGAAATCACGAACATTCCTCGAAGGAACCCGCGATGTCCGCACCGCTGCCTGGCGTCACGTTCAAGACCGCCACGGTCAACAACATCCATATGCGCTATGCCGAGATCGGCAGCGGTCCGCTGGTGCTGTTCTGCCATGGTTGGCCGGAGAGCTGGTACTCGTGGCGCCATCAGATCATGGCCTTGAGCGCGGCGGGCTATCGCTGCGTCGCGCCGGACATGCGCGGTTACGGCGGCACCGAGGCGCCCGAGCCGATCGAGCACTACACGCTCCATCATCTGGTCGGCGACATGGCCGAGCTGGTGAAGGCACTCGGTGAATCGAAGGCGGTCATCGTCGGCCATGATTGGGGCGCCCCGGTCGCCTGGCATGCGGCGCTGTGGCGTCCCGACCTGTTTCCCGCCGTCTGCGCGATGAGTGTCCCTTATGCGGCACCCGGCTACGTCGATGCCCTGACGGCGCTCGAGAAGCTCGGGATCAACGACTTCTACCTGCAATACTTCCAGAAGCCGGGCGTGGCCGAGGCCGAGTTGCAGGCCGACATTCGCAGCGCCCTGCGCCGCATCTACTTCACCGCCGGCGGCGACATGGACGACAAGGGCAAGGGCTTCGCCCGGCTGACCAGCGGCACGCTGCTCGCCAACACCGTCGACCCGCCGGCGCTGCCGGCCTGGCTGAGTGAAGCTGACCTCGACTACTACACCCGGGAATTCTCGCGCACCGGCTTTCGCGGCGGCCTCAACTGGTACCGCAACCTCCGGCGCAACTGGGAGCTCGGCGGACCGTGGCGCGGCCAGCCGATCCGCCAGCCGTCGCTGTTCATCGCCGGCAGCCGCGACGGCGTGCTGCGCTTCCCGGCATCCAAAGCGACGATGGAAGCCTTCCC
>NZ_JBFWZI010000203.1:0-11859 GCF_050185545.1 Reyranella sp. | reverse complement strand
GGGGTCATGAATATTGGGCCCCGGGGGCGACCCGCCCGCACATGATAATGAGGGGGCGGGACGCCCGTGGTCCGGAAGACCATGACCCCTCTGTCGCCGTATGACGGCGACACCTCCCCAGCGAAGACGCTGGGGAGGTAAAGAATCACGGCCCCGCGTTCGCCTCGACCGTCCGTGCGACCTCGCGGTGGTACCAGCCGAGCGCCTTCTCGAATTTGCCGAAGGTCTGGCGCGTGTTGGCGCCGCTCGGGAAGTTGCGCTGGATGGTCTCGCCGATGCCGAAATCCTCGACCAGCGCCGAGGCGAACAGATCGACATTGGCCTTCCAATAGCTCTCCGGCTTCTTCGCCTTCTCCTCCGGACTGACCAATACCGAGAAGTGCATCACTGATTCGTCGGGCGCCACCGGGAAGGCGGTGAACACGCCGCAATGGTCCTGCGTGTAGGTCAGCACCGTGTTGGGGAACATTTGGTAAAGCACGATGGCGTGGTCGCGGATCGACCACGATTCCTTCAGCGTCCCTTCCAGCTCTGTGAGCGTGCGCTTGGCCGCCGCCATGCGGATGTGGCGGTCCATGCGCTCGTAGGTGGCGATGTTGTCGAGGAAGATCGGGTAGACGCTGGTGGGGTGCAGGTAGCGGAAGTGATAGAGCTCGAGGAAGGTGTCGATCACCAGCTTCCAGTTCATGCGCGGGCGGATCGGCTCGGAGCTGTGCAGCTCCCAGCCTTGCATGTCCCAGCCGGCGAGATCGGGCTGCAAGGGGCCGAGATAAGGGTCGATGTCGAAGCGCGCGTCCTCGCCGTCCTCGAGCGCCCGCGGCACCACCCAGACGAGCCCGTACTTCTCGACGACCTTGAGGCGGCGCAGGCCGTGCGTGCTCTTTTCGAGCTCGCCGAACATGGCGCCGTCGGTGATGCCGACCAGGCGGCCGGTCAGGTCGTAGGCCCAGCCGTGATAGGGGCAGACGAAGGCGCGCTTGTTGGAGCCGCAGGGTGTGGTCTCGACGCTGGCGCTGCGATGGCGGCAGACATTGAGAAAGGCCCGCAGCACGCCATCGGTGCCGCGTACCACCAGGATCGGCTGGCCGGTGTCGTTGTGAACGACGAAGTCCCCCGGCTTGCGCACCTGTCCGGAGAAGGCGACGACGATGGGATAGCGACGGAACAGCAGGTCGACCTCGCTGCGAAAGCGCGCCGGGTCGTAGTATTCCTCGACCGGGGTGTGGCTGAGGCCGGGGCCTTCGTCGCGCGTGTTGGTCCGCACCATGTGCAGCATGCGCTCGAGATAGGCGACCTGGTCGGCGTGTCGCATGGTTTCCTCCCTATATCGCGTTCATGCCGCCGTCGATCACCAGCTCGGCGCCGGTGACGAAGCGCGATTCGTCGGAAATCAGGTAGAGGATGCCATAGGCGATGTCGTCCGGCGCGCCGAAAACGCCGATCGGGATGCGCTGACGGGCCCGCTCGCGCGCCTTGTCGGTCGGCAGGATGCCCTCGCCCATCGGCGTCATTATGACCCCTGGATGCACAGAGTTGCAGCGCACCTTGTAGCCCTTGCGGGCGCAGTCGATCGCCACCGTCTTGGTGAACTGGCGCACCGCGCCTTTGCTGGCGCCGTAGGCCGAGAGGTCCGGGGTCCCCAGGAACGCCGCCAGAGACGACAGATTGACGATCGAGCCGCCGCCCGACTGGCGCAGCGCCGGCACGCCGTACTTGCAGCCCAGGAACACGCCCTCGACGTTGATCGACAGCATGCGCCGCCACTGCTCGAGCGTCTCGGTCTCGAAGGTAGCCGGAAACGGCCCCGCGATGCCGGCATTGTTGACCAGCCCGTGCAGGGCGCCCTCGCGCGCCAGGATGTCGTCGATGATGCGCTTCCAGTCGGCCTCGCGCGCGGTGTCGTGCTCCTCGAAGCGAGCCTTGCCGCCGATCTGCTGCACCGTCTCCAACCCGCCGGGGCGGTTGATGTCGGTGACGATCACCGTGGCGCCCTCGTTGGCCAGTAATTTGGCCGTGGCGCGGCCGATTCCCGATCCGGCGCCCGATACCAGCACCACCTTGCCCGCGACACGATCCATGCATTCCTTCCCTGCCCTTTGTTGCCGCAAGGCTAGAAGCAGCCCACGTTGGCGACAAGCGAGGAGGACACCGCATGGCTCGCACCTTGGAATTCTACTTCGACTACGGCAGCCCCTACTCCTACTTGGCCGACACCCAGGTCGAGACCATCGCCCGACGCACCGGCGCTGCCCTGGTGCGCAAGCCGATGCTGCTGGGCGGTGTGTTCAAGTCGACCGGCAACCAGTCGCCGATGGTAATCGACCAGAAGGGTAAGTGGGCGAACGCCGATCTCGCGATGTGGGCACGCTTCTACGGCGTGCCCTTCCAGCGCAACCCGCACTTCCCGGTGAACACGCTCAGCCTGATGCGCGGCGCCGCGGCGGCGCAGATCGACGGCCTCTTCGAGCGCTATCACCCCGCCATGTTCGAGGCGATGTGGGTCGACGGCCGCAACCTCAACGACATGGCCGAGGTGGGCGCGGTGCTCACCGAGGCCGGCATCGATGCGGCCAGGATGGCGGGCCGCATCCAGGACCAGGACGTCAAGGACCGGCTGAAAGCCACAACCGACGAGGCCGTCGCGCGCGGCGTGTTCGGCGCCCCCACGAGCTTCGTCGACGACCTGATGTTCTTCGGCAACGACCGCCTGCCGTTCGTCGAGATGGCGCTCGCGGGGAGCCTCAAATAGCTCCTCCCCAGCTTCGCTGGGGAGGTGTCGCCGTCTTCGGCGACGGAGAGGTCAAGTTCTCTTGGACCGCGGGCGTCATCATGAGCGGGTGGGACGCCCGCGGTCCCGAAGACCATGACCCCTCCGCCTGCCTGCGCGAAGCCGAAGCGGCTTCGCTTCGGCGAAGGCAGGTCCGCAAAGACGCGGACACCCCAGCAAGGCTGGGGAGGAAGACGAGTCACCCCATCTCGATCACCGCCTTGCCGACGACCTTGCGGTCGAGCAGGACGCGGAAGGCATCGGCGGCGCGCTCCATCGGGAAGCGGTGCGAGATGTGCGGGCGCATGACGCCGAGGCCGGCCAAGCGCGGCAGCTCCTCGGCATAGTCGCGGCCCAGCTCCGGCGCGATTCGGACGACGGTCTCGCCAGCGCGCACGCCCAGCACCGTCAGTCCCTTGATCAGGATGTGGTTGGACATGAGCTTGCTCGGCCCGCCGGAGGTGAAGCCGACAACCAGCAGGCGTGCGCCATAGGCCGCGGCGCGCACCGACTTTTCCAGCACCTCGCCGCCGACCGGATCGTAAATCACGTCGGCGCCGCGCCCGTCGGTCAGTCCTTTGACCGCGGCGACGAAATCGGCGGTACGGTAGTTCACGACATGGTCTGCGCCGAGCCGCTGCACGACGGCGAGGCGCTCGTCGTCGCCGCCCGTCGCGATGACCCGTGCCCCGAGATGCCTGCCGAGCTGCACGGCCGCCAGGCCGACGCCGCCCGCAGCGCCGTGCACCAGCAGCACGTCCCCCGCCTTGACGCGTGCGCGGTGGATCAGCGAGTGATAGGCGGTGGTGGCGCCGACGCGAAAGCCCGCGCCCTCGGCGAACGACCAGTCGTCGGGCAGGCGCATCATGACGTTGCGGGGCGCGAGCTTCACGTACTCGGCGAAAGCGCCGGGCCGAATACCGAAGATCACGCGATCGCCCGGCCGCCACGGCGCGATCTCGGCGCCGACGGCATGGACCGTCCCCGCACCCTCCATACCGGGCACGAAAGGCAGCTCGGGCTTGTGCTGGTACTCGCCCGATACGGTGAGGATGTCGGGGAAATTGACCGACGCGGCGCCGACCTCGACGACGATGTCGCCCGGCCCGGGCTCGGGGATCGGCCGCTCCGCGATCTTCAGGACAGACGGATCACCCAGGCGATCGCAGAGAACGACGCGCATCGAGATACCTCGCACACTCGAACCGCCTCCCCCGTCACCAGGGGAGGTGCCCCATAGGCGTTAAAACAGAAGGAAACCTCATCTTGAGGAGCGCCCGCAGGGCGCGTCTCGAAGGATGGGCTACGTAGGAGATCGTTGAAAAGTCGTGTCGCGGCGCCCTTCACTGTTGCCGACCCTTCGAGACGGCCGCTGCGCGACCTCCTCAGGGTGAAGTCCCTTTGTTTTTTAACGCCTATGGGGAGGTGTCCCATCATACGGGGCGGAGGGGAAAGCCCCAATGGAGATGTCTGAAATTCCGACGTCGGAAGGTCATGGGTCTTGCTCGAGGCCTTCCCCCTCCGCCCCCTGCGGGAGCACCTCCCCCGTATGACGACGTATGACGGGGGAGGAATTTTTGAACGCTAATCGAGCTCGAAGGCGTTCTTGTAGTCGAGCTTGAGCGCGGGATCCTGGTCTTCCTTGCGCAGGAAGCAGTTGCCGACCACCAGTACCTCGATCTCGCTGCCCATGAAGCAGCGGAAGGCGTCCTCGGGCGTGCACACGATCGGCTCGCCGCGCACGTTGAACGAGGTGTTCACCACCACCGAGTAGCCGGTCTTGGCCTTGAACGACGCCAGCAGATCGTGGAAGGCCGGATTGGTTTCCTTGTGCACGGTCTGGATGCGCGCCGAGTAGTCGACATGGGTGACGGCCGGAATGTCGGAGCGCGGCACGTTCAGCTTGTCGATGCCGAACAGCGCCTGCTCGGCCTCGCTCATGGCGCGGCGGCGGTCCTCGTTCACCGGCGCCACCATCAGCATGTAGGGGCTGTCGCTCTTGATATCGAAATAGTCGCCGACATCCTCGCGCAGCACCGCCGGCGCGAAGGGGCGGAACGATTCGCGGTACTTGACCTTGAGGTTGAGCGTCTTCTGCATGCTGGGTGACCGCGCATCGCCCAGGATCGAGCGGGCGCCGAGCGAGCGCGGCCCGAACTCCATCCGTCCCTGCATCCAGCCCACCGCCTTTTCGTCGGCGAGCGCCTGGGCCGTCTGCTCGATCGTCTGGTCGCGGGTCAGCACCGTGAACTTGGCGCCGGCCGCGGTGAGGCGCCGGGCAATCTCCTCGTCCGTGTACTCCGGGCCGAGGTAGCTGCCGGCCATGCCGTCGAGATGGCCGTTGAGCTTGCGCGCCTGGCCGAGGAAGCCGTGATAGGCGGCGAAGGCGGCGCCGACCGCACCGCCGGCATCGCCGGCAGCCGGCTGCACCCAGATGCCGTCGAACAGGTTCTCGCGCAGGAGCTTGCCGTTGGCGACGCAGTTCAGCGCCACGCCGCCGGCCAGGCAGATGTTCCTGGCGCCAGTCTCTCGCTTCACCGAGCGCGCCAGCCTGAGCACGATCTCCTCGGTGACGGCCTGGACCGACGCCGCCAGATCCATGTGATGCTGGGTGAGCAGTTCCTCGGGCTTGCGCGCCTTGCCGCCGAACAGCGCCGCGAACTTGTCGTTCGTCATGCGCAGGCCGGTGCAGTAGTCGAAGTAGCTCTGGTCGAGGCGGAAGGTGCCGTCTTCCTTGAGGTCGACGATGTTGGACAGGATCAGGTCCTTGAACTTCGGCTCGCCGTAGGGCGCCAGCCCCATGACCTTGTACTCGCCGGAGTTGACCTTGAAGCCGGTGTAGTAGGTGAAGGCCGAATAGAGCAGCCCCAGCGAATGCGGGAAGTGCAGCTCCTTCGTCATCTCGAGCTTGTTGCCCTGGCCCCAGCCGAGCGACGTCGTCGCCCATTCGCCGACGCCGTCCATGGTCAGGACGGCGGCTTCCTCGTAGGGCGACGGGAAGAACGCCGAGGCGGCGTGGCTCTGGTGATGCTCACCGAACAGCAGTCGCTTCTGCCAGTCGAAGTCGGGCTGCCAGCGCTTCATCTCGTCACGCAGCAGCGTCTTCTGGAAGAGCTTCTCCTTCAGCCACAGCGGCATGGCCATGCGGAACGAGTTGAAGCCGCGCGGCGCATAGGCCAGGTAGGTCTCGAGCAGCCGCTCGAACTTCAGGAATGGCTTGTCGTAGAAGGCGACGTAGTCGACATCGGCCAGCGCGATGCCGGCCCGGTCGAGGCAGAACTGCACGGCATTCTGGGGAAAACCCGAATCGTGCTTCTTGCGCGTGAAGCGCTCTTCCTGTGCGGCCCCGACGAGATGGCCGTCCTCGAGCAGCGCCGCGGCGCTGTCATGGTAGAAAGCCGAAATCCCGAGGACGCGCATGGCGAGCCAACCCTTCGTCTAGAACAGGGTATAGATGAACGGCGCGATCGCCGAGCCCTTGGTAAGCACGATCAGGCCGCCGAAGATCACCATCATGATCAGGATGGGAAGCAGCCAGAACTTCTTGCGTTCCCGCATGAACGCCCAGAGTTCGCCGACGATGGAGCCCATGGAGGCAGGTCCTTTCTGGTCAGAACTGATTCTTCATCGATTGGGGAGGCGGCCCGGGCGGCGTGCGATCGATCCAGTAGCTCTTGGCGTTGCGATCGAGCTGCAGCCGCAGGAAATCCTTGCCCATCGCCCGCATGACGAGGCCGATCGGCATGATGGTCACGAAGAACAGCAACCCCAGGATGAGGGGATTCATGACCTTGTAGAGCAGCAGGCCGAACTTCAGCCACAGCCGGTTGAGCGGCGCCAGCAGGCTCGGCACGGTGTAGGCGACGATCAGGAAGGCGGCCGCGATCGGCAGCAGGTAGTGCCAGCCGGTATGGCCGCGCCACCACGAGAGCGCGCTCAGAATGGCAAAGAAACCGGCGAAGACCAGGCCAAAGCCGCGGTCCGTGCCGGCCTTGACGTGCTCTTCGCGGGAGAAGTCTTCGTGAAGCTGGCTGGTCGCCATGTCCTGCAGGGTGCCTGTCGCTGGCCGATTTGGGGCCTTTAACTCTCTGATCGCAAACGCCGAGTCAACGGCACAGACGCAATACCTGGGGATTTGCCGCCAGAGTACGTTCCGGCCGGCTGCAACCGGCCAGCCGGGATGTACCCGGTGCGATCAACATACCCCAAGTCTCTCTAGGCCGCCGCCGCCGCGTCGGCGCGATGGGCGAGCAGGGCCGCCAGGGTCCGCCGCCAGGCCGCAGCGGCCCGGTCGAAGCTGAGGCCGTCGCGCCGCCGAAGCACCACCCAGGCTTCCAGCGACAGGGCACCGCCGATGGCGTCGGCCAGCTCTTCCCGTGCCTCCTCGCTCAGGGGGGCGAACTCGGGGGCAAACAGCTCGGCGACCCGCCGGCGCACTTCCAGGCGCAACCCGTTGGACCGCTCGATCAGGGCCGGATGATGGGCGAACTGGCCGGCGGCGACCCGCAACGGGATGATCTTGTCGAACAGCCGAGCCAGGTTCTCGACCGCCGTGGCGATCCGGAACTCGAGCGAGAGGCCCTGCGACGTCGGCGGCGGAATGACCAGATCCTGGCCGATGCTGTCTACCGTAGTTACAAAAAGTGACTCGACATCGCCAAAATGCTGGAAGACCGACCGAACCGACACATCGGCACGCTTGGCCACCGCAACCACGGTCGGCGCGGTGCTGGTCTCGGCAATCATCTCTTTGGCAGCGGCCAGGATGCGCCGCCGCGTCTCGGCCGCCCGCCGATTGCGTCCGTCGGACCGGGCGGACCGGACCGTCAGGTCGCCCGCGTTCAAGTCACCAGCCGGCGCCTCACCCGAAAGAGCCATTGCGTCGCCGCGCGTCAAAGCCGCTGCTTCATTCATCATCCATCTTCCTAAAGCCGTGATCGTAGGCGAACGGTGGTCAACGCCGAACCCGTCGCCTATGGAAGTCGGTCAGATAATCGCCGACCGTGGCAGGAACAAGGTCAACACCGTCGCACCCACCATGAATACGAGCCATGCATCCCACCCCCTCGCCGTTCTCTGGGACTTTGGCGGGGTCATCCTCAGCAGCCCGTTCGAAGCCTTCAATCGCTACGAAAACGATGCCGGACTCCCCAAAGATTTCATTCGCGGCCTCAATGCGCGCAATCCCGACACCAACGCCTGGGCCAAAATGGAACGAAGCGAGGTGACCCTGGAAGACTTCGTCGGCCTGTTCGAGGAGGAGGCGCGCCAGCAGGGGCACACGCTCGACGGCTGGCGGATTTTGCAGGCCCTGAGCGGCGACATTCGGCCGCAGATGGTCGAAGCGCTGCGCCGCTGCAAGGCGGCGTTCCGTGTCGCCTGCATCACCAACAACATGAAGTCGGGCGACGGCCCCGGAATGGCGCGCAGCGCCGACAAGGCGGCCGCCATCGCCGATATCATGACCCTGTTCGAGCACGTCGTGGAATCGAGCAGGCTCGGTTGGCGCAAGCCCGACCCGCGCATCTATCGCCACGCCTGCGAGCTCCTGGGCGTGCCGCCGGAACGTTGCATCTATCTCGACGACCTCGGCATCAACCTCAAGCCGGCGCGCGCCATGGGCATGCGCACCATCAAGGTCGGCGATCCCGACCTCGCCATCGCCGAGCTCGAGGCGATGGTCGGCATCCCGTTGCGCGGGTGAGACGAGGAGGACGTGAACCCGTCATTCATGGTGTTCCGGACCGCGAGCGTCTCGCTCGCTCAAGTTTCTGAGCGAGCGAGACGCTCGCGGTCCGGAAGACCATGAAGCGCACCGCGCGGCCGGTCACGGCGAAGTACCTGGAGAACGCCGCGACGTTCTACCTCGAACGCTATGCCACGACCGCCGAAGGCCTGCGTCGCGTGCTGATGCGCCGTGTCCGTCGCGCCGAAGTGGCCGAAGCGCCGGTGATGGACAATGTCGAACAGGCGATCGACGCCATCGTTGCCCGCTTCGTCGCGTCGGGCGTGGTCGACGATGCTGCCTTCGCGCAAACTAAGGCGCGGGCGCTGCATCGCCGCGGCGTTTCGACCCGGATGACGCACCAGAAGCTCCGCCTCGCCGGTGTCGATCGCGATACGCTCGACAAGGCGATGACCTCGCTCGACGACGAGCTCGCCACCGATCCCGAAAGCCGCGAGCGTCGGGCCGCCATTGCCCTGGCGCGTCGGCGGCGCCTCGGACCGTTCCGGGCGAGCGAGCAGCGCAAGCAGAATCGCCTGCGTGATCTGGCAGCGTTGGCCCGTGCCGGCTTCGATGGCGACGTTGCGCGCAAGGTGATCGATGCCGACGACCCGGACGTACTGGACGAAGCCTGACACTGGACGAAGCTCGACCGGGCGGCCATGGTTCGACCATGAGCCTCACGATCTGGCACAACCCGCGCTGCAGCAAGTCGCGGCAGACCCTCGAGCTGCTGCGCAGCCGCGGCATCGAACCGGTCATCCGGGAGTACCTGAAGCGGCCGCCGAGCCGGACCGAGGTCGAGATCCTGATCGGTCAGGTCGGCGGCGATCCGGCGACGCTGATTCGCGATGGCAAACCCGAGTTCAAGAAGCTCGGAAAGAAGAAGGCCGACCTGGCCAAAGCAGATGTCGCTGAGGCGATCGCGGCGGCGCCGGTCCTGCTGCAACGGCCTGTCGTGGTGTCCGGCGAGCGCGCCATCATCGGGCGACCGCCCGAAGCCGTGTTGGCGCTCGTGAAGTAGCCGCCCGCCATGATCGGCCGGATCCGTCTCTGGTCGGGCTATGTCCTTTTCTTCTACGTCGTCACGCATCTTCTCAACCATGCGCTCGGCCTGATCTCGCTGCGCGTGCTCGAGACGGGCCGCCAGTGGTTCGTCTTCCTCTGGAACAATCCGGTCGGCCAGACCGTGCTCTACGGCGCGCTCCTCACGCATTTCCTGCTCGCCCTGTGGTCGCTGTACCGGCGACGGGCGCTACGCCTTTCGGCCTGGGAATGGACGCAGTGGGGTCTCGGCGCATCGATCGTGCCGCTCGGCGCCCTGCACGTGGTGGGCACGCGCCTCGCCCACGAGCTGTACGGCGTCGAGATCGGCTATTCGTGGGTCCTGGCTTCGCTGGTCGTCTCGCCGTGGATCCAGACCGTCATCCAGTTCTCGCTGCCCCTGGTCGTCTGGTTGCATGCCTGCATCGGCCTGCACTTCGCGTGGCGTTTGCGTCCCTGGTACCGCACCTGGCTGCCGGTGATCTATGCCGTGGCCCTGCTGGTGCCCGTGGCCAGCCTGGCCGGTGCCGCGATCGCGCTGCGCGATGTCGCCGAGCTCGCCAAGACGCCCGGCTTTCTCGATGATCTGTTCAGGCGCGTCCACGTCCCGTCGGCCGCCGACATCGCGACGCTCTACCGGATTTCCGATGCCCTGCGCGTCGGCGCGCTCGTCCTCCTGCTCGCCGTTCTGGCGGCGCGGCCGGCCCGTGACTTCTGGGAGCGGCGGGCCGGCGTGGTGCGGCTCGATTACGGCGAGCGCCGCACCACGACACAACCGACCGGCCTTTCCATGCTCGAGATGAGCCGGCTGGCCGGCATCCCGCACGCCTCGGTGTGCGGCGGCCGCGGCCGCTGCTCGACCTGCCGGGTACGCATCGGCGGACCTGATCGTGCCAAGCTGCCGCCGCCCTCCGCCGACGAGCAGAAGGTGCTGCAACGCGTGACGGCGCCTGCGAACGTGCGGCTGGCCTGCCAGCTGCGCCCGCCTCCCGGCCGCTACCAGGTGGCAACCCTGCTGCCGCCAACGGCGGGGCCGGTCGAGGCCTATCGCCGGCAGCCGCAGGCGCATGGCGGCGAACGTTACGTCGCCATCCTGTTCGCCGACATTCGCGGCTTCACCTCGATCTCGGAAGGCAAGCTGCCGTATGACGTCGTCTTTCTCCTCAACCGCTACTTCCGGGCGACCGGCCAGGCCATCGAGGCGGCAGGCGGCAGGCTCGACAAGTTCATCGGCGACGGCGTGATGGCGATCTTCGGCCTTGCCGACGAGCCGCAGACGGCGTGTCGCCAGGCCCTCGACGCCGCCCGGCGCATGGCCGCAGCGCTCGAGGACCTCAACCGTACGCTGGCCGGCGACCTCGACCGGCCGCTGCGCATCGGCATCGGACTGCATGCGGGACCGACCATCGTGGGCGAGATGGGTTACCAACGCGCCACCCAGCTCACCGCCATCGGCGACACGGTCAACACCGCGAGCCGGCTGGAATCCCTGACCAAGGACTTCGCCGTCGAGCTCGTCGTCTCCCAGGAGCTCGTCGACCAGGCCGGCGTCGATCTCAGCGCCCATGAGCGGCAAGAGGTCGAGATTCGCGGCCGGCAGGGCAGGCTCGCCGTGCGCGCGGTCAAGCACGCGGCCGAACTCACGGCAATGTCATGAGATTTTCGTTGCCGATTTCCGAGGCCGGACAACAATCCGGCGTCACCCGGAGGTGGATCATGCGCCCGACCCTGCTCGCCCCTGCAACGGCCCTGTTGCTCGCCCTGGCACCGATGGCCTTTGCCGCCGGCGGCGCCGATCCCGCCCCGTCCCAGCAGGCCAAGCCCGCCGATCCCAACTTCACACGCGCCAAAGCGATGATCGAAGCGCGCGACTACCGGGGTGCCCTGCCGCTCCTGCAGCAGGTGGTCGCCAAGGATCCCAAGAACGCCGACGCCTACAATCTCCTGGGCTTTGCGACACGCTCGTCGGGCGATCCCAACGGCTCGCTGCAATACTACCAGTACGCGCTGTCGCTCGATCCGCGGCACCTCGGAGCCCACGAGTATATCGGCGAAGCCTACCTGATGCTGGGTCGCCTGCAGGAAGCCGAGCAGCACCTCGCGCGCCTCGACTCGCTCTGCGTCTTCGGCTGCAGCGAATACCGCATGCTCAAGGCCGCGGTCGCCAACTACAAGGCCGGCAAGCGCCCGACGAACTGAGCGTCATTTTCCTCCCCAGCGCAGCTGGGGAGGTGGCCCGTCATACGGGCCGGAGGGGTCATGGCTCCTCCGGACCGCGGGCGTCGCGCCCGCTCATAGAGCGTCATGAGCGGGCGGGACGCCC
>NZ_JBFWZI010000202.1:0-12041 GCF_050185545.1 Reyranella sp. | reverse complement strand
CGGGCAGGCCGAGATGCTCCTTGGGCGTCACGTAGCAGAGCATGGCCGTGCCGAACCAGCCGATCATGGCGGCGCCGATGCCCGAGGTGATGTGGTCGTAGCCCGGCGCGATGTCGGTGACGAGCGGCCCCAGCGTGTAGAACGGCGCCTCGCCGCATTCGCGCAGCTGCTTGTCCATGTTGGCCTTGATCTTGTGCATGGGCACGTGGCCCGGCCCCTCGATCATGACCTGGCAGCCCTTGTCCCAGGCGACCTTGGTGAGCTCGCCCAGGGTTTCGAGCTCGGCGAATTGCGCCGCGTCGTTGGCGTCGGCGTTGCAGCCTGGCCGCAGCCCGTCGCCCAGCGAGAACGACACGTCGTACTTGCGCATGATGTCGCAGATGTCGCCGAAATGCTCGTACAGGAAGCTCTCGCGATGCTCGGTCAGGCACCATTGCGCCATCATCGATCCGCCGCGGCTGACGATGCCGGTAATGCGGCTCGCGGTCAGCGGCACGTGGGCCAGCCGCACGCCGGCATGGATGGTGAAATAGTCGACGCCCTGCTCGCACTGCTCGATCAGCGTGTCGCGATAGACCTCCCAGCTGAGCTTCGTCGGATCGCCGCCGACCTTTTCCAGCGCCTGGTAGATCGGCACGGTGCCGATCGGTACCGGCGAATTGCGCACGATCCATTCGCGGGTGTCGTGGATGTTGCGGCCGGTCGACAGGTCCATGACGGTGTCGGCGCCCCAGCGGATCGCCCACACCATCTTGTCGACCTCTTCCTCCATCGAGGACGACACCGCCGAGTTGCCGATGTTGGCGTTGATCTTCACCAGGAAATTCCGGCCGATGATCATCGGCTCCAGCTCGCCATGGTTGATGTTGGCCGGGATGATGGCGCGGCCGGCCGCGACTTCGCTGCGCACGAACTCCGGCGTGATGAATTCGGGGAGAGCGGCGCCGAAGCTCTCGCCGTCGGCCAGGCGCTCGCGGGCGACGTCGAGCATCTGCTTGCGGCCGAGATTCTCGCGCGCGGCGATGTAGACCATCTCCCTGGTGATCACACCGGCGCGCGCCCATTCGAACTGGGTGATCGGTTTGCCCGCGAGGCCGCGCAGCGGGCGCGGCGTGTTCGGGAAGGGCTGCAGCGCCGACGCCTGGACGTTGCCGTTGTCGATCGCGTGGATAGGCCGGCCATCATACTCCTCGACGCCGCCACGCTGCAGCACCCAGGAGCGCCGCGTGCGAGCAAGGCCCTGGCGCACGTCGATGCGGGCGTCCGGGTCGGAATAGGGTCCGGTGGTGTCGTAGACGCGCACCGGCGGCTCGGTCGGCGAGGAGAGCGCGATCTCGCGCAGGGGCACGCTGAGATCGGGCGCCATATCGGGCGTGACGTAGATCTTGCGCGACGCCGGCAAGGGGCCGGTCGTCACCTGCGGTGTCGGATTTGAAACGATGGTGTCCATGACGAGGATCTCCCGAGGCTGGAGGCTGACGGAGATCCGGCGCTGTCGTGCAAAGGATTGGCATCCAGTCCCTTCGCCGGCATGACCCGGATCAGGTTCAAAGGGTCACCGCGCTGCCGCCGGTCCGTGAACCGGGATGGCCGTCGGTATCTCAGCCCCTTGTCGGGACCCCCCTTGGACGGCACGGACTGTAGACCTTCAGGACGTTGGCGCAACAGGGAATGGATGCGTCTGTGCGGTCCGGCCATTCTTCTCCTCCCCAGCTTCGCTGGGGAGGTGTCGCCGTCCTACGGCGACGGACGGGTCATGGCCTCTTGGACCGCGGGCGTCTCGCCCGCTCATGCTCATGTGATGAGCGCGCGAGACGCCCGCGGTCCTCGTGATTCATGACCCCTCCGTCCGCGATTACGCGGACGCCTGCCCAGCTTCGCTGGGGAGGAGGATGAGCTACTTCCCGCCACTGCTGAGCGGGAGTGCCGCCTGCTCGGTCAGGATCAGGAAGGTGAAGCTTTCCTCGATGTAGAGCTGGACAGTTTCGCGGTCGTGGTCGAGATAGCCGATCGAGAAATCCTGGCCGACCGTCAGCTCGAAATCGCCGCCGCGCTGGGAGATCACCAGCCCGCCGTCGAGGCCCGGCGCCGACACGATCTCGCCGTCGATCAGGCGCTGGACATGGCTCAGGATCGGATAGCCGCCATCGGTGCGCGAGGCGAGATCCTTGTAGAGCTGCTCGCTCAGCACGACCGCGAACTTGCCTTCGATGCCGTCGTCCCTGAGCCTGGTCAGGGCGGCCGCGACGGCACCGGGATAGTCGGCATGGCTCGACCCCAGCGGCACCGCGTGGGCGGCGCGCGCCTGGCAGATGCCGGTGATCTGGGCCTCCTTGTAGCCGTGGAAGATCGAGCGGTCCTCGGCGATGGCGATCTCGCGCGCCGCCGCCGTGACCGCATCGAGATCGGGATCGCGGGCGCCGCGATCGATGGCGTCGAGCTCGGCGCGGCTCATCGCGAACGGAATGCGCAGTTCGACCAGCGGCTGGATACGGCGCAGGCGCGCCTGGACGTTCCTGCCCTGCGGCGGCGAGCCGATTGGATCGGCGCGACCCAGCTCGACGTCCGAGGCGCCCCAGCCCAACGGCCCGCGGAAATCGACGACGCGTCGCGCCGCCAGCAGCGCGCGCAAGGTGCGCTTGGCCTCCTTCTCGATCTCCTCCCAGCCGGCCTCGGTGATCGGCGCGCGATCGCGGAAAAGATGGTTCTTCATCATCTGTCGGCTCCCTCTCGCGGACGCAGGCTGCCTATGCCGAGGCTGCCATCGGCGCCGGCCCCGGTGTCGGCACCGGTATCGGCACCCGTTTCAGCGCCTGCCGCGTAGCCCTGGCCGGCTACCATCTCCGCCTCGATCCCGGTGATCGGCCCCTCCTTGAACAGGAAGGTCTCCAGATGCTGCGACAGGACCGGGTCGCTGCGGCGCAGCCATTCCAGCGCCATCGCCGCGTGCTCCTTCTCCTCGTCGCGATTGTGCTCGAGAATGGCGCGCAGCTCGGGGTTGCTGGTGGCCTTGGCGCGCTGGTTGTACCAGTCGACGGCCTCCAGCTCCTCCATCAGGGAGACGATGGCGCGGTGCTGGTCGATCACCTCCGGACCGAGTCTGGCGGCGTCCTCGTGCAGGGCTTCACTCGACATCGTGCAACCTCCAATGCAGGGGGCGAACACTAGGCCGACCGCCCGCCGCGGTAAACGCCACGAGTGGTGGGGAGTTCCGTGCTTCGAGAGGGTCGCACCAGGCGCCGGCGATCGTCAGGCTGCGCGAGTGGCGCAGGATTCGCACCCTCGAATGCCTTCTGCCCGAAACCGAATGCAAGATCGGGGCAGCCGCCCGCTCTCAGGACTTGCGGGCCCTTTCCTCGGCGCGCCGGTCGTTGCCGCGGGCGAACAGGTAGAGCAAGGGCGAGATGCCGAGCAGGATCCCCATCGCCCCGCCCATCACCTGGCCGATGACGCGCGGCGCGTCGGGGTTGCCACCGCCGCTCACCGCGACCTGGCTCAACCATATCCAGCCGAGGCCCAGCAGCACCTCGAGCACGATGACCGCAATGATGACCCGTTTGCGCCTCGACATCCTGTCCTCGCTGTCCTTCGAACTCTCATTGCTGGGAGCGCGCCACTCCGATGGCGCTCTTCTTGGTGATTGCACATTCCATGAGCGCCATTGGAGTGGCGCGCTCCCAGCAAGGACCGCTCCACCCCAGCGTCGCCGGGGAGGACAATGAGAAACTACACCACCCAGGCGGCGCGCAGCTCGGCGATCTCGGCGGGCGGGTAGCCGGCCTCGCCCAGCACCTCGTCGGGGTGCTGGCCGAGCGTCGCCGGCGGGCGGTCAACCGAGCCGCCGCCATGCTCGAGCTTGAAGCCCGAGCCGACGACGCGGATCGGACCGTGCGGCGTGTCGACCGTCTGCAGAATCGTACGGCGATCGAAGTGGTCGAGCTGCACGGTCTCCGGAATGGTGAGCACGCGGCCGGCCGGCACGTCGGCCCTGGCGAAGCGCTCGGCCCAGGTGGCCGAGGTCTCCTTCACCAGCTCGGCCTCGATGATCGCATGCAGCGCCTTGTTGTTCTGGATGCGCGTCGGCCAGTCGGGGAAGCGCGGATCGGCGAGCGCGTCGGCGCGACCGATATCTTTCATCAGGCGCTGGAACTGCGGCTCGGTCATGACGGCGAGCACGATCCAGCCGTCCCTGGTCTTGTAGAGATCGCCGGTCGGCTTGCGCGTGACCGACAGGTTGGCGGCCTGCTCGTGCACCCGGCCGGTCATCATGTGCTCGGTGAACTGCTGGGCGAGATAGCCCATCACGGCGTCGATCATGGCGACATCGACCAGCTGGCCCTTGCCGGTATGAGTGCGCTGGTAGAGCGCCGAGGCGACGCCCAGCGCCGCCGTGGCGCCCGACATCACGTCGGCGCCGGCGAAGCCCACGCGGGTCGGTCCGTTCGTCGGAAAGCCGGTGATCGACATCAGGCCCGACATCGCCTGGATCATGCCGTCGAAGGCCGCCGTCTCGCGATCCGGCCCGACCTGACCGAAGCCGGAAACGGCGCAATAGATCAGCCGCGGGTTGATGGCCTTCAGGACGTCGTAGCCGATGCCGAGCTTGTCCATCACGCCGGGCCGGAAGTTCTCCATCACCACGTCGACCCTGGCCACCAGGCGCTTGACCGCCTCGATCGCGGCCGGCTTCTTGAGGTCGAGGGTGATCGAGCGCTTGCCGGCATTGACCGCGACCCAGGGTGCAGCGAGCCCGCGCTTCTCCCAGTCGTTGGCGCGGTTGCCGTAGCGCATGTCGTCGCCTTCGCGCGATTCGACCTTGATGACGTCGGCCCCCAGCAGGGCGAGCTGATAGGAGCCGTAAGGCCCCGCCAGCACGCGCGTGAAGTCGAGAACCTTTACTCCGGCAAACGGCTTGCTCATGTCGATCCTAAATGTGCTGGGAGCACGCCATTCCAGTGGCGCTCATACGGCGTGCAATCGACGAAGATTGCGCCACGGGAGTGGCGCGCTCCCAGCGAATGACGCGCTCTTCCGTGCATGTCAGCGCCAAGGCCCATGACTGGCGCGCTACCAGGCATGAGCCTACGCCACACCAGCCTTCTGGCGCTGACCGAGGGCCACCTGCTTCACCTTGTCGAACTCGGCGCGCCGCCTGGCGACCTCCTCCGGGCTCATGCGCTCGAGGTTGTTGTAGTCGCGCTTCCAGTCGCCGTCCTCGTTCCAGCGCAGCGGCGACTGCACGGTGGTGCGCGGGCCGATCGCGCTCTCCAGTACCTTCAGCGTGAGATCGAGCGTGAAGGCCTGCGTGTCGGGCTCGTGCGGCTTGCCGCAGGAGTTGCCGAGCGGGAAATCGCTGAACAGGAAGCGCGGCACGCCGGCAAGCTCGACGATGTCCTTGGCCGCTCCCATGATCACCGTGGGAATCCCGTTCCTCTCCAGATAGCGGGCGACCAGACTCACGGTCTGGTGGCAGACGGGTCAAGTCGGGACCAGCAGCGCCGCGTCGACCTGGTCCTGCCGGCAGCGCGCCAGGATCTCCGGCGCATCGGTCTCCAGGGTCACGCGCTGGCTACGGTTGGTCGGCGCGCCATGGAAACGCCTGGCCAGCTTGAAGCGGCCCTCGGCGGCGAACCGGCGCATCAGCGGCAACGGAAACCAGGTGTTGCTGTCGGCGGCCGTTGTGTGCTTTCGGTCGTAGCCGATGTGGGAGATGCGCGTGTCGTGGTCGACGGCCGTGTCGCCCGAATAGACCGTGTAGAACTTGGCGGCGGCGTTGTAGGCGGCGCCGGGCCCTTGGTCACCCTTGTCGGGCTGGAAGGGCGCCGCCGTGCTGATCAGCGCCAGCGTGCTGTCCGCCAGCGGCTTTTTCAGCGGCTGGAACGGCGCATCGAGGTAGTGCGCCCAGCGATAGGGATTGTCGTAGCCCAGCGCGAGATAGTACTCGCGCGTCCGCCGCATGTACTCGATCGGCACGTCGTAGTCGGGAGCAAAATTGGTGGTATCGGCCATGCCGCCAACCTGATGCCGGCCCGGGGCGGAGTCAAACTCCGCAAGCCGCAGATCGGGCCTTCATTTTCCTCCCAGCGTCTTCGCTGGGGAGGTGTCACCGTCTTCGGCGACGGAGGGGTCATGGTCATTCGGACCGCGGGCGTCCCGGGAGAGCCATGACCCCTCCACCTGCCTGCGCGAAGCCGAAGCGGCTTCGCGCAGGCGGAGGCAGGGTCGCCGAGGACGGCGACACCTCCCCAACTTCGTTGGGGCGGAGGACCAAGTGACAAGCCGCACGCCAGCCCCTACGCTCGCGCGCTCAGGGAGGAAAAAACAACGTGAGAACACCAACCCGCCGCGCCACGCTGGGGGCGCTTGCGGCATTTGCCGCCGCGCCGCACGCCAGGGCGCAGGCCTATCCGGCCAAGCCCATCCGCATCCTGGTGCCCTACCCGGTGGGCGGCATCGTCGATATCGTGACCCGCGCGCTGGCCGACCCGATGCAGGCCGATCTCGGCCAGCCGGTCGTCGTCGAGCCCAAGCCCGGCGCCAATTCGACGCTCGCCACCGCCATGGTCACGCAGGCGCCGGCCGACGGCTATACCCTGGTCATGGCGACCATCGCGCATGTCGTGGCGCCGCTGCTGCAGGCGGTCTCGTACGACCCGATCGCCGATTTCCAGTCGGTGGCCCTGGTCGCGGTGGCGACCTCCGTGGCTACGGTCAATCCGGCGGTGCCGGCCAGGACGCTGAAGGAGCTGGTCGAGTACGGCCGCGCCAATCCGGGCAAGCTTCACTACCTCAACCCCGGCAACGGCTCGTCGATCCACCTGTCGGCCGAGCTGCTGAAGAACCGTTACAAGTTCGACATGGTTTCGGTGCCCTATCGCGGCATCCCGCCGGGAATGACCGACCTGCTCGAGGGCCGCCTGCAGGTCGGCCTGCTGCCCACGACACTCGCCCTCCAGCATGTCCAGGCAGGCAAGCTCAGGGCGCTCGCCGTGCTGGCCGACAAGCGCCTGTCGACGCTGCCCGACGTTCCGACCTTCGCCGAGGCAGGCTTCGCCGATGCCCAGGTCATGAGCTGGTACGTCATCGCGGTGCGCGCCGGCACGCCGGCGCCGATCGTCGAGCGCCTGCACGGCTCGGCGATGAAGGCCCTCGGCAACGCCGAGACGCGCGACCGGCTGATCAAAGCCGGCTGCGAGGTACCGGCGCCGCGAGCCCCCGCCGAAGTGATGGCGATGTGGAAGGCCGACCACGCCCGCTACGGCAGGCTTGTGAAGGAGGCGGGCATCAAGGGCGAGAGCTGAATCTCCTGCTCCCGTTGCGCGCAGCATGTGCGAGGCATTTCTCACGTCCCTCCCCCGCCATCGGTCAGGGCATTCGCATATGGCAATAAACCCGTCATCCCGAGCGGAGCCGCCCGACTAGGCGCTGTTTACGGCGCCATTGGCGGCGCAGTCGAGGGACCTTTCTTGCTGGCGCAGCAATAAGAAAGGTCCCTCCACTACGCCTCGCTGCGCTCGGCTCCCGTCGTGATGACGGCTTTTTTCCATATGCGAATGCCCTGCGTCATCAGGGGAGGCGCCCCGTCATACGGGGCGAAGGGGAAGGCCTAAGTCGAGATGCTTCTGATTACGACGTCGGAAGCATCTCGACTGAGGCCTTCCCTCTCCGGCCCTTGTGGGCCACCTCCCCCGATGACGGGGGAGGATGCGGTGTGCCAAAGCTGACAGCGAAGTAACCGGCCGGCCATAGTGCCGCCCAAGTCGGGCACGTTATATGGACTGCAGCGACAGAGATCGGGGAGCGCATCGCATGTCGATCAAACGGCGCAGCATTCTGGCGAGGGGCGCGGCATTTTGGATGGCCGCGCCGGCAATCGTGCGAGCCCAGGGCTCGCCCAAGGTGACCGTAGGCCATGGCTTTGCCATGCACGGCGTGCCGAAATATGCTGCCGACGCCGGTCCGCCCGACTACCTCAACCCGGCCGCCCCCAAGGGTGGCACGGTGCGGCTGGCGGCGCGCGGCACCTTCGATTCCCTGCACCCCTTCATCGTGAAAAGCGTGCCGGCGGCCGGCATCTCGGCGATCTGGGACACGCTCTGCTGGTCGTCGCGCGACGAGGCCTCGACCGAGTACGGCCTGGTCGCCGAGACCATCGAATGGCCGGAGGATCGCTCCTGGGTGGCCTTCACACTCAGGCCGCAGGCGAGGTTCCACGACGGCACGCCAATCACGGTCGAGGACGTCATCTTCACCTTCGACATCCTCAAAGCCAAGGGCGCACCGAACTACGCCTTCTACTATCACGACGTGCTCAAGGCCGAGAAGGTCGGCGACCGAAAGGTTCTGTTCACCTTCCGCGACAGCAGCAACAAGGAGCTGCCGCTGATCGTCGGCCAGCTGCCCGTTCTGCCGTCGAAATGGTGGGCGACGCGCGACTTCGAGAAGGTGTCGCTCGAGATGCCGCTGGGCAGCGGCGCCTACAAGGTCGATTCGGTCGATGTCGGGCGCTCGATCGCCTACCGCCGGGTCGACAACTGGTGGGCGAAGGACCTCTGGATGAACCGCGGCCGCAACAATTTCGAGGTCATTCGCTACGAGTACTACCGCGACGTGACGGTGCAGTTCGAGGCCTTCAAGGCGGGCGAGATCGACATCCGCCAGGAAAATATCGCGCGCAACTGGGCGACCGCCTACGACATCCCGCCGGTGCGCGACGGCCGCATTCAGCGCGCCGAGATCCCGCACGAGTTGCCGACCGGCATGCAATGCTTCGCCTTCAACACGCGGCGCGAGTACTTCAAGGATCGCCGCGTGCGTGAGGCGATCGGCACCATGTTCGACTTCGCCTGGACGAACAAGAACCTGTTCTACGGGATGTACAAACGCAACATCTCGTTCTTCGGCAACTCCGAGCTCGCCTCGTCGGGCCTGCCGACACCCGCCGAGCTCAAGTACCTCGAGCCGCTGCGCGGCAGGATTCCCGACGAGGTGTTCACGAAGGAGTTCAAGCTTCCCGAATCGGACGGCACCGGCAACGTCCGCGACCTCGCCCGCCGCGCCCTGGTGCTGCTCAAGGAAGCCGGCTGGGAAATCAAGGACGGCAAGATGACCGAGACGAAGTCGGGCAAGAGGCTCGCCTTCGAGATGATACTCAACGATGCGAGCTTCGAGCGCGTGGTCCTGCCCTACAAGCAGAACCTCGAGCGTATCGGCATCGACATGAGCGTGCGGACGATCGATACGGCGCAGTTCAAGCGCCGCGAGGACGAGTTCGACTACGACATGATGGTCGAGGGCTTCGGTCAGTCACTTTCGCCGGGCAACGAGCAGCGCGACTTCTGGGGCTCGAAGGCGGCCGGCACCCCGGGCAGCCGCAACTCGATCGGCATCCGCGACGAGGCGGTCGACCGGCTGGTCGAGACCCTGATCGCCGCACCCGACCGTGAGAGCCTGATCAACGTCACCCGAGCGCTCGACCGCGTGCTCCTGTGGGGCCACTTCGTGGTGCCCAACTGGCACAGCAACACCGCCTACGTCGCCTACTGGAACCGCTTCGCGCGGCCGGCCAAGAGCGCCCGCTATGCGCCGGTTGCCTTCGACACCTGGTGGATCGACGAGGCCAAGGACAAGACCCTGCAGCGCGGGGGCGGAAAGTGAGGTTCGAATCCTCCTCCCCAGCGAAGCTGGGGAGGTGTCGCCGACTTACGGCGACGGAGGGGTCATGACTCTCATGGTTCGTGAGTCCATGACCCCTCCGCCCCGTAAGACGGGGCACCTCCCCAGCGGAGCTGGGGAGGAGAGTCTGTAATGCTCGCCTACATCCTGCGCCGGCTGATGCTGGTGGTGCCGACGCTCATCGGCATCATGGTGATCAACTTCTTCGTCATCCAGGCGGCGCCCGGCGGCCCGGTCGAGCAGATGCTGGCCCAGATCCAGGGCACGGCGGTCGACGCCACGGCGCGCTTCTCCGGCAGCTCGAGCGGCGGCGAGACGGTGCAGAAATCGGCAACCGACACGTCCGGCGGCGGCGCCTACCGCGGCGCCCGGGGCCTCCCGAAGGAGCTGATCGAGCGCATCGAGAAGATGTACGGCTTCGACAAGCCGATCTACGAGCGCTTCTTCCTCATGATGCGGAACTACCTCGTCTTCGACTTCGGCGAGAGCTTCTTCCGCAACAAGCGGGTCGTCGACCTGGTGCTCGAGAAGATGCCGGTGTCGATCTCGCTCGGCGTCTGGACGACGCTGCTGATCTATTTCGTCTCGATTCCGCTCGGCATCGCCAAGGCGGTGCGCGACGGCTCGCGCTTCGACCTGTCGAGCTCGTCGATCCTGATCGTGCTGAACGCCATCCCGGGTTTCCTGTTCGCGCTCCTGCTGGTGGTCCTGTTCGCCGGCGGCAGCTACTTCAAATGGTTCCCACTGCGCGGCCTGGTGTCCGACGACTGGGGCTCGCTCGGCACAATCGACAAGGTGCTCGACTATTTCTGGCACATGGTGCTGCCGATCGGCGCCATGGTGATCGGCGGCTTCGCCACCCTCACCTTCCTGACCAAGAACTCCTTCATCGAGGAGATCCACAAGCAGTACGTGCTGACCGCCCGCGCCAAGGGCCTGGTCGAGCGCCGCGTGCTCTACGGCCACGTCTTCCGCAATGCCATGCTGATCGTCATTGCCGGCTTCCCCGCGGCCTTCATCGGCGTGCTGTTCACCGGGTCGCTGCTGATCGAGGTGATCTTCTCGCTCGACGGCATCGGTCTGCTGGGCTTCGAGGCGGCAATCAACCGCGACTACCCGATCATGTTCGGCACGCTCTACTTTTTCGGCCTGATCGGGCTGGTGATGGGCATCCTGGGCGACATCATGTACACGGTGATCGACCCGCGCATCGATTTCGAGGCGCGTGGCTGATGCGTCCCAATACCCGACGCCGGTTTGCCATCTTCCGCTCGAGCAAGCGCGGCATGATCTCGCTGGTCGTGTTCGGCATACTCTTCGTGCTGTCGCTGTTCGCCGAGCTGCTGGCCAACAACAGGCCCCTGCTGATCTACTACGATGGCGGTTTCTATTCACCCCTGGTGCGCGACTACCCGGAGACGACATTCGGCGGCGATTTTCCGACCGATGCCGTCTACAGCGAGCCCGAGCTGCAGAAGCTGATCGAGGAGAAGGGCTGGATGATCTGGCCGCCCATCCCCTACAGCTACGACACGGTATCGCGGGGCGAGGGCCGCCAGGCGCTGCAGCCGCCGTCATGGGCCCATCCGCTGGGCACCGACGATCAGGCGCGCGACGTGCTGGCCCGCGTGATTTACGGCTTTCGCATCTCGGTCCTGTTCGGGCTGGCGCTGACTGTGCTGAGCTCGATCATCGGCGTCGTCGCGGGCGCCGTGCAGGGCTATTTCGGCGGCGCCGTCGACCTCCTGATGCAGCGCTTTCTCGAGATCTGGTCGAGCATGCCGAGCCTATACCTGCTGATCATCCTGGCGAGCTTCATCCAGCCCGGCTTCTGGGTGCTGCTGGGCATCATGCTGCTGTTCAGCTGGATGGCGCTGGTCGGCCTGGTGCGCGCCGAGTTCCTGCGCGGACGCAATTTCGACTATGTCCGCGCCGCCCGGGCGCTCGGGATGCTGGACGCCCGCATCATGTTTCGGCACATCCTGCCCAACGCCATGACCGCGAGCCTCACCTTTCTGCCCTTCATCCTGGCCGGCTCCGTGACCACGCTGACCTCACTCGACTTCCTGGGTTTCGGCCTGCCGGTCGGTTCTCCGTCGCTGGGCGAGCTGCTGCTGCAGGGCAAGAACAACCTCAATGCGCCGTGGCTCGCCTTCACCGGCTTTGCCATTCTCGCCCTCATGATGTCCCTGCTGGTATTCATCGGCGAGGCGGTGCGCGACGCCTTCAACCCGCGCAAGGTGCCGACATGAGCGACAAGCTGCTCGAGGTCCGCGACCTGTCGGTCGATTTCGGCAAGGGCGACAAGGCGGTGCGCGCGGTGCGCAACGTCTCCTTCGAGATCGCCCGCGGCGAGACGGTGGCGC
>NZ_JBFWZI010000201.1:0-12123 GCF_050185545.1 Reyranella sp. | reverse complement strand
CCGTGCGTCTCGTAGTAAAGCTCGGCGCCATCGCGCAGCCTGAATTGCGGCATATCCTCTCCTCGGTTTGCCCGGCCCGGTGAAAGCCGTAAGCTAGCTTAGTTTTCTCGCTCCGGGGTCGGCTGTTACAGGAGGCACACTCCGTTCGGCTGTTCCGGCCGAACGGAATGTGCTCCGAGGGATGGAGGAAAGCGCACGATGAAGCGCCTGTCGATTGTCGTCTTGGCTCTGCTGGGCGCCTGCACCCCCCAACAACAGGCGCCTGTCACGAACCTGATCGTGCGCCCGGCGCCGGACGATCCCAAGCCGGCCGGCATCGCCTACCTGTGCGACGGCCGCAAGGAAGTATCGGTGGTGTATGCCAAGAACCGCGCCTCGGTGACGTTCGACGGCCGCACCTGGCGCATGGAGTACCAGCCGACCGGCGACGGCTTCCGCTACGTCGATGCCGGCAACGAATGGGTCGGCCGCGACGAGCTGGCCAACCTGCGCGACGCCTCCCACCGCCCGCTCGCCTTCAACTGCCGGCCGGTGCGCCGGACGACGTAGGTCTTCTCTTCCGGACCGCGGGCGTCTCGCCCGCTATTCTTCATGAGCGGGCGAGACGCCCGCGGTCCGCCTGAAGATCGTCACCGCAGCCACAACTTGATCCCGTAACCCACCAGCGCCGTGACGCCAACGCCGGCGGCCCACAGGCCAACGAACCACAGCCATTGGCGCGGTCTGGGCATGATCAGCTTCGCCATGGTCAGTGATAGCCCTCATGGCCGGTCTTGCCGCGGAACACCCAGTAGGACCAGGCGGTGTAGGCGAGGATGATCGGCACCAGGACCAGCACGCCGGGCAGCATGAACTGGAGACTCGCGGCGGGCGCCGCGGCATCCCAGATCGAGATCCTGGGCGGCACCACGTAGGGGAACAGGCTGATGCCGAGGCCGGCCAGGCTCAGCGCAAAGATCACGAGCGCGACCAGGAACGGCGTCGCGTGGTGGCGGCGCCCCAGGCTCCAGAAGAACGCCGCTGTGGCGATGGCGACCAGCAGCGGCACCTGCGCGGTGAACAGGATCTGCGGCCAGGCGAACCAGCGCTTCCAGTAGACGTCGCTCAGGAACGGCGTCGCGCCGCTCACCGCGGCGATGGCGAGGATGGTGCCGATGCCGAGGCCGAAGGCGAGCCGGTAGCAGCGGTCCTGCAGGCTGCCCTCGCTCTTCATGATCAGCCAGGTGGCGCCGAGCAGCGCGTAACCGCACACCAGGCTGACGCCGACCAGCACGCTGAACGGCGTCAGCCAGTCGAACCAGCCGCCGGCATAGGCGCGGCTGTCAACCGCGACGCCCTGCAGCAGCGCGCCCAGGGTTATGCCCTGGGCAAGAGCTGCAACCACCGAGCCGAGGCTGAACGCGGCGTCCCACAGCGCGCGATGGCCGGGATCGCGCCAGCGGAACTCGAAGGCGACGCCGCGGAAGATCAGCGCCAGCAGCATGGCCACGATCGGCGCATAGAGCGCCGACAGGATGGTCGCATAGGCGAGCGGAAACGCCGCCAGCAGGCCGCCGCCGCCCAGCACCAGCCAGGTCTCGTTGCCGTCCCACACCGGGGCGATCGAGTTCATGGCGCTGTCGCGCTCGCGTCCGGGAGGCAGCCGGGAGAACAGGATGCCGATGCCGAGATCGAAGCCGTCCATCACGACATAGGCGAAAATCGCGAAGGCGATGATGAACGCCCACACCGTCGGCAGATCGAAGGCGAGCATGGTCAAGTCCCCCCCTTCGACGTCGCGGGCTCGGCGATGGCCGGCGCGGGCGTAATGCCGGCGGCGCGCACCGGCCGGTCGCGCTCCGGCCCCGCCTCGTCGCGATGCGGCGAATGGCTCATCAGCCGCAGGATGTAGAAGACGCCGGCACCGAACACGATGAAGTAGACGACGACGAAGGCCACCAGCGAAGCCGCCACGGCGGGCGCCTGCAACGGCGACACGGAGTCGGCGGTGCGCAGCAGGCCGTGCACCGTGAAAGGCTGGCGGCCGACCTCGGTCGTCACCCAGCCCGCGATCACCGCGACGAAGCCCGCCGGCCCCATTGCCAGGGCGAGGAGATGCAGCAGCTTCCAGTCGAACAGGCGGCGCCTGACGCGCGCGAGCAGGCTGAAGCCGGCCAGCGCCAGCATCAGCACGCCCATCCCGACCATGATCCGGAACGACCAGAACACGATCGCGACCGGCGGCCAGTCCTTGCGCTCGACGGTGTCGAGCCCGGCGAGGGGCGCGTCGAGCGAATGCTTCAGGATCAGCGACGAGGCCTTGGGGATCTCGATGGCGTAGCGCATCTCGCCGGCGGCCTGGTCGGGCCAGCCCAGCAGCACCAGCGGCGCGCCGTCGGGATGGCTCTTGAAGTGGCCCTCCATGGCCATGATCTTGACCGGCTGGTGCTCGAGCGTGTTCAGCCCCTGCTGGTCGCCGGCCAGGATCTGCAAGGGCGCCACCACGGTGATCATGCCCATCGCCATCGAGAACATGGTGCGCGCGCCCTCGTTGGTGCGCTCGCGCAGGAGATGCCAGGCGCCCACGGCACCGACGACCAGCGCCGTCGTCAGGTAGGCCGCCAGCACGGTGTGCACCAGGCGATAGGGGAACGACGGATTGAAGATGATGGCGAGCCAGTCCGCCGGCACGAACTGCCCGGCCTCATTGGTGGCGAACCCGGTCGGCGTGTGCATCCAGCTGTTGGCCGACAGGATCCAGAACGCCGAGATGAAGGTGCCGACCGCGACGGCCAAGGTGGCGAAGAAATGCAGGAAGCGGCCGACACGGTTCATGCCGAACAGCATGACGCCCAGGAAGCCTGCCTCGAGGAAGAACGCGGTCAGCACCTCGTAGGCCATCAGCGGGCCGATCACCGGCCCGGCCTTGTCGGAGAACACCGACCAGTTGGTGCCGAACTGGTAGGACATGACGATGCCCGACACCACGCCCATGCCGAAGGTGAGCGCGAAGATCTTCAGCCAGTAGCGGAACAGGTCGATATAGACCTGCCGTCCGGTCCACAGCCACAAGCCCTCGAGGACCGCGAGATAGCTCGCCAGCCCGATCGAGAATGACGGAAAGATGAAATGGAACGAGACAGTGAAGGCGAACTGCAGGCGGGCCAGCAGGGTGGCATCGAGGGACTCGAGCATGGCGATCACACGATACGTTGGGCGTAGGCCGGCGATCTCAAGGCGGTGACGAGCAGATCGAGCGCGGCCAAAAGGTCGGCGCGGCTGCGCGCGGCGCCGAGGGCGACGCGAATCGCGTGCTCGGGATTTCCGTCCACGCCAAAGCTGTCGCTGGTGACCACGGCGAGCCCCTGTCGTTGTACGTGCGCGGCGAACTCGGCTCGGGTCCAGGCCGGTGGCAGGGCGAGCCAGACATGGTGTCCCTTCGGGTGCGCAGCATAACTGTGTCCCGAAAGCGCCTTGGCCGCCAGCCTCTGTCTTGCCGCGGCCTCGGCCGTGATCGCCGCGACGATCGAATCGGCGCTGCCGTCGGCCAGCCAGCGCATGACCAGCGCCACCGTGAGCGGCACCGGCATCTGCGACACCGTGCGCAGCGCGTGCGTCACCGTGGCGGCGGCCGCGCGATCGGGCACCAGCACGAACGACACGCGCAGCCCCGGCGCGATGCACTTGGCGAGGCTCGCGGCGAGATAGCTGCGCTCGGGGATCAGGGTCGCGATCGGCTGCTGCCGGGGATCGAGGCTGCCGTAGGCGTCGTCCTCGATAAGGCTGAGTTCATGTCGGCGGATCGCCGCAGCAAGTTGCTCGCGGCGTGCCGCGGGAATGGTGAGCGTCGTCGGGTTGTGAATGGTCGGGATCAGGTATACCGCCTTGGGCGCGTGCTGCCGGCAGGCCGCCTCGAGCGCCGCGGGGCTCATGCCGTCGCGGTCTGCCTCGACGCCGATCAAGTGGACTCCGAGTGCAGTCGCGGCGGCCTTGAAGCCGGGATAGGTCAGCCGATCGGTCAACACCGTGTCGCCGGGCCCGGTCAGTGCCAGCAGGATCGCCATCAGGGCGCTCTGCGTGCCGGGCGACACGATCAGGCGGTCGGCGGCGGCGCTGCGCACGCGCCGGCGCAACCAGTCCGCCGCCGTGCCGCGATCGCTCTCGCTGCCGCCGGCATGCTGGTAGCTCAGGAAATCGGAGAAACCGTGCTCGCGCCGCAGTTCGGCCAAGCCACGCGCGATGCGGCCGTCGAGGTCGGCCTCGATCGGCTCGGGCGGCAGGTTCATCGACAGGTCGAAATCGATGCCGGCGGGCGTGCGGGCGATACGCAGCCGGCTCTCGGCGACGAACGTCCCCTGCCCTACCCGCGCCTCGGTCAGCCCGCGGCGTCGCGCCTCGTTGTAGGCACGCGTCACCGTCGTCAGATCGACACCGAGCGCCCTTGCCAGCGCGCGATGCGTCGGCAGGCGCTGCCCGCGATGCAGGCGGCCCGAAGCGATGTCGCGGCTCAAGGCCTCGACGATGCCTTCGTAGAGCGGTCCGGAGTCGCTCTGGATTGTAGGGCACCAATCCATACAATAGGCCCTCTTGACGGTTGATTGTATGGCTCACGCGCGCGATGTTCAAGACCGTTCAGATCGTGCTCTTCCGGACCGTGGGCGTCTCGCTCGCTCATAGGCGCGGCTCGGCGACGCCGAACGCGCCCGCATCAAAGCTCATGAGCGGGCGAGACGCCCGCGGTCCGGAAGACAAAGAAGGAGTCGCCCCAATGTCCCGGCCCGAGACGGCAAGCCTCCCTCTGCTGCGCGGCCTTCGCGGCCGCTGCCCGGCGTGCGGCGAGGGTCGGCTGTTCCGCGCCTTTGCCAAGGTGGTCGAGCACTGCCCGCATTGCGGCGAGGCGCTCCACCATCATCGCGCCGACGATTTTCCGGCCTACCTGACGATCGTGCTGGTCGGACACATCGTCGTGCCGCTGACGCTTTACGTCGAGGTGGCCTATGCGCCGAGCTACTGGACGCATGCCCTCATCTGGGGGCCCGTGGTGCTCGGTCTGGCCCTGGGCCTGCTGCAGCCGATCAAGGGTGCGATCGTCGCCCTGCAATGGCTGATGGGCATGCACGGCTTTGGCGCGGCGAAGCTGGTACGCGAGGCGTCAGCCCCAGCCGTCGAAGACCTCGCCGATGGCGGCGCGGTCCAGGCCGGCGCGCAGGCAGGTCTCGAGCAGCACACGCGCCTTCAGGGGATGAAGGCGGCCGCCCCAGATCAGGCCGGCCTCGCGCAGCGCGATCTCGGAGCTCGGACCGCCGTAGGTATGGCGTAGCATCGGCCCGCCGCCGGCGCGCGGCGACACGACGGTCGGCAGGATGCCGGCGAGGCGCCCGGCCGTCCCGCTCATGCGCTCGGGCAGATGACCGCCACCCATGGCGCCCAGCACGACGCCGCGATAGCCGAGATGGTCCGGCGCCTCGATCAGCGCTTCGAGCACCCTTCCCGGCTCGTCGAGCGATATCCAGAACAGCGCCACCGGTTGAGTTGCGGCGGACAACGAAGCGAACCGCGGGCGTGCCGCGACGATGGCGTCGCGCACCGGCAGGCTCATCGGCACGACGCGGTCCTCGACCAGCGCCGCCAACGGCCCGGTCTGCGGCGCGACGAAGGCATCGAGCCGGGTCGGATGGGCCTTCTGCACGTCGGCCACGGCGTAGACCTCGTCCAGCATCACCGCCATCACGCCGAGCGCACGGGCATGGCGGCGCATCCAGGGATCGCAGGCGACGCGCACGGCGGCCAGCAGGTTGCCCGGCCCGTCGGGCGAGGTCAGCGCGGGGTTACGCATGGCCGCCGTCACGACCACCGGGATGTCGAGATCGAGCAGCAGGTCGAGCAGGAAGCCCGTCTCCTCCAGCGTGTCGGTGCCCTGCGTCACCACCACGCCATCGACCTCCAACGACCTGATCTTCGCGGCGAGCGCATGGATCTGGTCGAAGGAGAGCGAGTGGCTGCCGACGCGCGAGACCGTCTCGGCCGCGACCTCGGCCAGCGCGGCGAGGCGCGGCACGGCCGCCACCAGATCGTCGGCGCCCAGCCCCATCTGCATGGCGCCGGTCGCGTCGGGACGCGTGGCGATGGTGCCGCCGAGCGCAAGGATGTGAATGCGCGGCTTGCTCATGATCCCAGCCTGAAGGACTTGAAGAAGCGATCGGCCTCGGGCGTGCGCAGCGCGTCGGCCGGTGCGAGATAGGCGAGCGACACGAAGCGGCGGCCCTTCAGCACCACGAGCTGGCGCAGCACGCTGCCGCCCGCCACCGAGCCGACGGACTCGGCGGCCGGCACGCCCTGCACCTCGCGCCAGTCGAGGCGAGTCCAACGCCCGCCCTCGAGCCGCCGCGCGCGATCGTCGAGAACGCCCTGCAGGTTGGCCTTGGGGACGCGCACATCGATGTCGGCGGGATAGAGCGCGGTCTGCGCGACGAAGGAGAGGCGGCGGAACTCCAGGCTGTAGGAGTGCAGCACGAACGCCGTGCCGCCGGGCGACGTCGTGTCGAGCAGCTTGTAGACCGGCTGCCCCGGCATATCGACGGTGAACGACCCGTCGGCCCCCTGCACGACCATCCACGCCGGCTTCTGGATCTGGGTGAAGGCCGCGGTGGCCGCGAGGGCGAGCGGCGCGGCGAGAAGGAGGCGGCGTCCGATGATCCTCCTCCTCGGCTTCGGTGGGGAGGTGTCCGCGTCTTCGCGGACAGAGGGGTCGAGACTCATGGCTGGGAGCGCGCCACTCCGATGGCACTCATGGGATGTGTGATCGACAAGAAGAGCGCCACAGGAGTGGCGCGCTCCCAGCCATGTCCCCTCCGTCCGCGTAAGACGCTGACACCTCCCCAGCGAAGCTGGGGAGGACGGGAATCGTTGTCGCTCATTCCGCCGCCAGCCGCTTGCCGAATTTCTCGCGCGCCTCGGCCTCGCTGTAGTAGCCGCGCGCGACGTCGCGGGCGATGGCGGCGGGATCGCGGCGGGCCGGGTCGCCGAAGCCGCCACCGCCGGGGGTCGAGACGCGCACCCTGTCGCCGACACCGATGCGGATGTCCTGGTCCTTTGACAGGTGCGGCGGGGTGTAGACCGTGCCGTCGCGACAGACCTGCACGCGGTTGACGCCGCCGTCGCGGCCGCCCAGCACGCCCTGCGGGCCGCTGCGGCCGTGATCCATCACCATCGACACGCGGGCCTCGCCGCGCCGCAGGCGGATGGCGTAGTTGATGCCGAAGCCGCCGCGGAACTCGCCGGCGCCGCCCGAGCCTTCGTGCAGCGAGAACTCCTCGAACAGCACCGGATAGAACTGCTCGAGCACCTCGACCGGCGGCATCTTGGAGATGCCGATGGTCGAGCAGCCGTTGGACAGGCCATCGCCGCCCCGGAAGCCGCCGTAACCGCCGCCTGTGAAGAGATACATGATGTAGTTGCGGCCGCGTTCGGGATCGTAACCGCCGACGCCGAGATTGCCCGACGTGCCGGCCGGCGCGGCGAACAGCAGATCCGGTATCGCCGTGGTCAGTGCGGCGAATACCGCCTCGGCGATGCGCTGGCTCACCTCGGCGGCGCAGCCCGACACCGGCCGCGGATATCTGGCGTAGAGGAACGTGCCCTCCGGCTCGACGATGTGCAGCGGCTCGAACGTGCCCGAATTGATCGGCACCTCCGGGAAGATGTGCTTGATGGCGAGATAGATCGCCGACTTGGTGGTGGCGATGACGCTGTTCATCGGCCCGCGGCAGGGCGGGCTGGAGCCGGTCATGTCGAAGGTGAGGTCTTCGCCCTTCTTGGTGATCTTCATGCGGATGGTGAGCGGCTCGTCGACCACGCCGTCGCTGTCGACCTGCGAGGTGCCCTCGTAGGTGCCGTCGGGGATGGCGGCGATGCGGTTGCGCATCTGGCGCTCGGCGCGATGGCGCATCTCGGCAATCGCCTGGCGCACCGTCTCCGCGCCGTAGCGGTCGATCAGCGCCGTCAGGCGTTGCTCGCCGGTGGTGAGCGCGGCGGCCTGGGCCTTGATGTCGCCGATGCGCTGGTCGGCGATGCGGATGTTGCTCAGGATGATCGCCAGGATCTCCTGGTCCATCTCGCCCTTCTTCCAGAACTTCACCGGCGGCAGGCGCAGGCCCTCCTGCTCGACCTCGGTCGCGCTGGCGGAGAATCCGCCCGGCACCATGCCGCCGACGTCGGGCCAGTGGCCGGTGTTGGCCAGCCAGGCGAACAGCTCGCCTTCGTAGAAGAACGGCTTCACGAACCGCACGTCCATCAGGTGCGTGCCGCCGAGATAGGGATCGTTGACGATGAACACGTCGCCCGGATCGACGCGGCCGGCATAGTGCGTCTTCACACGCTCGATCACCGCGCGGGTCGAAAACTGCATGGTGCCGACGAACACCGGCAGGCCGAGCTCGCCCTGGGCGATCAGCGCGCCGTCGACGGCATCATAGATGCCGTCCGAGCGGTCCATGCCCTCGGAGATCACAGGCGAGAAGGCGGCGCGCACGAACGCCAGGTCCATCTCGTTGCAGACCTGGATCAGGCCGTTCTGGATGACGGTCAGCGTGACGGGATCGAGGTTCGACATGCCGCACTCTATCGCATCCGGCGCGATGAGCGCCATGCGCCGCCCGGTCGTGCCGGTCAGCGCTTCCTCAGGTAGACGAACCAGTAGACGCCGCCCACCATGAGGCTGCCGCCGATCAGGTTTCCCATGGTGGACACGACGATGTTGTGAAGCGAGCCTGCCACCGTCACGCTGGCGTAGTCCGCCACGCCCCTGCCGATCGCCGACCAGAACTCGGCCGGCGCCCAGAGCTTGATGGCGAGCGCGTGAGGCAGGAAGAAGAGGTTGGCGATCGAGTGCTCGAAGCCTGCGGCGACGAAGGCGGCGATCGGCGGCACGATGACGACGACCTTGTCGACGACACTTTGCGCGCTGAACGACATCCACACGGCGAGGCAGACCAGGACATTGCAGAGGACGGCCAGGAAGAACAGCTCGATGGTCGGAAGGCCGGCTTTGGCGGCGGCGATCGCCAGGGCCGTCCTGCCCACGCCGCCGCCGCCCGCACCGTAGAGCCCCGCCAGGAACGCGAGCGCCGCCGTCGCCACCGCGCCGACGATGTTGCCGAGGTAGACCAGCGTCCAGGCTCTCAGCAGGGCCCGGACGCTGATGCCGCGACTGGCGCAGGCGACGATCATCAGCGAGTCGCCGGTGAACAGCTCGGCTCCGCCGACGATGACGAGGATGAGACCCAGCGAGAAGACGAGGCCGGCCAGCACGCGTCCGACGCCCCACGGCATCGCCTCGGCGCCCGTCAGGGTCACGGTCATGAAGATGGCGCCGAAGGCGATGAACGCCCCGGCCAGCACGCCCAGCACCAGGAGCCCGATGGCGTCCCGTCCGGCCTTGGCGGCGCCGGCGGCTTCGCAGGCGAGCGCCATATCCGATGGCATCAGGGAGTCGATCCGCACCCTGTTCGCCGCCTCCCGCGCGGAAGTCCCGGAATTCGTGTCACGACCGTTCAAAGTATTGCCCCCAATGGAGAATGGCTCATAGTGTCCGTCACGTCATGCTTCAAACCTCGTCGCTGCTCGCAGATGCATTGGCCGACCGTCTCATGGAGACGTTCGTGCGCAGCTACGGTCGCGCGGCGCCGCCCTATGCCGAGCTGATCGGCGAGGCGGCGCGGCTGGTGATCGAGCGGCTGTCGCTGAGCGACGCGCTCTATCACACGGCCGAGCACACCGCCCTGGTCACCCTGGTGGCGCAGGACATCCTGCGCGGCCGGCGCATGCGTACCGACGTGCCGCCCGACATGTGGCTGCACGTGATCCTGGCGGCGCTGACCCACGACATCGGCTACCTGCGCGGCATCTGCCGGGGCGACACCGATCACCGGTTCGTCGCCAGCATCAAGGGCGACATGATCGAGCTGCCGCGCGGCGCGTCGGATGCCGCCCTGGCCCCCTGGCACGTCGACCGCGGCAAGATCTTCGTGCGCGAGCGCTTCATCCACAATCCCCTGATCGACCCCGACCGCCTGGCGCTCAACATCGAGCTGACGCGCTTCCCGGTGCCGGACGACGCCGACCATGCGGCGACCGACACCGAGGCGGCGTTCGTGCGCGCCGCCGACCTGATCGGCCAGCTCGGCGATCCGCTCTACCCCAGGAAGCTCAACGCGCTGTTCCACGAATTCCAGGAGATCGGTTTCACCCGCCTGCTGGGCTACGCCACGCCGGCCGATGCGGCGGATCACTATCCGCAGTTCTTCTGGTCGAAGGTCGAGCCGTTCCTGGGCGAGGCGGTTCACGCCCTCAACATGACGGCCGAGGGAAGGCTGTGGCTCGCCAACCTCTATTCCCATGTCTGCGTCATCGAGCACGGCCGCCGCGCGATGGGCCCGAACGCCGCCCGGGCGGCGAGCGAGGACGCCGTCATCGACGTGCGCGACTTCCGCAAGGGCGGTTCGCCGCGCTCGGGGTGACTCATTCCCTATGCCAGCTTCGCTGCCAGGGAGTGGAAGCATCTTTTCTGTCCCTTCCCCGTAGTCGACCGTAGTCGGGGGAGGGATTCGAGGTATGCCGTCTCCTCTCGCTTGGTGGGGCGGAGAATGAATCTCACACCTCCGTATCCCCCTTGAGCAGGCGCTGGACGATCGAGCGGTTCAGGATCTCGTTGGTGCCGTCGGCGACGTTGACGATGCGCAGCGAATGCCAGGCATGGTGCAGGCCGACCTCGTTGGTGAAGCCCATCGCGCCGTGCGTCTGCATGGCGCGGTCGACGGCGCGGTAGCCGACCTGGACCGAGTAGGCCTTGGCCATCGACAGTTCCTTGATCGCCGGATGGCCCTGGTCGAGCAGGGTCGCGGCGTTCAGCCCCATCAGGTGGGCGGCGTGCAGCTCGGTGGCGCTCTCGGCCAGCGGGAAGGTGACACCCTGGTAGTCTGCGATCGGCCGGTCGAACGCCTTGCGCGTCTTGGCGTAGTCGAGCGCGAGCTCGAGCGCCCAGCGGCCGTAGCCGACGGCGCGCGCCGAGTTGTAGATGCGGCCGAGCGAGACGCCGTACAGCGCCGCGGCGAAACCCTGATGCAGGTCGCCGACGAGCTG
Source organism: Reyranella sp. (assembly GCF_050185545.1). Classification (GTDB taxonomy): domain Bacteria; phylum Pseudomonadota; class Alphaproteobacteria; order Reyranellales; family Reyranellaceae; genus Reyranella. Next base: position 1,005 of record NZ_JBFWZI010000201.1, on the reverse strand, counting down.
CCACGGTTCGACGCGAACGTCCTCGAGCCTGAGCTCGGCCTCGTCGCCGCCGATATGGCCGAACAGCTTGATCACGCGCTGGACCTCGAAGCCGGCCGAGCCGGTCGGCACGAGGAAGGCGCTGATGCCACCGCGGCGCGCCGCCGCGCGCTCGGGATCAGTCTGGGCGAAGACGATACAATAGTCCGCGACCGGTGCGTTGGAGGTCCAGATCTTGCGCCCCGTGAGTCGCCAGCCCTCGCCGTCCTTCACCGCGCGTGTCGCCAGGGCCGCGGCATCGGAGCCGGCGCCGGGCTCGGACAGGCCGAAGCACATCGATGCCTCGCCCGCCATCATCGGTCCGAGAATCCGTTCACGCGCCTCGGGCGTCACCTTCTCGAGCAGCCGGCTCGGCCCGAACGCCCAGTGGCTGATGACATAGAGCATCAGCCAGTTGTGCGGCCCGCAGAGATGGAACAGCGCCTCCCAGCCGGCATAGTAGGCGAGATGCCCGAGCCCGCCGCCGCCCAGGTGCTCAGGCACGCACATGTTGTAGTAGCCGGCGCGGGCCGCGGCGCGGCGCACCTCGCCGATCAGCCCCTTCAGGGCATCGGAGAAGCGGCCGTCCTTGCGATAGAGCCGGCGCGGGTCGTCGAACAGCGCGCGATGCGTTTCGTGGCGCGGCAGCACTTCCTTGCGCGCGAAATCGATCAGTCCCTCGCGTACGGCGCGGATGTCGTCGGGCAGGTCCCAGGCTATGGCAGACACTTTGGCGTTCCTCGATGGTCGGGCGACCGAGTGTCGGCCAAGCCCGATGGCCGACGCCAGCGCGACCAACGGGCTCAGCCGCCATACGAGATCGTTGGTGCTCATGCTCCTTTGGACCGCGGGCATCTTGCCCGCTCATGATTCCGAGCCGGCGAGACGCCCGCGGTCCGGAAGAGCAAGCCCCTGTTTTTGCTGGCCGCCCGCCGGAACCCGTGTGCTAATGATGCGCGTGGCGGATTCGTTCGACTGAGTTTTTCG
>NZ_JBFWZI010000200.1:8592-12189 GCF_050185545.1 Reyranella sp. | reverse complement strand
ACGGACGCGTTGCCCGGCTGGATTGCCGATCCGGTTGGACGCTTCGTCGCCTGGGCCGGTCGCATCGGCATGGACAAGGCCGACAGCCCCGAGATCGTGCTGCAGAAACGCCTCGCGGTCCTGCTCTGCGTCGGCACCTTGCCGCTCACCGCCTTATGGAGCGCCATCTACTTCGCAGCCGGTGTTCCCCTCGCCGCCGCCATTCCCGGCGGCTACACGATCCTGACGCCGATCAACACCGTGGTCTTCGCGTGGACCCGCAATCTCCCCTTCTATCGCTTCACCCAGCTGCTCGCCATCCTGATCCTGCCCTGGCTCCTGATGATGAGCTTGGGCGGCTTCAAGGAGTCGAGCGTCGTGATCATCTGGGCGGCGCTGACTCCGCTCGTATCGCTGCTGCTCGAGGAGCTGCGCTGGACGGTGTATTGGATCGCAGGCTTCGTCGTCCTGCTGATCTTGAGCGCGATCGTGCAGCCTTATCTCGTTCCGGCGGGACTGCCCGAGGCTTTCGTCACGTGGTTCTTCGTTCTCAACGTGGGCGCGGTGATCGCGATCACCTTCGCCCTGCTGTATTACTTCGTCGGGCAGCGGAACCACTTCCAAGAGCGGTCCGAGATGCTGCTCCTCAACATCCTGCCCAGGGACATCTCGGAGGCTCTCAAGAACGAGCAGCGCACCATCGCCGCCCACCATGAAGCCGCCAGCATCCTGTTCGCCGACGTGGTCGAGTTCACGCCGATGGCTTCCACCATGTCGCCCCTGGAGCTGGTCGATCTCCTCAACGAGGTCTTCCAGTGCTTCGACGGCCTGGTCGAACGGTACGACCTGGAAAAGATCAAGACCATCGGCGACTGCTACATGGTCGCCGCCGGGGTGCCGCGGCCGCGCCCCGATCATGCCGAGGTAATGGTCCAGCTGGCTCTCGACATGCAGGCGGCGGTCGCCGCGCGTCGGTTCGGCGGCCGTGACCTGTCGTTCCGCATCGGTATCAATTCGGGCCCGGTGGTAGCCGGCGTGATTGGCCGCAAGAAATTCATCTACGATCTGTGGGGCGAGGCGGTGAACCTCGCCAGCCGCATGGAATCACACGGCGAGCGTCACGCCACCCAGATCACGCGCGACACCTACGAGCTGGTGAAGCATCTGTTCGATTGCCAAGCCAGGGGCTCGATCGAGGTCAAGGGCGCAGGCCGCATGGAGGTGTGGCACGTGACGGGCCGCAAGGCCGGCGCATCGGTCATTCTGCAGAGTTGAGGCCGACGAAGCGGCGATCCATCAGTACACCGAGGGCACGTACATGGTCTGCGGCACCGGCGTGCGCGCGTAGTCGGGCTTGTGCTCGCGGGCCGGCAGTATGACGGGCTCGTGCTCGACCTCGGCGTAGGGGATCTGCTGCAGGAGGTGATGGATGCAGTTGAGGCGGGCCTTCTTCTTGTCGTTGCCCTCGACCACCCACCACGGTGCCTCGGGGATGTGGGTGCGCAACAGCATCTCCTCCTTGGCCTTGGTGTACTGCTCCCAGCGTCGCCGCGATTCGAGGTCCATGGGGCTCAGCTTCCACTGCTTCAGCGGATCGTGGATGCGCATCAGGAAGCGCTCGTTCTGCTCCTCGTCGGTGATCGAGAACCAGTACTTGACGAGCACGATGCCCGACCGCACCAGCATGCGCTCGAACTCGGGCACGGTGCGGAAGAACTCCTCGACGTCGGCCTCGCTGCAGAAGCCCATGACGCGCTCGACGCCGGCGCGGTTGTACCAGCTGCGATCGAACAGCACGATCTCTCCGCCGGCCGGCAGATGGGCGACATAGCGCTGGAAGTACCACTGGCTGCGCTCGCGGTCGGTCGGCGCCGAGAGCGCCACGGTACGGCAGATGCGCGGATTGAGGCGCTGGGTCACGCGCTTGATCACGCCGCCCTTGCCGGCGGCGTCGCGGCCCTCGAACAGCACGACCACCTTGAGCCTCTGACTGACCACCCAGTCCTGCAGCTTGACCAGCTCGCCCTGCAGCCGGAGCAGCTCGCGGAAGTACCTGTGGCGCTCGGAGCTGTCGATCTGCTCTGCGTCGTCGCGGAGGCTGCCCCCTCCGAAGCGGGTCGTGCGGCCCAGCATGTCGTCATCGATCTCGAGCTCGAGCTCTTCTTCGATGCTGTCGGCGAGCTCGTTGCGCAGCTTATCCGCCAGGCTCTGATTCCGGTCCTCGATGCCCATTCCGAATCCTCCACGGTCGTGATTTGGGAAGGTGCGGCTCGCTTATGACAATTTCGCGACTTTGGACTTACAGTGCGGCAGTGGTCGATCACACGGGGATGGCGATGCTCGGAGCGAGACTGGCGATATCCGCTTGTGTCCTGTTGGCGGCGCCGGCACCGCTCTCGGTCCGCGCCATTCCTGCTCCGGCCCAGACGGCTGCCGGTCCGGCTGCGAGCTGCGTGCTTCCGCGTCCTCCCGACACACTATGGGCGCTGGCGCAATGCTGTGAAAGCTCGTTGACGAGCGACGTCGGTTGCCGCGTGCACGACCAGAAGAACGGCTACGTCGTTATCAAGGACAACTCCGCCAGGAAGCCCCGATCCTACATGATCATTCCGACCAGCCGGGTCACCGGGATCGAGGACGGGCTGGTGGACCGACCGCCCGTGGTGGATTTTTGGCAGTACGGTTGGGCGCAGTCGCGCACATGGCCCGGCTATTCGGCGGCCGACACGGGAATGGCGATCAACTCGGAGCAGGGCCGAACGCAGAACCAGCTCCACATCCACATTTCCTGCGTGCGGCCGGACGTGAAGAAGGCGCTCGACCAGGCCGCGATCGGGTTCTTCCCGGCGAGGCCGGTCACGCTCCGATTGCCGCCGCATGACAACCTCTACCGCGCCCTCAAGGTCACCAGGCTCGACGGCGAGCAGAGCCCGTTCCTCGTCTTCCAGTCCGATCCGAAGGTGAAGGAGACCATGGGCGAGCAGAGCATCGCTGTCGTGGGCTCCGCGATCGCCGGTCAGTACTACGTGCTCGATACCCAATCCGGCGACGGCAATCGGGGCCATGCGGAGGAGTTGCTCGAGCAGACCTGCCAGTCGTGGGCAAAATAGGCGCCCGCGATACTGCTACTGTCGGGTGTGCCTGCCGGGAGGTGCCGGCCCGCGAAAGCCACCGTAAGATGTCCTTCGATGACCAAGGACACTTCCTTCGGGCCGGTGCCGACGATGTCGCTTCTGGCCTTCACCTCGGGCTTCGTCGACACGCTGAGCTTCATCGCGCTGTTCGGCCTGTTCGCCGCCCACGTCACCGGCAATTTCGTGCTGATCGCGACGTCGCTGGCCGAGTTCCGTCATGGCCTGTGGATCAAGCTGCTCGCCATCCCGATCTTCGTCCTCGCCACCGTTCTGACGCGCCTCTACATCATCCGCCGCGAGCGCCATGAGCGCGATGCCGCCGCGCACGTGATGCTCGGCCAGGTAGTGCTGCTCGCCGCCTTCATGGTCGTCGCAGTCTGGCATTCGCCGTTCCAGCATCACGAGGATTCGGGTGCGTTCTTCACCGCCCTGTTGGCCGCCTCCGCAATGGCGGTCCAGAACACCGCGGCGCGGACATTCCTGA
>NZ_JBFWZI010000200.1:0-8492 GCF_050185545.1 Reyranella sp. | reverse complement strand
TTGTGGCCGGTGCTGGCCGACACCAACCGCTTCAACGAGGCGATGGGCCTGCCGCCGTACCGGTTGGAGGAAACGCCGCAACCCAACGGCACGATCCTGCGGCGCGGCAGCGGTAAGGCGGCGGGCTTCACGCTCGAGTGGGAGGAGAAGCCTTACGAGTGGATCCACGGGCGCTACTTCCGGCAGGCGCGGGTTTTCACCAAGGGACCCTTCCGGCGGTTCGGTCCGGTCTTCGAGCTCGAGGCCGAGGGGACGGGCAGCAAGCTCACCTACACCCTGGAATGGGAGCCGCTCTCGATCGTCGGCCGGCTGTTCGGTGCACGCCTGGGGGCGAAGGCGGGCGAGGTCGTCGGCAAGCGCATCGTCGAGGCGGTCGCCTTCGCCAAGGGCGAACGCGCCACGCATTTCGACCTGCCGCCGCCGCAGTTGCCGGCCGGAGCGCGCGAGCGGGCGACGGCGCTCGCCGCCGAGATCGATCGCAGCCCCTACGGCAACGCGCTGGGCGGCAAGCTGGCCGAGCTCGTGCTGACCGGCATGGCGACCGATCTCGTCCATCTCAAGCCCAAGCTGCTGGCGCGCGATCTCGGCGTGCCGCAACGGGCCGCCGTCGAGGCCTGCCTGGCCGGCGTGCGCGCCGGCCTGCTGACGATGAAGTGGGACTTGCTGTGCACCAACTGCCGCGGCGCCAAGTTCACCGCCAGCGCGCTCAGCGAACTGCCGCGCGGCGCCCATTGCCCGTCCTGCAACATCGACTACGACCGCGACTTCGAGCGCAATGTCGAGCTCAGCTTCGCGCCGGCCCCGGCGGTCCGCCCTCTGCTCGCCGGCGGCTTCTGCCTGAGCGGGCCCCTGGCGACGCCGCACGTCGCGGCGCAGCTTCTGCTGGCGCCCGGCGAGAAGCGGACGATCCGCCTCGATCTGCCGGCCGGCCGCTATCGGCTGCGAACGCTGCACCCAGGAAGCGTCGTCGATGTCGAGCATCGAGGCGGCGGCTTTCCCGGCCTGCGTGCCACCGCCACCGGCATCGAGGTGCTGCCGGCCGACGAGGCCGGCACGATCGCCTTCGTCAACGACGCGGGCTTCGAGCTGGCGGCACTGATCGAGGATCGCACCTGGACGCGGGAAGCCCTGACGGCGCCGGAAGTGATCTCGCTGCAGGCCTTTCGCGACCTCTTCTCCGAAGCCACCTTGCGGCCGGGCGACGAGGCGGGCGTCGGCCAGGTGGCCCTGCTGTTCAGCGACCTGCGCGGCTCGACGGCGCTCTACGAGCGGGTCGGCGACTCGGTCGCCTTCAACCTGGTGCGCGAGCATTTCGCCCTGCTGGCCAGCATCGTGCGCGACCACGACGGCGCCGTCGTCAAGACCATCGGCGACGCCGTGATGGCCTCGTTCGGCGATCCCGCCGACGCCGTGAAGGCGGCGCTCGCCATGCAGGCGCGCATCGCGGGTCACGAGCTGGTGCTGAAGCTCGGCATTCATGCCGGGCCGAGCGTGGTCGTCAATCTCAACGACCGGCTCGACTATTTCGGCTCGACGGTGAACATGGCCGCCCGCCTGCAGGGCCAGAGCGAGGGCGACGACATCGTCCTGAGCCGGATCGTGGCGGACGACCCTGCGGTCAGGCAGGTGATCGCCGCGGTGCCCTCCGGCGAGGAAAGCGTCGCCCTGAAGGGCTTCGCCGACCCGATCAGCTTCGTGCGGCTGCGGCCTCATCCGGACCGCGGGCGTCCCGCCCGCTCATAGCATCATGAGCGGGCGGGACGCCCGCGGTCCGCCTGATCGGGAGCTCAACCAACGTCCCGAAGTGCGCCGCCATCACGGCGGCGGCTTCGTCGTTCGCCTTGAGACCCTGCTGCAGGAAGCGGGTCAGCGAGAAGAAGCCGTGGATCGTTCCCGGATAGTTGACATAGGTGGTCTTCACACCGGCGTCGATCAGTCGATTGGCGTAGGCGCGGCCCTCGTCGCGCAGCGGGTCGTACCCCGCGGTCAGCACGAAGGCCGGGGCCAAGCCGGTGAAGTCCTTGGCAAGGAGCGGTGACAATCTAAGGTCGGCCTGGTCGGTGCCGGCCGGCACGTAGGCCTTCCAGAACCAGTCGATCAGGTCCTTCGTGAGAAAGTAGCCTTCGGCGAAGGCCGTGCGGGAGGCGCTCATGCGGCTGGAATCGGTCGCCGGGTAGATCAGCATCTGGAACGCCGGGCCGGCGTCGCCGGCATCGCGGCAGGTCTGGCAGACCACGGCGGCGATCGCCCCGCCGGCCGAATCGCCGCCCACCGCCAGGCGCGCGGGGTCGGCGTCGAAGAGCGCGGCGTTGTCGCGGATGTGGCGGAAGGCCGCCACGCCGTCGTCGGTCGGCGCCGGGAAAGGATGCTCGGGCGACAGGCGGTAGTCGACCGAGATCACCTGGCAGCGACTCTTGTTGGCGAGCCGCCGGCAGGTCGAATCGTGCGTTTCGACAGTGCCGATCACGAAGCCGCCACCGTGGTAGTAGATCAGGGTGGCGAGCGGCCCCGGCGGCGTGCCGAGCGGCCGGTAGCGGCGATAGCGGATCTGGCCGGCAGGTCCGGCGAAGGCGCCATCGTCGACGGCGCCCACTTCGGGCGGCTCCGCCTCGCTGTCCTCCGACATCTTGTCGACTGCCCGGCGGCCCTCGGCATAGGGCAGCGTGTTGAGCCGCGGCCGGCCGGCCTGCACGGCCTGCTCCATCAGGTCGAGCAGGGTGCGCGCTTCCTTGTCGAGCATGACGGTTCCCCCGATATCAGCTCACGAAGCCGCGGACATGCGCGGCGATGTCGGTGGCGCGCTCCCAGCTCATGCAGAAGCGGGCGCCGGGCACGATCTCGACACGGGCGTGCGGGCACTGGGCCTGCAGGCGCGCGCGATGCTTGCCGTAGATGAAATTCTCGCCATACAGCATCAGCACCGGGCACCTGAGCGCCGCCATGCCGGCCAGCGTATCGAACTTTGCGAGCGCGCCCATGGCCTGCCAGCGGTCGCGGCCGATCTCGAGCTGGGCGGTGTTGATGCGGTCCATCCACGACTGGGTCGGCGCCATCGGCGCGTGCTCGGGATCGTGCTGCAGCAGGTACTCGATCGAGCGCGGCGCCGGGAAGCCCGAGGCATCGCTCGGCCGCACCTTGGCGATGTCGGCGATGTCGTTCCTGGCTGTGTCTGCGTCGCTGAAGAACGGGGTGTTGATCAGCACCACCTTGTCGATGCGCTGCGGCCAGCGCCAGCCAAGCGCGATCGACACCGCCGAGCCCACCGCTTCGCCGAGCGCCGTGGCGCGCTCGATGCCGAGCGCATCCATGGTCTCGATCACCGCCCGGGCATAGTCCTCGATGGTCGGCTGCCAGTCGATGTGATCGGAATGGCCGTGGCTCGGATAGTCGATGGCGACCGCGCGGTAGCGGGTGCCCAGGGCCTGCAGCAGCTCGGCCATCACCGCCGAGCTCTGCTGGTTGATGTGGCTCACCATGATTGTCGGGCCCTGCTCGCCGCAGGCCCGCCAGTGGATGTGGCCGGCGAAGGTTCTCGCCAGCCCGCGTCTCACGTCGAGGGCCATGGTCTACTCGAGCTTGACGTTGGCGGCCTTGATGACGGCCGCCCACTTCGCGACTTCCTCGCGCAGGAACGCGGCGAGGTCGGCCGACGTGCCGCCGCCGGCGATGCCGCCGACCGCGGCATAGGCATCGACGATCTGCTTCGACTTCAGGGCGACGCTGGCGGCGTCGAAGATCTTCTTGCGGGCCTCGGCGCTCGAGGCACCCGGCGAGACCAGGGCGTACCAGTTGTCGGAATTGACCTTGGGAAAGCCCAGCTCGCGCATGGTCGGAACGTCGGGCAGCAGCGGCGCCCGCGTGTCGGACGTCACCGCGAGCGCCTTCAGGGCGCCGGAGCGGATATGCGGCAGCACGGCCGGCACGTCGAGGATGGTCGTGTTCACCGTGCCCGCCAGCAGGTCGTTGATGGCCGGCGCCGCACCGCGATAGGGCACGTGCAGGAGGTCGGTGCCGGTCTCGCGCTTGAACAGCTCGATGGCGAGGTGGGTGATGCCGCCGGTTCCGGCCGAGGCGCAAGTGATCTTTCCCGGGTTGGCCTTGGCGCGGGCGATCAGGGTCTTCATGTCGTCGATGCCGAGCTTGGCATTGACTGCCATGACCTCCTGCACGCGCACCACCAGCACGATCGGGGCGATGTCCTTGGCGGGATCGAAGGGCATCTTCGGCATCAGACTCTGCATGATGGCCCCGGCGCTGGCGCTCATCAGGCCCATGACGTGGGCGTCGGCGCCCGCCTTGGCGACGAAGTCGATGCCGGTGACGCCGGCCGCGCCGCTCTTGTTCTCGACCACGATCGGCTGGCCGATCAGGCCCGTCATGCCCTGGGCGAGATTGCGGCCGAAGATGTCGGCCGGCCCGCCGGCCGGGAAAGGCACGACGAGGGTGAGAGGCTTGTTGGGAAAAGCCGGCTGCTGGGCAACAGCCGGTACGAGCGGCAAGGCGGTCAGGCCCGCGACCGCGCCGCGACGCGTGATATTCAAGTTGTTTCCTCCGTTTGTCCGGCCGACTTTGCAAGGCGCTGTCGCTCGGGACAAGAGTCATTCTCCTCCCCAGCGTCTTCGCTGGGGAGGTGTCGCCGTCATACGGCGACGGAGGGGTCATGGTCTTGCGGACCGCGGGCGTCTCGCCCGCTCATGATCATGAGCATGAGCGGGCGAGACGCCCGCGGTCCGGAAGGCCATGACCCCTCCGTCCGCGAAGACGCGGACACCTCCCCAGCGAAGACGCTGGGGAGGAGACTATGACTAAAACTCGACGTCGAGCTCCTCGACCTCTTCCGGCTCGGTGCGGGCGGCGATGGTCCATTCGAGCATGGGCGGGAATTTCAGCATGAGGTCGCGATAGCCGGCGCAGGCGGGATCGAGCTTCACGTCGTAGGTGGCGAAGCGCGAGCAGACGGGGGCGTACATGGCGTCCGCCATCGTCGGGATCTTGCCGAAGAGATAGGGCCCGCCGTAGCGCTGCAGGCAGTCGCGCCAGATCGCCGTCACGCGGTCGATGTCGGCCTGCGCCCCGGCCCACACCTTGAAGCCCGGATGGTGTGCCTTGAGGTTCATCGGCAGGGCCGAGCGCAGGTTGGCGAAGCCCGAGTGCATCTCGCCGCAGACTGCCCGGCAATGGGCGCGGGCCGCCGGGTCGGCTGGCAGCAGGTGGGCCTCGGGCCTGATCTCGTTCAGGTATTCCGCGATGGCCAAAGTGTCCCAGACCTTGACCGGTCCATGCTCCAGGCAGGGCACGAGGAACGATGGCGAGAGCAGCAGGAGTTCGGCGCGGGTCGCCGGATCGTCGATCGGCGCCACCCGCTCGTCGAATGCCAGTCCCGCCATGCGGCACAAAAGAAAGCCGCGAAGCGACCAAGAGGAATAGTTTTTGCTACTGACGGTGAGCGAAGCCTCGGCCATGGACATCACTGTGGTGTATTCGAGCTTTCGTGGGGATGCAATTTTCGAGCCGGTCGCCTTCCATGCTCTACGCGCTGTATCAGACCGCCGCCGACGTCATGCTGCCGATCCGGGCATGGGCGGCGGCGACCGGCCAGACCCTGGGCAATGGCCAGGCACAGTCGCTCGACAGCTGGCGGGCGGCCGCGGCGCTTTGCGAGATGGTCAGCCGCGCCACGCTCACGCATCGCCGGCCGACCTTCGGCATCAGCGAAATCAGGAGCGGCAACGATATCGTTCCGGTGCGGGAGGAGGAGGTTCTCGCCACGCCGTTCGGCACCCTGCTGCGCTTCGCCAAGGAGGGCGTGGGGCCGCAGCCCAGGGTCCTGCTGGTGGCGCCCCTGTCTGGTCATTTCGCCACGCTGCTGCGCGACACCGTGCGCGTGCTGCTGCCCGAGCACGACGTCCATATCACCGACTGGGCCAATGCGCGCGACGTCGGGCTGTGGCATGGCCCGTTCGGCTTCGACGAGTATGTCGAGCACCTGGTGACGTTCCTCGAGGCGATGGGACCGGGCACACACATGGTCGCCGTCTGCCAGCCCTGTGTCCAAGCGCTGGCGGCCGCGGCCCTGATGGCCGAGGACGACCATCCCTGCCAGCCGCGCAGCATGACCCTGATGGCGGGGCCGATCGACGCGCGCGTCAATCCGACCAAGGTGAACGAGCTGGCGACCGGCCGGCCGATCGAATGGTTCGAGCAGAACCTGATCGCCCGCGTGCCGTGGCGCTATCCCGGCGCGGCCCGTCGGGTTTATCCGGGCTTCGTGCAGCTCACCGCCTTCATGAGCATGAACGCCGAACGCCACGTCAAGGCGCAGATCGATCTCTACCGCGCCATGGCCAACGGCGACACCGAGCAGGCGGCGACCATCAAGACTTTCTACGACGAGTACTTCGCCGTGCTCGACCTGGCGGCGGAGTTCTACCTCGAGACGGTGCAGTGGGTGTTCCAGGAGCATCGGCTGGCCAGGGGCGAGCTCGACTGGCGCGACCGCCGCATCAATCCCAGGGCGATCCGCCGTACCGCCCTGTTCACGGTCGAGGGCGAGCGCGACGACATCTGCTCGATCGGCCAGACCGTGGCTGCGCACGACCTGTGCACCAGCCTGCGTCCCTACCGCAAGAAGCACTACATGCAGGCCGGCGTCGGCCACTACGGCGTGTTCGCCGGCCGGCGCTGGGCCAGCCAGATCTATCCCTTGGTGCGGAACACGATTCTCGCCAACGAATAGCGTCATATCTCATGCGGACCGCGGGCGTCGAGCCCGCCACAAGAATCATGAGCGGGCGAGACGCCCGCGGTCCGCAAGACACATGACCCGTCCGTCTTACTCCCACCGAAGAAGCGACATTTCAGGCCGAAAATCCGCAGTACATTGCGGGCATGGCTGACTTTCCGAAGAAAACCCGGGCCGACTGGGAAAAGCTCGCCGCCCGGGAGTTGCGCGACCGCCCCGTCTCCTCGCTCGACTGGACGACGCCCGAAGGCATCGTGGTGAAGCCGATCTATACGGCCGAGGACCTCGAAGGCCTCGAGGTTGTGGGCTCGCTGCCCGGTTTCCCGCCGTTCACGCGCGGGCCGAAGGCCACGATGTATGCCGGCCGGCCGTGGACGGTGCGCCAGTACGCCGGCTTCTCGACCGCCGAGGAGAGCAACAAGTTCTATCGCGCCAACCTCGCCGCCGGCCAGATGGGCCTGTCGGTGGCGTTCGATCTCGCTACGCACCGCGGCTACGATTCCGATCATCCGCGCGTCGTCGGCGACGTCGGCAAGGCCGGCGTCGCGATCGATTCCGTCGAGGACATGAAGATCCTGTTCGACGGCATCCCGCTCGACAAGATGAGCGTGTCGATGACCATGAACGGGGCGGTGCTGCCGGTGCTGGCGGGCTACATCGTCGCCGCCGAGGAGCAGGGCGTGCCGCAGGACAAGCTCGCGGGCACGATCCAGAACGACATCCTCAAGGAGTTCATGGTCCGCAACACCTATATCTACCCGCCCGGACCGTCGATGCGCATCGTGGCCGACATCATCGAGCACACGGCGCAGCACATGCCCAAGTTCAACTCGATCTCGATCTCCGGCTATCACATGCAGGAGGCCGGGGCGACGCTGGTGCAGGAGCTGGCCTTCACGCTCGCCGACGGGCTCGAGTACGTGCGCGCGGCCAAGGCCAAGGGGCTCGACATCGACGCCTTCGCGCCACGCCTGTCGTTCTTCTTCTGCATCGGCATGAACTTCTTCATGGAGGTGGCGAAGCTGCGCGCCGCGCGCTTCCTGTGGGCCGAGCTGATCCAGCCGTTCAACCCGAAGAAGGCCGATTCGCTGTCGCTGCGCACGCACTGCCAGACCTCGGGCGTGTCGCTGACCGAGAAAGATCCCTACAACAACGTGATCCGCACCGCCTACGAGGCGATGGCGGCGGTGCTGGGCGGCACGCAGTCGCTGCACACCAACTCGTTCGACGAGGCGATCGCGCTGCCGACGCCGACCTCGGCGCGCATCGCCCGCAACACGCAGCTGATCCTGCAGCACGAGACCGGCGTCACCCGGGTGGTCGATCCGCTGGCCGGCAGCTACTACGTCGAATCGCTGACCGCGAGCCTGGTCGCCGAGGCGCGCAAGCTGATCGGCGAGGTCGAGGCGCTGGGCGGCATGACCAAGGCGGTCGAGGCCGGCATGCCCAAGATGCGCATCGAGGAGGCCGCCGCGCGCAAGCAGGCGCGCATCGACCGCGGCGAGGAGATCGTGGTCGGCGTCAACAGGTTCCAGCTCGAGGAGCAGCCGGCGATCGAGATTCTCGACGTCGACAACGACGTCGTGCGCGAGGCCCAGGTCAGCCGCCTCAATCGCATCCGCGGCAGCCGCGACGAGGCAAAGTGCGTGGCCGCCCTGAAGGCGCTCGGCGAGGCTGCGCGCAACGGCACCGGCAACCTGCTGGCGCTCAGCATCGAGGCGACACGAGCGCGGGCGACGGTGGGCGAGAT
>NZ_JBFWZI010000199.1:2692-12287 GCF_050185545.1 Reyranella sp. | reverse complement strand
CTCTCTCAGGGTCTACGCGCGATGGAATCTTCCAGCGCAGTAAGGCGCGAGTGGTGAGGCTTGCAGAGGCCTTTGACGTTCGAGCGCACCAGGCGGAGGTGTGGGTGGGTCTTGACCCGCTCGAGGTGGTGTACCTCGGTCGCCGGTTCGCCACAGCCTGCCTGCTGGCAAAATGGAAAGTCCCGCAGATAGCTCTCCCTGAACGCCGTCCAGTCACTGTCATAGCCGCGCTGATGGCGACTTGGTCGCGTGCGATCCAGTGCGGCCTTGCGCTCACGCTCGCTGACGTAACGCTTCTGCCCCGGCGCAACGAAGATGGGTGGACGCTTCGGCATTCACTGTCAGTGAAAAAGGGGACCGTGGTCGGAGGGCATCCACCACCACGGCCCAAGTCAAGGGAGGAATCAACGATAGGGACAGACCTACCGCACCCATGACGCAAAAAGCCCCGGACGATGCCGGGGCCTTGCGGTTTGAATCTCTTTAACGACCCCTGAGTCGGCCCTACCGACTGCGAGGTTGCGCCGAAGGCTGCGTCTGCCTTCGTTCGAAGCGTCCTGCAGACCTGGGCCTGCTGGCACCAAAGGCAACCCCGTGGGGTGGCGACAATCGCCTACGCAGCCTCAGCTTAAACCGCTTCGATGTCACCCTGATCCAACATGGCCGGGGTGATGCGCGAGAAGATTTCGACTCCAACACTGATTCGACCGCCTGTGTCAACGCGTTCGACCCTGGCCGAGAAGCTCTTGAACGGCCCGTTGAGTACCCGCACCAGCTGCCCGACCCTGAAGTATTGCTCTCGCTTGCTCTTAGGCACCCTGCCGATGGCCTCGATCTTGCGAATATCGGCCATCAGCTTCGGCGTCAGGCGGGGCACAAACTCACCGAAGCGAAGCACACCCATGATGCCATCAACCTCCTTCCAGCCCTCGGAGTCCATCTCGAAGTCCGGAACGAGAATGGCGCCCGTGATCAGTGGAGCGCGCACCTTGCGACGCTCAATCTTCAACGTGCCGAGCCTGTAACGGCGCACCTCGCGCGTCGATCCCATCGTGGGCAGGTAGGCCGATAGCCCGAGCTGCTCGCATCGCTTCATCACCCGGAATTCCCGGTTCGGAGCGGTGCGGCGGATGTACCAGCACTTTGGCATGGGCACGGCCACAGCCCCGGAGACCGGCACGTAATCCACGATCTGGCCGATCTGAAGCGCATCGCGAACCTGCTCCATGTTCCCCATCAGCATTGCTTCCCTCACCTTTGGCCTTCGTTTGCGAGTGTTTGGAGATCCTCATCAGTTGGGCCGGGCGGGCCGGTTGGCGAGAGCGTGCCGTCCTTGCGAGGCGGCCAATACCAAGGCGCACGCGAGCCTTCGCGAAGGCGCAGCCTCACAATCCGATCGTCGAAGACCGGCCGCAGCAATTGCTCCCATGCAGCGGCCTGCTGCCGATCGAGGATCGGCCAAGACGACGGATCGCCAGCTTGTGCAAGCGCGGCCAACTGCGGCGTGATCGGGGTGTGGAAGGTGACCGAACCATCACGGCCACGGAAGATTTTGAAGAACGCTTCACTGCGGCCGACGATCTCGTGAAGCACGCGGACGGCTTTGGCTTCAGCGCTGTCTGGAGCGTGCAGCGTGGTGGGCGAGGCCTCCGGCTTCAAGGCTGCCAGCAGCGTCCAGCGCTTCTGCCCGAGATAGGTAAATCCGGCCGGCGGGTGCTTCCGATGATTGCGGCGCATTTCCTCGAGGAAGGGCGCTATGCCAGCCAAAGCCGCCTCGCCCTCCTCATTCGAAAGCGCGTACCATGCACCATCGACCCTCGCCTGATCGTCGCTTGCGTTCGTCGGCCATCGCCGCTTGAACTCGGCCAGATTGAGGGCGTGTCTTTCCCTCGCGCGCGCGCCCTCTCTCTCAGGTTTTTGGGTAGAATCCGTCCTTTGTAAATCCTTGTTTTGTATATCTATATAGGCCACCTCCGCCTTACCCGGCGACGGGTCGGCCAGCGACGGGTAACCCGTAGGTGGATCGCCGCTTTGAGGCGGCTGGTCGGGAACGATATCCGGGCCCGGAATGACGTGATTTTCGTCGGACACGGCCTCGCTGGACACCAGCGACAAAGCCTGCCGGACTTGCTCATCCGTCAGTGTAGGGCCGGGCTCATCCCGGATTTCATAGATCATGTAAAAGGTGCCGTTCGGCAGGCGATCTTTGCGCGCGATGCACCAGCCGAACCGCACCAAATTGGACACCACGCGCTTGATCGCGTCGCGGCCCATGCCCCAGCGCCGCATCAGGGCTGGCCTGCGGACCTCCCAATCGTGCGGGCGCGACAAGAGATAGGCCAGGATGCCGACCTCGTCGGCCGCAAGCCGTTCGTCCTCGAACAGCACGTTGCCAATCGTGGTGAAGTTGGCGGTATGGCGCCGGCGGATGATCATGCGGACGCAACCTCTCGGGCCGGCTCGCACGCCGGCGTGCCGTCGCACTCGATCCGATCGAGCCCGCGCCAGAATTCGGTCCAGTAGACGTCGCGACCACCTTCGAACTCGCGGCGCGAGACCTTGACGAGCCCGCAATGCAGGCACTCGCGCTCCGATTTGTTGGGAAAGACGACCTTGTCGGCCCATCGATGGCGTTCCGCGTTCACCTTCGCACCTGTGGATAAGACGTAAAACGGGGATGGACGCAGTAAGACTCGCCCTCGCGAGGCGACGCAATCGCCACGACATGGCAGGCTGCGATTGTGGAAAGGTGTCTCTTCATTTCGCCCCCAACGAGCACGGCGGCGTGCCCATGGCATCGCTGTATTGGTCGGGCGAGCCGGGAAGCCGCCATTCACGCCAGGCGCCTTCCGGGCCGAACACGGTGATCTTGACGACGCCACAGGGACAGGCCCGCTCGGTCTGGTTGTACGGGCGGCCCTTGTTCGGGTCCGCCTTAACGAAGTGGTCCGGCCCGTAGACGTGACGCGGCACGTTCGGCAGCGGGTTGACCGGCAGATGGGATAGGCTGTTCACTTCTGCGCCTCTCGCTGGTCGAGCGCGCTTCGCCCCGGCGGCGGGTCTCCGCAGAAGCCGGCTGTCAACCCTTGACGCGCGATCCTGCCGAGGACGAACTGATCAGCGTCGTGAAAATAGCGCGGGCGCTGCACTGGATTCGCCAATTCAGCGGCGACAGCGGGTGCAGCCGCAATCCCGGGTAAATCAGCGAGCGCGCGGCGGCCTGGGGCCGACGTCGGCCTGCTCTGCGGCTTCAGCTTGCGGTAGTATTCCTGCGCGCAGGCCTTCTGGGTGCGGCCGGGCACCGAAAGCTGCGCAAACGACGCGCCGTTCGCGCGCTGGTCACGCAGCATTTGCCGCTCGGCTTCGGTCCAGGGCGCGTGTCGGCCGCCTCGCATCACATTCTCCCCATCGCCAGCCACGTGACCGTCGCCATGGCCGCAAGCCCGCACAGGAATCCGTAGACAAAATCCGGCACCCGCTTCTCGGGCTTGACCGGCGCCGGTTCGTGCTCGATCACCTTCTCGGATGGCGACCAGCAATCGGTCACATCGCGCACGCCGCCGGCCACGCGGTCCGACAAAGCGAACACGAAAGCGGCCGTTTGCTCCGGCCCCTGCATCCGGATCAGCGCATTGCTGATGCCGTCGAGCTGGCAGCGCGCGATCTCGCAGGCGATGGACGGCTCGCTATAGGCGCCGACCGAGGCGAGGATCGCCCCTTCCTGCTGGATCATGATGCGCTGGCGGGTGGCTTCGTCGAGCATTTCAGCACAGCCCCACTTCTTTTTCGGCCCGCACTTGAACAAGATCGATGGCATTGAAGCCCGGGCACCGTTGATCGAGATCGGCTTCGCACTTGTCGGCATAGGTCCGCAGTGTTGCGCCGCATCGGCTGCAGATGACTCCCGGCCCGATCCGCTCTTGCACCAGCGCATGGACACGCTCGCGCAGTTCGCGGATACGGTTCGGGGTCTTGCGATGCGGCGCGGCCATAGTCGCCTCAGATTTTGCCGAAGACGGCCATGACGCCGGTTTTCTCGGTGGCATCGGTAACGATCAGTTGGAACGCCGCCTGGCGGACGTGCTCCGCCCGGTGCAGTTTGATGCCGAGCAGTAGCTTGCCGTCCTCCAGCTTCCAGCGGAGGAACGCCGGAACCTCGACGTCCGGGTCGCCGAAATAGACCGGAATTGAAAGCATGAACTTCGTCGGCAATTCGAGATCACCCTTGGTGCGCGCCTCGGTGTTGTCGTTGAACTCAAAGCTCTCATTGTCGCTGGCGGTTCGGACGGCCGCAATGAAGTTCACGCTGCGCCGCGCCTGAAGATCGCGCACAGCCTCGATCAGGGAACCGGCGTCCGGAGCCTTGATATCCGGCGCGTTCTCCTCGATGAACCGCGCGAATTCGAGTTGCGGCTTCAGCTGGCCGTTGATTGCGGACCACACCTTCCATTCTTCGGAAAACGGCAGCGCCAGCGTGGCGCGATGCTCGACCAACTCCGCCTTGTCCTTGGCGTGGTAGTCGATCAGCCCAACGATCCGGCTTTCGGCCACGTCGGCGAACAGGATCGAGCTGTCGGCCTTGAAGCGATTGAGATATGCGATCAGCGCCTCCGCGTTCTGAAGCGTGACTGCCTGCTTGATCGCCTTCGGCTTCAGCGCTTCCAGCTTGTTCTGAGGCGTTACGTCGGTATGCGTCGTTTCCTCCGGACAGATCAGGAATTCCCTGCCGCCTGGCGTGGTGATGACGACGGGCTGTAACATCCCGGCCCGGGTGAGGTTGGCAACGGTCTCGGCTTCGCTCGACATGAAAAACTCCGGTGGTTGACGGATGAATTCGCTACCGGCTCACGCTTGCGAGCGGGCCGCGGCCTCGGTGAACATTTCGCGCTGCTGCGGATCGGAGCGGTGCAGCGCGCCTTCGTCGTCGGAGAAGAACACGGCCTCCGCCAGATCGGCCTCCGGCATCTTCGCCTTGACCTCGCAGGCGAGCGTCTTCTGCGATCCGCCGCCCTTCTCCGGCTTGACCTTGATGGTGATCGTCAGCGTCCCGGCTTTGCCGGTGTCGTCGACGGCCTGCACCAACTCGGCAAGTTTTCGACTTGCCAGATCGGCCGCGCGGCCGTTGCGGTATTCACGCAGGATGTCAGTGATCAGTCGCATTTCGAGCTTCCTCCATTTTGATAATCTCCCTTTTCCATCGGCACGATCTTCCACCCTTCCCGCTTCAGCGATTTCTTCACCAGGTTCACCACGTCCCCGTTGGGGTCCACGATCCGGCCGGGCTTCCACTGCGAACAGGTGAGCGCGACCGCGATGCACTCTTCCGGCGTGACGATGGGCGCAGCAGAAGGCTTGCGCAGCAGCGTCGCCGGCGGATCGATGAAGAGGCCTCGCTTGAGCGGATTCATCGGCGCACCCTCCTCACCTTGAAACGATCCACGACCGACTCGATGGCGGCGAAGATCGCCAGCACGATCACCACCAGCGTAAGGCAGCACAGCACGACCGCCGCCACGGCAAAGCACAGCACGATCTCGATGAATTTGCGGGGCGAGGGAATGGTCATTCGACGACCTCCAACCGAAAGGACGCGATCCACGCTTCCTGAGCAGACCCGTTCGCAAACCACGCGACCTGAACTTGTTCAACGTGCGGATAAAATGCGAAGCCGATCACCGTTGCTCGGATCGAAGCATCGCCGTCGATAGCAACTTTGTCCCCGAGTTTGAAAAGAGAGAAGAAGGTTGAGCGCGCGCCCATCAGATGAACCCCCGATCCCTCGCCAGCCATTCCGGCACGGTCATGTTGGCGAGCGGCAGGCGCTTGCGCACGCCGTTCTGATCCGTTCCCTCCGTCGAGGTTCCGATCAGGTGGTAGGATTTGATTTGCGAGCGCGCGATCCAAAGGGCGCGCCTGCCGTTGATGGACACGAGGACCGCCTTGGTGTCCGCCTGATCTCGATGGACGGACGAGGACTTCTGTGGGGTCGTTGCGGCTCATTTCCGCGACCCCGCAGGCAGTTTGATAATCTCCGGCTCGCGTTCGCCGACGACCGCCAATTTGCGCGGCCTGCGCTGCCGGTCGAATTTCTCGCCCTCGGCAACGATCAGCGCGCAGGCCTTGACGATGTCGCGCCGGAATCCTGCAGGCTTCCACCAATGCGCAGACCAGGGCCAGCCGTGTGGCGGTTCGCCGGCGGGCATCCCGGCATGGCGCGCGTAGAACGATCCAGCCATGGCGAGTTCGCCGGTGTAGTGGCCGTCGTCGTGATGGTGCGACCATCCCTCCTGCTCGATCTGCCGGTAGCGCTCCGCGATCACGGCCTGCATGAAGGGCGACAACGGCCGGCGGATATGCAGCGCTTCGAACAGCCGGCGCATCAGATAGCCGCGCACGATGGAGATCACCGTGAAGATCAGCGCGATCGAGACATTGGTCGAGAGCGGCGGGTGGAAATCGAACAGCGGGAAGATCAGGGCTTGCGCTGCGATCGCAATCACAAATCCGATGCCGGTGTTGAGGCAGGTTTCCAGCCAGGAGAGGAGTTTCGGTTGCTTCATTCCGCAGCCTCCGCAGGCGTAGCGCCGCCGGGCTGCGCCTGGTCTCCGTGCCCGTCCCAGCCCGAGCGAACCGGGCCGCGCGCAAAGAATTCGGCGTAGCGCGAAGCCGGGCACAGCGACTCGACCAGCTGGTAGAATTCGAGCGGCTTCTGCGAGTGGTGACGAACGCGCCCTTCAAGCACGGTTGTCTGTGCACGCAGATCTATGATCGGATTGCCGCGGGTCGCGAGGATGCAGTGCTCGGTCTTGCCGCGAAGGTTCTGGCCGTGGCCCATCTTGTCTTTGACCCAGGTAACGATTGACTTCTCGCCAAAGCCCCAGGCATCGAGCACGCGGAAGGCGTATCGCATGTGGAAGTTTGTCACCCACAGCCACAGCACACAGTCCTCCGCCGCCACGGAGGCGACCGGCACGGCGCATATCTGGTCGATGGACATGGTTGGATAGGGGAAGTACGCGCGCCCCTCGGGGACCGGCTTATTGGGTTCTGAGGGCCATGGCGGATCGACGACGATCACGCGATAAGGGCCGCGCGACGGAATCGCCGGCTCTTCACGCCGGATCGCCTCGCTCTGCTTCATGACCTGGAGCCGCTTGTAGGGGCCTGAGACCTTGCCGCTCTTGTCCATCTTCTCTACCAACTCCGCATACTTCTCCGGCTCGGCCTCGGCCGCCGCTACGACCGCCTCCATCTTCTCGATGGTCTTGCGGTCCTTGCCGACGAAGGCGCCGAGCTTGTCGGCGGCGCGGCCTTTGACCGGTTCGGGGAAATTCCCCAGACCGGTCGTCTTGACCCCTCGCCCATTTTCTGGCCCGGCAAGCGCCTGCCGCTCCTTCGCCTCCGCCTGCAGCTTGGGCGCCAGCGCCCGTTTGATGGCGACGATCTCGGAGGGCGTGAAGTCTTTCCGGTTGGCGTTCTCGCTCCACTCCCCGCGCACGATCTCGTCGAGATCGACGACGTGCACGGGGATTTCCTGGTTGCGAAACCTTGTGAATTCCCAAGCCCGCAGCCGGCGCTCGCCCCCGATCAGGACGTTGTCCGGGGTGATGGCGATCGGCTGCAGCAGGCCTTCGGCATCGATTGCGCGGGCAAGTGATGTGAGATCGCCGAAGTCCTTGCGGTGGCGCTCGCCGATCTTGATTGCCTCGATGGGCCGCGTGGGCTGCTTCATCGCTGGCACCCATTGCAGGATTGGATTCTCGCTTTCGGAATCGGACGCCACGCGGTTCTGCGAGGCGGGACTTCCCGGGGATCTTTCGGGAAGGCCACCACCGCGGGCGTCCGAAGCTGCAAAGTCAGGCACGGGCGCTCCGGGCAGGGGTGCAGCAGCACGCTTGTCAGGGTGGGCATCATGCTGCGCGGCCGGAGCGCCCGGCCCTTCGTCATCCGCCTGCGAGGTTGGCCACCCTGGCGGATGATGGAAATCGATCATCATGAACAGCGGCTCCATGAGCCTGCCCCTGTTTTTTGAGACACAAAATCTCACGCCGGGAAATCACCGGACGAAAAGCAATGAGACGGATACGCTTTGACGCTTACTGGGAACTGTGGGTGCGGGGCTTGGGATCAGCTATCGGAGCTGGCGGGCCTCGCGGTGTTGATAGGCGCAGGTGGCGGCGGCCTGTCGAGCCTTCCGCCGTATTGTTTCCAACGGCGGAGATCGTTCCATCCGCCCTTGAAGGGGATGCGAAGCCAGCCGTCCATTAACGAGTCCGCGACCGTCATCCCCGCCTCCCCTCACGCCCGCTTGCGATTTCCAGCGGCTGAATATCGGACGCCTTGCCGACGGACATGGCGACGACGGGATGCGCGACGCCCTGAATGTGCAGGAAGATCGGCGCGCCTTCAGCGATGCGTGCACGCTCCGCTTCGCTCGGCAGCCAGCCCGAGATCATGAAGCCGTCGCGGTCGCAGATTTCCAGCGTGTGGCAGATGCCGTCCGTCTCGTGATTCCAGTTCGGCGGCGCACCCAGGCGGCGGGTGGCGTCGAGCAGCGGGATCGAGTTCATACCCGGCCTGCCATTTCCGGTTGCCCTTCGAACCGGGCAATCATTTCCTTCATGAGTGCGACCACGTCTTTGCGGTCGGCGCCGTTCGAGATGTAGTTGCAGCGCGCGTCGCCGTTGGCGAGGTTGCCGATAGGATAGACTAAGAGCACAAAGCCGGTCTCCCGCGCTGCGCCTGTCGTGCCGGGAGGGGCGTGCAGCTCCGGATTGAGAACGTCATCGAGCGCGTGCGCGATGGCGTTCATCTGCTCGCGGTACTTCTGCTGGATCGGGGCGTCGCCGAGCTGATGCTTCATGCTGCCCTCCGTGATAAGGATCGGGCGACGGCGGGGCACATAGCGGATTCATCCGCCCTTCCCGATGGAGCCGTCGGCACAAAGAACCCGCCCCATGTCATTGACCCGGGCTGTTGGATGCCAAGGCCGTCGCCCGAACTGGTTGCAGGGGTCGGAATCGAACCGACGACCTCCTGGTTATGAGCCAGGCGAGCTACCGCTGCTCCACCGCTGCAGGAAATTGCGAGGC
This sequence comes from Reyranella sp., assembly GCF_050185545.1. GTDB lineage: Bacteria > Pseudomonadota > Alphaproteobacteria > Reyranellales > Reyranellaceae > Reyranella. The sequence continues at coordinate 3,195 of NZ_JBFWZI010000199.1, read as the reverse complement.
CCGCGCCTGATCCGGTGATCAGGGACCGTGGATTTCGCAGGCCTCTTCCAGGTGCCGCATATCCAGCGGCGGGAATTGTCGCGCGGGGCTCATCACCCCGCGCGCAGACTGCTGCGCGGCAGTCGCGCCTACTCGCAACCCCGTTCCGGCGGTAGATCGTCTTACGGGGCCCGTCACAGGTGCCCCAGCCGTTCCGGCTTTGCCTCTGGTTGCTTTCGCGACGGCATTCATCGAAGCCGAGACATGATATCGGCAACAACTGCGCCGACAGCACGGCCTGACGCCGGGCTTGCGCCCGACAGCCATCGCTTCGCCGTGCTGCGGTCGCAGCCGCCGCGCTCGACCAGGTATTCAATTGTCTTTCGGGGCTGCGCGAGCTTCGCGAGATCGCGGAAGGAAATTCTCCGATCCACAGGTCGGATTTTTTTGGGCTCATAAATGAGCCCCCGCGGATTTGACGACGCGCGCCGCTGATTCGAACTTGTCCCCATGATTGAACTCGT
>NZ_JBFWZI010000199.1:0-2592 GCF_050185545.1 Reyranella sp. | reverse complement strand
TCGTGCGGCGTCATGCGCGGGCCTCTTCATTCACTTGCCGGCGCGCGGCAACTTCGGCCAAAACTTCCAACGTGATCTCCGGGCGCCCGGCCTCCGCGGCGAGAGTGACGAGAGCCGACCAATGCTTGCCCGGGATGCCGCCGGGCCGCACCTTCCAGCCGCTGACGGTCGACGTGGACTCGCCTAGCCCCTCGGCAACACCCTTGGTGCCGCCTGCGGCGGCGATGACGCTTGCCCATGTCCATGCCGAATCAGGTGTCATGCACCAAGAAATAGTTCGCATAGTGCGAAAAAGTCAAGCGTTCGCAATCTGCGAGACGACAAGGCGGGCCGTTCATGGTGCAATGGGCGCCATGATTGATGACCCCAAAACAGTTGGTAAGCGCCTGAAAAACCTCAGAGAGGCCCTTGGATTTACAAGTCAGGTCGCCTTCGCCAAGGAACTGGGGATTAAACGAAACACCTACAATCCATTTGAAACCGGCGAGCGGGAACTCACGTTCGAAACTGCCTGCCTGATCCGCAAGAAATTCAAACTAGCTATCGATTGGTTGTTCTGGGGCGATGACGAAGAGTTGCCCTATCACATCAAAGTCAAACTGGAGGCGCGCCGGCAGGCGGCCTGAAGGTACATCCCATGCGTAATCTGGGAATTGCGGCACTTTGCGCCGCATTGGCTGGCTGCGCCGGTGGCGATAAGCCGGAAACCGTCGCTTCTGCGGCGCTCAACTTCGACGAGATGAAGGCCGTAATTTTGGCCGAACGCAGCCGCATCTGGAAAGATACCGAATCAATCCGGGATGCCGCAATCGGCAATCCGTACACCTGTTCCGGCGGGCTGGCGCACGTCGGCCAAATGCCTAACGTGTGCGTTTGCGTCGCCGCGAACGCCAGGAACAGCTTTGGCGGATACACCGGCATTCGGCGGACGGAGATACTTATGGCCGGACGCCAGATTGTGGATCTGATTTCCCCTCCGCGAGAGCCGACCTACAGCTGCGGCCCACTCACACCATTCCCTGAACTGAATGGCAACTACGTCGCTCCCGCCGCCGTGCCCCAACCCACGCGCGCCAAAAGATCTCCTGCCACTTAGTTCGCAGGACGCAAACTTTTCTGTTGACTTGTTCGCAAATCGCGAACTACCCTGCTTCCCGTGAATCAACCCACGGGAAACAGATCGATGGCCCGCCGCACCAAGCCAGTTGAGAAGCCCCGGCCGCAGGTCGGTGAGTTCGTCGCCCGCGACATCGGAGGCTGGTGCATCGCACGGGTGACCGGTCCCGGCTGGTGGGATTTTAAGTTCTTCGGATGCGCCTGCGCCACGCAGGAGGGCGCCGAGAAGCTGGCAGCGCTGATGAACGCCGCGCGCGATCTCGCCGAGCATCACCACCTCTACAAAGGAAACTCAATGTATCGCGGCACAGACCCTAAGGATTGGGCGCTGTGGTGCATCGTCTCTGCCGTACACAGCGCGATCGACGGGCCGCGACCGGAGATGTTTCACGAGTTTTTGCAGCGCCGCGACGAAGAGCGCTGCGAGGGCTGCAAGCCCACGCCGATCACTTGCGAGGCCGCATGATGCCCGGCGATATTTCCCGCCCCTACAAAGGCCCGAAGGACGGCAGCGTACCGTCTTGGATGGATGAACCAGCGGCACCGACACTCGCACGCTCACCTTGGGAATGCCGCAAATGCAGCGGCGTTGTTCTCTGCGTCGGAAAGCCGAAGTTCTGCCCATACTGCCGGGGCACGGACATGGAGGCCATCTCTGCATGACCTGCCAGCACAACAAGAATCACCGCGTCGAAGCTAAGATCGCTTGCTTGGATCGCCCGAACGGCTTCATGGCCGAGCTGCGCATCTTCTGCGGTGACTGCGGCAAGCCGTTCCAGTTTCTCGGATTGGAGCCGGGTCTCGACACGCAAGGCGCGCGCGTCAGCATTGACGGGCTGGAAGCGAGGATCGCCATTTCTCCGGAAGGCGCGCTTCCGTCACCGATGCAGCGCATGTCTTACAACATCAACAAATTTGACGGTTAACCCCGATGCCCGTCCGTGAAACCATCGAGCGCACCACCATCCGCGAGACCGGCCCCGAGGAGATCACAGCTGCGGCACTCGCCAGCGCCGATCCGTTTGAACTCGATCACGACTGCATCAATCCCGCCGGCCACCAGCCCGTTCCCTCCTGCGGCGAGGTCGTTTGTTTCCACTGCGCAAGGATCATCTGGTCATGAGCAACCCGGCCCTCTTCCTGATCGACGGCGGCCTGACGCAACAGCCGCTATCGAAATCGCAGGTCACCGCGCTGATGGCCGCCGACCTGATCCGGCTCGATGCGTGGCGAAGCGAGGCGGATGCGATCCGCGCGCTGCTGGCGCTTCAGCTCTACTCGACGTTCGAAGTGATGGCCTATATCGAACAGGCCCGATACCAGGCGCAGCAAGAGACCGTGGCGCAGATGCGGCCGCAGGGATCCACGATCCCTTTGCCGCGTCGGATTTTGACGATCCGGCTTACCGGTCGCGCCTGGATGCAGCGATTGAAGCTCTACCGCCAGAACAAAGCAGGATCATTCACATGCTCAGAC
>NZ_JBFWZI010000198.1:8517-12405 GCF_050185545.1 Reyranella sp. | reverse complement strand
GCAGGGCTTCGTGCGCAGCCTGGCGAGCCCCGGCGGCAATGCCACCGGCTTCGCCGACTACGATCCGCCGCTCGCGGGAAAATGGCTGTCGATGCTGACGCAGCTCAGCCCGCGGGTGACCCGGGCGACGGCGCTCTACAATCCGGCGACCGCACCCTACGCCGGCATGATGCTGGACGCCCTCGGCGACATTGCGCCCTCCTTCGGGATCACCCTGCACACCTCGACCATCGATCGCGAGTCCGAGATCGAGCCGGCCGTCGCGCGGATCGCGCAGGAACAGGGCGCCAGCGTGCTGGCCCTGCCGCACATCTTCACGGCGGTGCGTCGCGCCACCATCCTCGCCGCCGTCGGCCGTCATCGCCTGCCGGCGGTGTATGCCGATCGCTTCATCACCGAGGCGGGCGGCCTGATGTCCTACGGTGTCGACCCGGGAGACCTGATCCGGCGCGCTGCCGACTATGTCGATCGCGTGCTCGACGGCAGCAAGCCCGCGGACCTGCCGGTGCAGAACCCGACCAAGTTCGTGCTGGCGATAAACCTGCGGGCCGCCAAAGAGATCGGAGTCACGGTCGCACAGACTCTGGTCGCGTCGGCCGACGAGGTGTTCGAATAGCCGCGCTACCCTTCAAAGCGTCTTCGGATCGATGATCTCCGGCCGGCGGCCGGTCAGCTTGCGCACCAGCTCGACCATGTGCTGGGTGCCGCCGGGACCGTCGCCCGGCTCGCCGTTCCACAGGGTGACGAAGTAGGTCTTGCGCAGGCCCAGCGACAGGGCGCTGTAGAGTATCCAGCGATTGCAGCGATCGTGCACGCTGACGCCCGCCGGCGCCGGCCCCAGCTCCTGCGGCATGATCAGCAGCGTCGTCGCCGCGTTCTCCTTGACCTGCTCGAAGCTTTCCTCCCAGCGACGGTCGGGATCGGCGAACGTCACCGACTCGGCCAGGAATTCCTCCTCGCGACGCGCCAGGCGCAGCTCCATCCGCATGCCGCGCTCGAGGCAGGCTTCGGCGAACAGCAGGTCGCCGCCCGAAGCGCCGCCGCAGAGGCCGAGATCACCGGCGCTGGCGCCGATCTTGTCCAGCCTCTGGCGGATCGCCTTGGCCGCAGCGTCGATCTTCTCGGGTGGGAAGCGCGCCGGCTTTTCCTTGCCCGGCCCGCGGACATCGGGGTCGTCGATCATGTGGCCGCTGAACACCACGATGCGCTGGGGCTCGGCCTGCGCCGGCTTGCGGCCGCCGACCAGGGCATCGAGCTGCTTCTCGGCGCGATCGATGATCTCGGCGGCGGCGCGGACGATCTCGACCTGGAAGCCCAGCGTTCCGAGGAAATCGAGCTGCTGACTCGACGAATCGAGCGCGAAGCGGTCGCGATTGGCCACCGCGAGCGCCGCGGCATCGGAATAGTCGGCGAGGGCCTCCTTCTGGCGTCCTTCGACCAGCGCCATCTCGGCGCGCGTGGCGAGCGACCAGTAATCCTTGTCGCGCTCCACCGCCACGCTGGCGGTCCAGCCGACACCCGAGGCGATCCGGCCGAGCGGCAGCTTGCTCTCGAGGCCGGTCACGTGCTCCCAGAGCCGGCCCAGGGTCAGGGCATTGATGCCGGGATAGTATTCGCCGGGGACGGCGCGGAAGGCGTCGTAGTAGGCGACGGCCGCATTGTTTAGAGTGGATGCCGTATCGCGCGCCGCGGCAGCGGGATCCTCCTGACGCTGCGGATGGGTGTTCCAGACCTGAATCCACTCGTCCTTCCAGGTGCGGGCATAGAGACTGAGCGTCTCGCCATCCTTGTGCTTGGCCGCCAGTGCGGTGAGAACGTCGCGCGCTTCGGCGTAGCGTTCGTCGCGGCCCAGCGCCATGCCTTCGATCTGGATCGCCTTGACGTCGTCGGGTTCGAGCTTGCGCGCCTCCTCGAGGATCTTCAGGGCATAGCGCTGCCGCTTCATCTTCAGGAGCGCGTCGGCTGCCGTGCGCAGCGCTTCGAATTCGAGCAAGCTGTTCGGAGTCTCGTCGGCCAGCACCAGGATGTCGCCGGGACGCTGGTTGCGCCGGGCGATGTCGACGCGCCGGCGCCAGGCATCGAGCGCATCCCAGAACTCGTTGACGTCGCCCACCTTCAGCGTCTTCCAGTCGGGCTCCTGAAGGCTCGGGATCGTCTGGTAGACCGGGCTGGCGCGCCGCCCGCGCCACGCGCCGAGGGTCGCCACGATCGCCTCGGTGAGCGCCGTCCGCTCCTGCTCCAGCCGATCCGGATCGAGTTTGCCGTCCTTCAGCGTGTAGCGCTGCATGCGCTGGCCGGCGATGTCGAACGGCAGGCGATCACGGGCCGCGTAGGTCATGACCGTGCCGCCGGAGCGCAAGGCGTGGCGCACACCGATCTCGTACCAGACGTTGGGATTGTCCATGGTCAGGTCGGCAACGACAAATTCCGACAGCAGCAGGTCCTGGAACATGTCGAGATGGATCGACCCGCCGCGCCGGTCGGCGTCGGCGCGATGCGCCACCAGCCCCGCCGCGGCGATGGCCGGCTGGATCAGCCGCTTGTAGACGTCGTCGCAATCGACCTCGGTACCGTCGGCCAGCTTCTTCTTGCCGAACGGCATGATGACGAAGGCCCGTCGTGCAGCGCTCATGGCAGCCTCACGAGAAATTCGAGAAGTGATCCGGGGTTACATGCCTGGCGGCATATTGCTCGCCGACGCTCCTGATGTCGGCGATGAACTTGACGGAGTCCATGACTTGGACGTTCTCCGGCACGATGTGGGTCAGCCCGAGCGCCGCGAGGCCTTCCTTGGTGACCTCGGGATCGTAGCGGACGTAGGTGAAGAGCTTGGGGCCGGTCCAGTTGGACGGCCCACCGGCCTCCACCAGGCCGGCGCCGAACTCGCGGTCGATCGGCGCACCGAAGCGGCAGGCGCCGAAGATCCGGCACGACATGTCCTGGCCGGCCGACGCCGCGTTCATCAGCGCGGACGGAATGCTCTTGGCGTGGTCGAGGAGGGACAGATCGCCGGGTCGCAGGCCGGGCCGGGCGCGCGGCGCCTGGCCGGTCCCGATCGACACGATCAGCAGGTCGTCGATGCCGGTCTTCCAGTTCACGGCGTAAGGCTGGGCGGTGACCATCTGGAAGGCGAGAAAGGCCGGGTTGTTGTAGGTCGTGACGCCACCGTCGACGAACACGAACGAGTACTCCTTGTCGGTGCCCGGGGCGAAGACGATGATCTCGGGCGGGAAGTAGGTCGGCGCGGCCGTGCTGGCGCGGACGAGCTGCCACAGGGGAAGATCGAGGTTGCAGTCCTTCCGGCCCCGCTCGTTGTAGCGGGCGCGCGGATTGTTCGAGATCGGCCACGGCGAATCGGTCGAATGGTTGCGCATCACCATCATGAGCAGCGTGCGCAGCCGGTCATCCCCCAGCATGGCCGGGGGATCGTTCTTGCCGTAACCGAGCGTGCGATTGATCTCCTGGCGCAGGATGGCGGCCAGCGGCTCGTCGACATAGCTGTAGTGCAGGCGTTTCCAGATCGACGACTGCTCGAACATCAGCGGTCCGCTCTTGACGTAGAAGTCGCGGATCTGCGCCGTCGACATGCCGATCGAAATGCAGGTCGCGATGATCGCCCCCGTGCTGGTGCCGCACACGAAATCGAAGTAGTCGGCAAGCACCAGGTCGGGCTTGCCGCGCCGGGCGCGCAGGTCGGCCTCGAGCTTGGCCAGGATCTCGACGCTCATCAGCCCCAGGATCCCGCCGCCGTCGCAGGCGAGGATCTTCTTCGGACCCGGCGCGGTCATGCGCTCCAGCACCTTGCTCGTCATGGCGTGCTCCCCCGTGGCTCGATTTTCCCGTGGCGTCGATCTTTCCCGTGGCGTCGATCTTTCCCGTGGCGTCGAT